>NZ_JAWIRX010000011.1:0-163645 GCF_036319965.1 Stenotrophomonas sp. SMYL41 | reverse complement strand
CCTCCACCTGCACCCGTGGGATGGCGGGGCGGTGTCGGAGTGCGGGGTGTCCGCGGCATGGATGCCGCGGCCAAGCCCCCATGGACGGGTTTACGGCGTCCCCGCAATCCGACACCGCCCCGCCAAACCACAGACAGCCCAGAGCCGCTTTGGCTTTGGCTTCGAGCAGGTGCAGGGCGCAGCCCTGTCGGCCCACCCTCCCCTGCGCACGAAAACGATTTCACTGATTTCAGCAAACCGTCATCCCTTCGCCACGCCAGTACCATATTGCGGAGCAGCATGCGCCCGCGGGCGACCCATGCTAAAAATCGCCCGCCCATCGCTTAGATCGATCCAAGACGACGCTGCGATGGCCGGGAGTTGGGGGAGCAGCAACAGGACGTACCAGGCCACGCGCGCGGTGCTACTGCCACTGCATGGCGACAGCGACAAAGTCACTTCAAATTAGATCGATTCAAGTTGTCCGTGCCACGTCACCGGATCAATCCAGGAGAGAGGGAGAGATGGGAATGAAGCATTCAACACGTACGCATGGCCAGGACGCATTGTCGCTGGCCATCGCGCTGGCATTGGCCGCCGCCGTCATACCGGCTGGCGCCGCCGCGCAGCAGGCCACGTCCACCGGCGCGCAGGATGCCACCACCCTGGACAGCGTCCAGGTCACCGGCTACCGCTATGCCATTGAGAAGAGCCTTGAGCAGAAGCGCGATGCCAACGCAGTGGTCGAAGTGATCACCGCCGAAGATGTCGGCAAGTTCCCCGACAAGAACGTCGCCGACGCGCTGCAGCGCGTGCCCGGCGTGGTCATCACCCGCAGCGGTGGTGAGGGCAAGAGTGTCAGCGTGCGCGGCCTTGCGCCGGACCTGACCCTGACCCAGTTGAACGGCAACTTCGTCGCCTCCTCGGAGACCAACAACGAAGCGACCCGTTCCTTCAACTACACCCTGCTGCCGTCGAACATGCTGTCCAGCGCCGAGCTGTTCAAGTCGCCGGAAGCGCGCATCGACGAAGGCGGCATCGGCGGCACGGTCATCCTGCATACCCGCCGCCCGCTCGACATGGAATCCAACTCCGGCTACGTGAACCTGGAGGGCACCACCTCCGACACCAGCCACGATGTCGATCCGCAGGTGTCGGCGCTGTACTCATGGCACAGCAAGGATGAGCGCTTCGGCGTGCTGGTCGGCGTGACCCAGCAGAACCGCACCACCCGCACCATGGAAGCCAGCACCGAGGACTACCAGTGGTACGGCAACGGCACCACGGCCCGTGATGCCAACGGCAATCTGCTCGAACAGGATGGCATCCACTACTGGTGGGGCCAGTCCGGCTTCAACAACCAGGCCGGCAAGAACTACAGCGAGTTCTTCATGCCGACCTCGGTGAACTTCGCAGTGAAGGAAGAGAAGCGCGAGCGCAAGGGCGGGCAGCTGACCTTCCAGTTCAAGCCAGTCGACAACGTCACGATGACGGCCAACTACTTCCGCTTCGAACTGCAGGGCGACTACACGCAGAACATGCTGAAGGTGCCGGAGTGGAACCTGGCCCGATACAACCAGGACGGCAACTGGGCCGGCGGCCGCCTGCTCAACGGCCTGGACTTCGACCCGAGTGGCAGCATCGTTACTGGCGCGCAGTACCAGAAGCTGGCCGGGAAGACCTACTACTGCAGCGAGGAAGAAGCGGCCGCCGCCGGCCTCAAGCCGGGCGGCTGGGGCCCGGACGACTGCACCATCCCCACCCCCCAGCTGACTGGCGGATACAGCAAGGAGAAGGCGCTTTCGCAGACCGCCGACCTGACCATTGACTGGGACATCAGCCCGTTGTGGAAGGCCTCGTTCACCGGTGGCCGTACCTGGTCCGAAGGTGGCCCGTCGATGAACTTCCGCATGTCGGCCAAGCCGCGTCGCAAGGTCGGCAACCAGTGGCAGTCCGGCAACCAGTACACCGCGTGGGACCTGACCGGCACGCCGTCGGTGCAGTTCTCGCCGGACCTGCAGCAGCAGTTGATGGCCGGCGTCGCGGAAGTCGATACCGGCTCGACCGACTCGTCGTGGATGCAGACGGAGGTCAAGCAGAACTACTTCCAGGCAGACGTCACCAAGCTGTTCGAGGCCGGCTGGCTGGATTCGATCCAGTTCGGCGCCAAGTACCGCGATGGCAAGGTCCACCGCAATACCGGCAATACCTACTGGGTATGCCCGGGCCTGGACCCGTCCGACTATGACAACAATCGCTACCAGGCCGGTTGCGATCCGACTGCAGGCGATGCGCAGCCGGGCTTCTTCCTGTCCAACCCGATCAGCAACATCACCGGTGCGTTCAACGCCAACGTGTTCCCGGGCATCAACTACCCGGCCTACATCGATTACCTGAACAAGACCTACGGCGGCTCGCACAACCGTACCGAGGAAGACTTCGTCTACGACGTCAACGAGAAGATCTACTCCGGTTACTTCCAGGCCAACTTCCGCACCGAGCGCGTGCGCGGCAACATCGGCGTGCGCGTGGTGCGCACCAAGCAGTTCGCCCAGTCCAGCGATTCGGTCGAGCGCTTCAACGACTACTTCGTCGACAACGCCAGCGGCGCACCGATGAGCTGCGATGATCCGGCCGCCGATCCGAACCTGCGCTGCCAGGGTGGCTTCGTCCGCCTCCCTGACCCGCAGGTGCGCGACAAGGTGTACGCGCTGTCGTCGCTGGAAAAGACCTATACCGACGTGCTGCCCAGCTTCAACATCGCCTGGGACATCACCGACAACCTGGTGCTGCGCGGCGCGGCATCGAAGGTGGTCGCGCGCCCGAGCTACACCAGCATCGCCTACCCCGGCGGCCTGCGTTACATCAGCGAGGAGTACGCCAATGATCGCCGTGTCACCGGCGGTACCGACACGCCCGGCTGGTACGGCTCGGGCAGCAACAAGGCGCTGGAGCCGTTCAAGGCGGTCCAGTTCGACCTTGGCCTGGAGTGGTACTTCAAGCCGGGCGCGGTCGCAGGTGTTTCGCTGTTCCGCAAGAACGTGGACAACTTCACCGTGCCGGTGGTGCGCGACCAGCAGATGAATGTCGGTGGTCAGTCGGTGACCGTGCAGAAGTACGAGACCCAGGCCAACGGCCGCGATGGCGTGTCGCAGGGCGTGGAGCTGTATGGCCAGTACACGTTCGACTTCGGCCTGGGTGTGCAGGCCAACTACACCTACAACGACACCAACCTGGCCTCGATCGTGCTGGACGGCGAGGAAATCGGCTCATCGCCGCTGGTCGGCAGTGCCAAGAACCAGGCCAACGTGACCGTGTTCTACGAGAACGACAAGTTCCTGGCACGTGCTTCGTACAACCGGCGTGGCGAAGTGGTCGGCGGCCTGAACAATGGCATGACCACCTACACCAAGCCCTACAGCCAGCTTGACCTGAACGTGGCCTACAACCTCACCCCGGACTGGACGGTGACGGCTGCCGTGCTGAACGCCACCAAGTCCGAGCTGCGCAGCTACATCGGCAACGACAGCCAGGCCCGCCTGCTGTCCAACCTGTACGCCGGCCGCCAGCTGTATTTCGGCGTGAACTGGAAGTTCTGAGGCGACGCCGGGCACGACCGGCGCCCGCCACGCCCCGCCCTGGCGGGGGCGTTCCTCCACGGCAGCCACGCTGGTACAGGTGGCTGCCGTTTTCTGTTGGCGCCTTGCCTGTCGTTCAGCCCGGCGCTTGACCCTGCCATCGTTGGAAGGTGCACACTGATTCCACCCCAAGAGCACCGAAGGAGCTACAGATGGAATTCCATGTCGATGGCATGACCTGCGGCGGCTGCGCACGCAGCGTGACCCGCGCGATCCAGCAGATCGATCCGAACGCGAGCGTGGTGGCCGACCCGCCGACCGGCCTGGTCAAGGTGCAGACCACCGCGTCACAGGAACAGGTGTTCGCCGCGGTGAACGATGCCGGTTTCCCGCCGCGCACCGCCTGATCCTCCTGCCCGCGTCCACGACCAAGGCCCGCCCGATGCAATCGTATCGGGCGGGCTTTTTCATGTGCATCTCCCGCCGGTTCAATACTTGTGCGCGCGCCGCCGCACCGCACCGGACTTCGCGGCAGCGGGCGGCACCGGGGCCGCATCGTCTTGGCCCAACCGCTGCAGGATTGGGCATTCCGGGCGCTCATCGCCCGCGCAGCAGCTGATCAGCGATTTCAACGTGTCGGCCATCTGCCGCATGTGCTCGATGCGCTGTTCCAGATCGGCGATGTGCTGTTCGGCCAAGTGCTTGACGTCGGCGCTGTGCCGCGAGGTGTCGTTCCACAGGCCCAGCAGATCGGTGATCTCGGCGACCTGGAAGCCGAGATCGCGCGCGCGGCGGATGAAGCGTAGGCGGTGGATGTCCGCCTGCGAGTACGCCCGGTAGCCCGACTCGGTGCGATCAGCCGCAGGAATCAAGCCGATCTGTTCGTAGTAGCGGATCATCTTCGCCGACACGCTCGAGGCCTTGGAGGCTTCACCGATATTCATGCGGTTCTCCTTCAATGGGTCGCGGCGGTGGCATCCGCCATCGGTGGCTGGAAGCGGCGCAGGCGCAGCGCGTTGCCCAGTACGAACACGCTGGACAGCGCCATCGCACCGGCCGCGAACACCGGCGACAGCAGCACGCCCCAGACCGGGTACAGCACGCCGGCCGCTACCGGAATCAACGCGGTGTTGTAGGCGAACGCCCAGAACAGGTTCTGCCGGATGTTGCCCAGCGTTGCTTTCGACAGTGCAATGGCATTCGGCACACCCTGCAGGTTGCCCGACATCAGCACCACATCGGCCGACTCCACCGCGATATCGGTGCCGGTGCCGATGGCCAGGCCGACATCGGCCTCGGCCAGCGCCGGCGCATCGTTGATGCCGTCGCCAACAAAGGCAACGTGGCCATGGGTGGCCTTCAGGCGGCGCACGGCCTCGACCTTGCCCTCCGGCAGCACTTCGGCCACCACTTCATCGATACCCAGCTGGTGCGCGATCGCCCGCGCGGTACCGGCGTTGTCACCGGTGATCATCGCCACCTTCAGGCCCAGCTGATGCAGTGCGGCGATCGCCGCCGGCGTGCTCGGCTTGATCGGATCGGATACCGCGATGATCGCGGCCAGGCGTCCATCGATGGCCGCGTACATCGGCGACTTGCCCTGCGTGCCAAGTTCCGCCGCCAATGCTGCGAATGCAGTGATGTCCACGCCCAGGTCGCGCATGAAGCGATCGGCACCGACCTCCACGCGTGCACCCTCGACACTGGCGCGCACACCCATGCCGGTGACGGATTCGAAGTCGACCATGGCCGGCAATGCGATGCCATGCTCCGTCGCGGCATCAACAATCGCGCGGGCGAGGGGATGCTCCGAGCGCGATTCCGCCGCGGCAACTGCCGCCAGCACCGTGTTGCGATCGAAGCCGTCCGTGATCTCAAAGTCGGTCAGGCGCGGGCGGCCTTCGGTCAGCGTGCCGGTCTTGTCCACCGCCACCACCTGCGCGTCCTTCAGCAGCTGCAGTGCCTCGCCCTTCCGGAACAGCACGCCCATTTCGGCGCCACGACCGGTACCGACCATGATCGAGGTCGGCGTGGCCAGGCCCATCGCGCACGGGCAGGCAATGATCAGCACCGCCACCGCATTGACCAGCGCAAAGCTCAACGCCGGCGAGGGCCCGAAGATCAGCCAGACGGCGAAGGTCGCCAGCGCGGCCAGCATCACCGCCGGCACGAACCACAGCGTGACCTTGTCGACTACTGCCTGGATCGGCAGCTTAGAGCCCTGCGCCTGTTCGACCATGCGGATGATCTGCGCCAGCATGGTCTGCGCCCCCACCGCCGTCGCGCGCACTGTCAGTGCGCCCTTCTGGTTGACGGTGCCGCCGACCACGCTGCTGCCCGGCTGCTTCTCGACCGGGATCGGCTCGCCGCTGATCATCGACTCGTCGATGTAGCTGCGACCCTCGACCACCTCGCCATCGACCGGCACGCGCTCGCCCGGGCGCACTTCCACCAGGTCGCCACTCAGCACCTCGTTGACCGGGATCTCGATCGTGCGGCCGTCACGAATCACATGCGCGACCTTGGCCTGCAGGTTGACCAGGCGCTTGATCGCCTCTGAGGTACGGCCCTTGGCGCGCGCCTCAAGGAAGCGGCCGAGCAGGATCAGCGCGACGATCACCGCCGCTGCTTCGTAGTAGACGTTCACCGTGCCCGGCGGCAACAGCCGCGGTGCAAAGGTCGCTACCACCGAATAGCCGAACGCTGCGGCGGTGCCCACCGCCACCAGTGAATTCATGTCCGGCGCAAGCCGCAGCAGCGCCGGGAACCCCTTCTGGTAGAAGCGGCGGCCCGGGATGGCCAGCACCAGGGCGGTCAGCACGAACTGCAGGTACCAGCTGGCCTGCATGCCGATCGTCGACATCACCCATTCGTGCATGCCGGGGATCAGGTGCGAGCCCATTTCCAGCACGAACACCGGCAGTGCCAGCGCGGTGGCCACGATCAGGTCGCGCTTCAGCCCGGCGCGCTCGGCATCCTTCTTTTCCGCGGCCTCGTCATCGGACTGTACGCCGGCTTCGATCACGCGTGCGCCATAGCCGGCCTTGTCGATCGCGGCGACCAGCGCATCCACAGCGGCCACCCCACGTACCGTGGCACGCTCGGTGGCCAGGTTGACGCTGGCCTGGCTGACGCCTGGCACGGCCAACAGTGCACGTTCGACGCGGCCGACGCAGGACGCGCAGGTCATGCCTTCCACCGCCAGCTCGATGGTGGCGGCGGGCACGTCGTAGCCCACCCGCTCCACCGCCTGGATCAGCGCGGCGCGATCGACCGGACCCGACGCACGGATGTCCGCCCGTTCGGTGGCCAGGTTGACCGAAACACTGTCCACGCCCTCAACCCTGGACAGCGCCACCTCGACACGGCCGACGCAGCTGGCGCAGGTCATGCCCTCGATGGGCAGGCTGATGGCGGAGGGGCTGGCGGGGATTGCAGTGGCGCGGGGCGTGCTCATGATCGGATTCCCGGGATTCCTTCTGGATGCGGACAGGCTAAACCTTGCCATCGTGGGAAGGTCAAATCCAGCCTGTCCGCATGCCTGAAGAGGTCACCGCCCCGGGTGTTCAGTTTCCGCATCCACGCATGGCGTGGATCTTCCGACGAAGATGGGCCCGTCAGAAGGTGAACACGTACTCCAGCGCGAATTCCCGGCCGACCGCACCGAGCAGGCGGGTCGGGGCGAAATCGTAGTCCAGCTTGTACGGGTCCTTGTGGTTCCAGCTGGCCGAATTGAACACGTTGTTGACGTAGACATTGACCTTGGCGTGCTCGGTCAGCTGGTAGCCCACGTTGAAGTTCCAGGTGATGAACGGCCCGACCCGCCCGTAGTAACGCGCCGTCTGCTGGCCGGCGTTGGGATTCGGATTCGGCGAGCCGTCCGGGCGCGTCGCCGGCTCAAGGCAGTTCAGCGACGGGCTGTCACTGGGCACGTAGCCATCGGCGAACGGCAGGCAGCCGCCGGGGTTGTCCAGGCGGTCGGTACCCCAGTGGTAGCGCACGCCCGGCACCGAACCGATGCGATCGGCATAGACGTTGGCATTCCAGTTGCCACGCTGCCAGGCCAGGCTCGCACGCAGCTTGCTGCGCAGGTCGCGATCGCGGCGTTCCGGGTTCGGATCGTTGGCGTAGCGCTGTTCCTTGGTCGAGATCTGGTTGGTGTAGTTCACCCCCAGTTGGAAGCTGCCCCACTGCGCGGTCTCCAGGCGATAGCGCGCGGTCAGGTCGATGCCGCGCACCTCGCGGCTGGCCAGGTTGAACGGGCCGCGCTCGATCGATACCAGGCGACCGTTGCTGTCACGGTTCACGCGGGCCAGGATGCCGGCGCAGTACTCGCCACCGGCCGGGTTGGCCCATGGCGTACCGTCCATGTTCCTGCCGGTCAGGCAGCCCGCTTCGCTGGCCAGCACCTCGTCGGCGCCGACGTCGACGATCATGTCTTCCAGTTTGATCGCCCAGTAGTCCGCGCTGACCGACAGGTTGGGCATCACGTCCCAGACGAAGCCGACCGTCCACGAATCGCCGGTCTCCGAGCGCAGCAGTGGCGTGCCACGCCGGTTCACGTCGAACGTGTACCAGACGTCGGTGTTGCCCACGCCACAGTTGTTGACCAGGTAGGCGCCGCTCTGGATGCAGCGCAGGCGGTCATAGGTCTGCACTTCCGAACTGCTCGGTTGGCCCAGCAGGTAGTGCATGTCCGGCGCATGGAAGCTGGTGGCATAGGAGCCACGTACCAGCAGCGATTCCACCGGGCGCCACTCCAGGCCGACATTCCAGGTGGTTTCCTTCTGGCTGCCGATGTCCAGCGCTTCGCTGCTGTCGTCGGCCTTGTAGTTGCCATAGCGGTCGTAGCGCGCTGCCGCAGTGGCGGTCACGCTCTCCAGCAGCGGGATCTTGAACTCGACGCCGGCCGAATAGCGGGTGCGCTCGCCGCCACCGCGGTCGACGTTCTGCAGGTCGAAGTCGATGCCGGCACGTGGGTCGGGACTGAGGTGATAGCCCTGTTGCGCAACCTCGGCCACCGCCGCAAACGAAATCGGGCCGGCCCAGCCCTGGAACAGCTCGCCGGTGATATCCGCCGAAGCCTGGTTGACCCATGAGGACGCACGGTTCTTCGCCACCGTGCCCATCTGCCAGTACTGGTCCGGCGTCAGCGGGTTCCACCAGCGCGATTCGTTCAGGGCGTAGATCGCCTCGCCGTCGGCGGTAGTGCCCAGTCGTGGGCCGAGGAAGTAGTCATACGACTTCTGCTTGTCGACCACGTTCTGCCGTTCTTCCACGCGGTAGTAGGAACGGCCCACCGTAGCGCTCCAGTCGAAGCGGTCGGCCAGGCGGCCACGCAGGCCCGCACTCCAGTCCCAGGACAGTTCGCGGTTGGTGTTACGCAGCGTATCCAGGCCGCCCACTTCGTTCGGCGTGAACTGGCGCACGCCGAGGATCGGCCGGTTGCGGTTGGCATCCCAGTAGTAGCCGTTGTCATCGTCGATCAGCGACACGCTGGGCGGATTGGTGCCCCAGATGGCTTCGGAGCGGTACACCGCCAGGTTGGTCCAGGCCTGCAGGTCGTTGCTGAAATCGAAGGTGGCATACAGGTTGCCGGACACGTTCTCGGCACCACCGGTGAGCAGCCAGTTGGCGTAGTCGGCGCTCATGCCGCACAGGCGGCCAGTGTTGGTGATGGTGTTGGCGGCGTAGTTGTAGACCAGTCGATCGGCGGTGTAGTACTCGCCATCGAACTTCTCGCAGGTGCCGGTGGGCGGGGCCAGGCGCTGGCCGGTGGTCGGGTCGATCAGCGCCAGGCCGGACGTCGGGCGGAATCCGACCTTGCGCTGTTCCATGTTCCAGGACGGGTACGGCGCGTCGTCGGCATCGTCCATCTGCGGGCGATCACGCCCGAACAGCGGATCGCGCTTGGTGTACTGCAGCGCATAGGTCACGCTCCAGTTGTCGCCGGTCTTGCCACCGGCCCAGGACAGGTCCCAGGTATCACGGCCGCCTTCGGTGGACGTGCCGCCGCGCACGCGCACTTCGTCGCCGTCGTAGTTGGTCTTCAGGATGACGTTGACCACGCCGGCGATCGCATCCGAGCCATAGATGGCCGAGGCGCCACCGGTCAGTACTTCGATGCGCTCGACTGCGGCAGCGGGAATGTTGCCGTAGTTGGAGAAGTTGGTTTCGCCGCCGTAGGGCAGCGGGTAGTCCGCCACGCGGCGGCCGTTGACCAGCAGCAGCGAGCGGTTCGGGCCCATCCCGCGCAGGTTCAGGCCGCTGGCATTGGGCGTGTGCGAGCCCCACTGCGAGGCGGCTTCAACAGTGCCGGTGGCCTCGGTGAGGGTCTTCAGCGCGTCGTACACGCTGACAAAGCCTTCCTTCTGGATCTGCGCGGCGGTGATCACGTTGACCGGCGCCGGGCCTTCGACGCTGGCGCGCTTGATGCGCGAGCCGGTGACGGTGACCGCGTCGAGATCCTTGGTGGACGAACTGGCGGTCTCCTGCGCACTGGCGGCCAGGGGCAACAGGGCCAGGACCAGGGCCTGGGACAGCAGGTGACGACGCTTGCGGACGATCTGAGCCATGGGTGGTTGCTCTTCGAAAGTGTGGACGCACGGACGGATGGTGGCGCGGCTCTACGGCTGATCAGGGCACCTGGAGCGGTTCAAGACCGTCCCGACACCCTCCCCTGTGGATCGATCCAAACTAAAGCACAGCTGAACCACGCCCGGCATGCGGCGGCGCAGCAACACAAAGCGTAGTGCCGTCATTGGTTGCTCGCCGCCATGACAATCAAAGGCTTGCGAGACATCGCTGAGAGAACGGCGCACGAAGTGGTGACACGATTGCGACAAACGCGCGCGGAACGGTTTTGTCCGTGGCGGGCCAGCGTAGGGTCGGATCCATTCGCAGAAGGGCTCCGACCCCGGACTTGCGATCAGGCGTCCAGCGCCTGCCGCAGCGCGGCTACGGTGGCAGTGGCGGTCTGGCTCCAGTCCGGGTCCAGTCCGCGCAGCGCCGGGTTCTGGAACTGCATCGCCGAGCGCCGCAGGCCCTTGGCGGAAGCGTGCAGTTCAGTACAGCCGCTCCGTCGTGCCACGGCTGCGATATTGGCCGGGCCCAGCCCGGCACCGGCCATCACACTGATGCGGCCCGCCGCTTGTGTGACCAGGCCCGCCAGCACATCGGCACCGGCCTCGGCACTGGCCTGGCCGCCCGAGGTCAGCACGCGCTGGCAGCCCAGCCCGATCACCTGCTCCAGCGCCGCCGGCAGATCGCGGGCAGCGTCGAAGGCACGGTGGAAGGTCACCTGCAGTGGCCCGGCAGCCTGCACCAGTTCACGGCACAGCACCAGGTCGATGCTGCCCTGCACATCCAGTGCACCGATCACCACGCCATCGCAGCCCAGCGCGCGGCACTGCGCGATGTCACGCAGCATCAGCTCGGTTTCCAGCGCGTCGTAGTGGAAGTCGCCCGGGCGTGGCCGCACCAGCACGAACAGCGGGATCGACAGGCGTTCGCGGGCAATCGCGATGCTGGCGAACGACGGCGTGGTGCCGCCCTCGGCCAGGTTGTCGAACAGCTCGATGCGGTCGGCGCCGCCAGCCTGCGCGGCCAGCGCCGAGGCCAGCGAGTTGCTGGCGATTTCCAGAGCGAGCCGCGTGCTCACGCCTGGGTGCTCGTGTAGATCGACGGCGAATCACGCAGGTCATCCTGGCGCTGCGCATCGCACACCGCGTAGACGAAGCCACGATGCAGCGCATAGGCGCCCACCTCGCCCTGCTTGTTCATGGCCAGGAAGCACACCTGCAGCGTTTTGCTCGCTTCCGGGCGCTTGCGCACCACGCGGTCGATCGCTTCGCGGCAGGCCTGCGCCGGCGAGCGCCCCTGCCGCATCAGCTCGACCACCAGGAACGAGGCGGCGTTGCGGATCATCTCCTCGCCCACGCCCGAGGCAGTGGCTGCGCCGACTTCGTTGTCGACGTACAGGCCGGCACCGATGATCGGACTGTCGCCAACGCGACCGTGCAGTTTCCACGCCATGCCGCTGGTGGTGCAGGCACCGGCCAGATGGCCCTTGGCATCCAGTGCCAGCATGCCGATGGTGTCGTGGTTGTCACTGTTGCCGGGAATACCACGGCGCTCGGCGTTGATCTGCGGCTGGTACTTCTCGGTCTTCAGCCACTCGCGCCAGGCCGCTTCGGCCTGCGGCGTCAGCAGGTGCTTGCGCTCGAAACCCTGCTGCACCGCGAACTGCTGCGCGCCCTCGCCCACCAGCAGCACGTGCGGGCTGTTCTCCATCACTTTGCGGGCCACCGACACCGGATGCAGGATGTCGACCAGCGCGGCCACTGCACCGCAACGGCCATCGCCGTCCATGATGCTCGCGTCCAGGCTCAGCACGCCGGCGCGATCCGGGTTGCCGCAATGGCCGACGGTGGGGTTGCACAGCTCGCTCTCGGCCCAGCGTGCGCCTGCTTCCACCGCATCCAGCGCGCTGCCGCCCTGCGCCAGCACCTTCCATGCAGCCTGGTTGGCCGGCACGCCGAAGTCCCAGGTCGAAACCACCTTGGCCCCGCCGTGCATGCGCGCCTGCACGCCCGGCAACGCCGCCATGCCCGCGGCCAGTGCACCGGCCTGCAGGAACTGCCTGCGATCCACCATCTTCCCCTCCCAGTCTGCAATGCACGGCCGGCCCGATGCCGGCCCTGCCGATCAGTCGTGCGTGGGCTGCCGTGCGGCGTGCCAGACCGCTGCGCCGAGCACGCCCAGCTGGCCATGCTCCACCCGCCACACCGGTACCTGGCGCAGCACCTCGGTCAGCACGCCCTTGTTGAGGAAGCGCTCACGGAAGCGGCCATCGGCCAGGAAATCCTGCACATGCGCGGAAATGCCACCGGCCAGGTATACCGAGCGCGCACCGACGGCGATCGCTGCGTCGCCCGCCAGGCTGCCCAGCCAGGCACAGAAGACCTGCAGCGTTTCCACTGCCAGTGCATCCTCGCCGCTACGTGCGGCACCGATCAGCGCCTCGGTGCTGGTCCACACCGGGGTAACGCCGCGCAGTTCGCACAGGCACGGATAGAGATTCATCAGACCGCTGCCGGACAGCACGCGTTCGTTGTCCACGTGCGGCCAACGCTGCAGCAGTTTGCCCAGCACCTGCAGCTCCAGCGCGTTGCCAGCGCCGAGCGCGGCATGGCCGATCTCGCTGGCCAGCACCGGGCGCTCGCCATCGGCAAAACGCAGCGCGGCACCCAGGCCGGTACCTGCACCCAGCACCAGCGCCGGGAACGCCTGCGCCGGATCGGCGTCGCCGTTCAGCGGCACCAGGGTTTCCGGCTGCAGGTACGGGATAGCCAGCGCCACCGCTTCGAAATCATTGATCAGCTGCAGCTCGTGCAGCCCGGACTGCGCGCGGGTGGCCGACAGCGAAACCGTCCACGGCAGGTTCGAGTTGATCAGCACATCGCCATCGAGCAGGCCGGCGATGGCCACCACTGCGGTCTGCACCGATTGGCCGAGACCAGCGGTGAAATCGGCCAGGATCGCGGCCAGGCTGGAATGCTCGGCACAGGCATAGGTGCGATGGCTGCCCAGCAGCGGCGCCTGGCCGGGCTGGGTCTCAGCCAAGGCCAGACGGGCAAAGGTGCCGCCGACATCGGCGACAACGAGGCGGCGCGGAAGACCGCCGCGGGCGGAGTCGGTGGAAACCGGAGACGCTGCTGCGATGGTCACGCTGGCCTGCTTGGATCGATTGAATCGCCCCGATTCTCAGGCATCGGGGCGGCTTTGCCTAGCGCGCCGGTGGTTCAGGTTGGCCTACATGCCTTCCTGTTCGGCCACCTGCACCCCATCCACCAGCACGCGCAGGCGCTGCGGGCGGAAGCCGGCGAACAACAGGGGCCGCGTGCGCTCGACCAGCACCTCGTGGCCGGCGATCTGCCGCAGCCACGACTGTACCAGCGAGAACGAGAAGTGGGTGCCCGGATGCAGCGGGTGCTGCACCCAGACCTTCTCGGTGGCGCTCTGCAGCAGCATCGCGCCGGTGAACCAGTGGCGGCTGAGGGTCACCGGCGTGGTGCCGGCCATGAAGCGGATATCCATGCGGGGTCCTTTCGCTGGAGCAGTGATGCGGGTGTCAGGGCTGGGCAGCCTGCAGGCTGTAGCTGGTGGTGGCGGTGAACACGGCACCATCAGGCTGGGTGGAGCGTACCTCGACCTTGTGGCTGCCCACTGCCAGATCGGTCGGCAGCGCACCGCGCCACAGGTGCGGCGACGCAGTGGCCTCCGGGGAACGGTCGTAGCCACGCAGGCTGTTGGCCAGGTCGTCGGCCACGTTCTCAACCATCAGTCGCGGATCGGGCTGGCTGACCTGCTTCATCGGCTGCCAGGCGCCGCCATCGACGCGGTACTCGACGACGCTGGCGTCCTCACCCATGTAGACGTTGGCATAGACGCCCCACGCTGGATAGGCGCCCTGGCGCAGCACCTTCGGCGCATGCAGGCCGATCTGCTCGCTGGCCGGCTTGCCGGCCACCCGGTATTGCAGGCGATAGCTGCCGTTGCCGGCCACGTCGAGCAATGCATAGCCCTTCGGCGTGCCGTCGCTCATGGTGCTGTCCGGCACGCCAGCGGCATTCTTCACCCCCGACCAGAACGCACCGCAATTGGCACCGACGTTGTATTCGTGCAGCGGCTTGTCGCCGTTCCAACCCTCAGCCTTGCCGTGGTAGACGTGCTGCTGGGTGTGGCTGTGGCCGCTGAGCACCAGCACGTTGCGGAAGTCCTTCAGCAGGTCGAACAGGCGCTGGCGGTCGGCGTGGCGGAAGGTCTCGCGCCCCGGCGCGGCATCGAACAGCGGGATGTGCATGCCCAGCACCAGCAAGCGGTCCTTGTGCAGGCCCTTCAGGTAGCCGGCAAGGAAAGCGAACTGGTCTTCGCGCAGGCCGCCGATGTACTTCGGCTTGGCCTTGGGGTCGTACACCACATCGTCCAGGAAGACGAAACTGGCACCGCCCTCTTCCACCGCGTAGGTGTCCGGGCCGTAGATGTTGCGCCAGCTGTCCAGCGAATGCTCATCGCTGACGGCATCGAAGTCGAGGTCGTGGTTGCCCGGCACATGGAACCACGGCACGCCAAGTTCGGTGGTGACCTTGTTGATGGCCGGATACAGGGCCAGGTCGTCGTTGACGATGTCACCCAGGGTGGTGCCCATGCGCGCCCTGGTCTGGCCGACCAGCGGCGCCACGATCGACTGCTGGTAGTAGCCGATGTCCTTCAGGCTGGCGGTCTGCGAATCGGTGAATACCAGCATCTGGAAACCACGGCGGCTGTCATGGCGATCCGCCTGCAGCGCGAAATCCCAGTTGCGGGTGGCATCGCTGGTGGCGGCGATGCCGCCGTACTTCAGCGCCGGCGAGCCGTTCGGGCGGTAGTGGCGCCAGAACGAGGGCAGACCGTCGGTCGCCTTCAGGAACGAATACGCATCGGGCTTGATCACGAACACGGTCTGGCCGTCGCGCACCGGCAGGCTGTAGCTGCCGTCGGCGGCGGTCTTGACGATGGCCTCGCCGTTGGACACCTGCACCCCGGCCAGGCCCGGATCGGTCGCACCGCGCCCAGGCCTGCCGTCGCGCTCCAGATAAACCTTGCCGCTGACCACGGTGTCCGCGGCCCAGGCCGGCGAGGTCAGCAACAGGCAGCACAGCCAGGCGGCAGGCAGTTTCATGGGCGGTCCGGGAAAGAAGAAGACCCCCTATTGTAGAGCCGAGCCATGCTCGGCTGCATTGCAAAGGTGGGTGCGGACCGTTGGTCCGCACGCCCTCCTCAACGATGGCGTTTTTCCAGCGCCGCCCGCGCATCATCCAGCGACAGCCCGCGCGCGCGCAGCAGCACCAGCAGGTGGTAGAGCAGGTCCGAGGCCTCGCCCAGCAGCGCCTCGTCGTCCTGCGCCACCGCCGCCAATGCGGTCTCCACACCCTCCTCGCCCACCTTCTGCGCGATGCGGCGGATGCCGCCCTCGAACAGGCTGGTCGTGTAGCTGCCCGGCGGGCGCTGCGCCTCGCGCATCGCCACGAGCTGGCCCAGCCCACCGAGGAAGTCCTTCGGTGCCTGGTCGAAACAGCTCTCGGCACCAGTGTGGCAGGTTGGCCCGGCCGGGCGTGCCAGCACCAGCAGCGTATCGGCATCGCAATCGACACGGATCGACTGCACCACCAGCACGTTGCCGGACTGCTCGCCCTTGGTCCACAACCGCTGCTTGCTGCGGCTGAAGAAGGTCATATGGCCGATGGCCAGCGTGGCAGCCAGCGATTCGGCGCTGACATAGCCCAGCATCAGCACCTGCAGGGTGTCGGCATCCTGCACGACGGCCGGCAGCAGGCCGTCGCCCTTGCCCCAGTCCAGCGCCTGCAGCGCATCCAGCGATGGCCTCACGTCAATAGACATCCCGCACCTCGATCTGCTGTCCGCGCAGGTAGCGCTTCAATTCCGCAATGGCGATGGCGCCGCTGTGGAACACACTGGCCGCCAGCGCGCCGTCGACGTCGGCCTGGTCGAAGGCTTCGGCGAAGTGCTCCATCGCACCGGCACCGCCGGAAGCGATCAGCGGCACCTGGCACAGCGCGCGCGCCTGCTGCAGCTGCGCGACATCGTAGCCACGGCGCACACCGTCGCTGTCCATGCAGTTCAGCACGATCTCGCCAGCGCCACGCCGCTGCGCTTCGACGATCCAGTCCAGGGTCCGCAGCGGTACCGCCTGGGTCTTGTCCGGGTCGCCACTGAAACGGCGTACCCGCCACTGGCCGTCCGCTTCGCGTACCGAGTCCACACCCACCACCACGCACTGCACGCCGAACTCATCTGCCAGCTCGGTGATCAGCTCCGGGCGGCCCAGCGCCGGCGAGTTGATCGACACCTTGTCGGCACCGGCGAACAGCACGCGACGCGCGGTCTCCACGCTGTCGATGCCACCGGCCACGCAGAACGGAATATCGATCAGGCGCGCGATACGCTCGATCCACGCAACATCAACCGACCGCGCCTCGGGACTGGCGCCGATGTCATAGAACACCAGCTCGTCGGCGCCCTGGTCGCGGTAGCGCTGCGCCAGCTCGGCGATGTCGCCCATGTCGACGTGATCGCGGAAGCGCACGCCCTTGACCACGCGGCCATCGCGCACGTCCAGGCACGGAATGATGCGGCGGCTCAACATGCCAGCGCCTCGCCCAGGTCCATGCGCTGCTCCAGCAGGGCCTTGCCGAGGATGGCACCGCCGCAGCCGGCAGCACGCGCCTCGGCCACATCGGCCACGTCACGGATGCCACCGGAGGCCTGCACCGCCACGCCCGGCAGCAGCGCCGACAGGTGCTGATAGAGGCTGATGTTGGGCCCGGCCAGCATGCCGTCGCGGGCGATGTCAGTGCACAACAGGTGGCGCATGCCGGCACGCGCATAACGCTGGGCCAGGTCATCCAGGGTCACGCCGGCATTCTCGGTCCAGCCGTGCACCGGCAGCTGCCATTGGCCCTGGGCATCCTGGCGGGCATCCAGCGCAATGGTGATGCGCCCGGCGCCGAACTCCTCCAGCCAGCCGACCACTTCGTCGGGGCGACGGACTGCCAGCGAACCCACCACCACGCGGCCGGCGCCGGCATCGAGGATGCGCGCCACATCGTCACGGCCACGCACGCCACCACCGGTCTGCACCTGCAGCGTGGTCTGCGCGCGGATCGACGACAGCAGCGGTGCCAGCGTGTAGCCACCGGCGCGTGCGGCGTCCAGGTCGACCAGATGCATCCATTGCGCGCCCTGTGCGGCGAAGGCGTGCGCGCGCGGCAGCGGATCGTCGCCATATGAGGTTTCCTGCGCGTAGTCGCCCTGGCGCAGCCGCACCACGCGGCCATCGCGGATATCCAGCGCGGGGTAGACGATGAAACTCATGCAGCAGTGCCCTCGAGGAAGTTGCGCAGCATCAGCGAGCCGGTCTCGCCGGAGCGCTCGGGATGGAACTGCGCGCCGTAGTAACGCCCCTGCTCGACCACGGCGGTGAACAGGCCGCCGTGGTCACA
This sequence comes from Stenotrophomonas sp. SMYL41, assembly GCF_036319965.1. Lineage (NCBI taxonomy): Bacteria > Pseudomonadati > Pseudomonadota > Gammaproteobacteria > Lysobacterales > Lysobacteraceae > Stenotrophomonas > Stenotrophomonas sp. SMYL41. Next base: position 146,025 of record NZ_JAWIRX010000011.1, on the reverse strand, counting down.
GGCGGCGACGGTGTGGGTATTGAGCGGCGCCGCATAGCTGTGTACGAAGTAGGCGCTGGCGCGCTCCGGCACACCCCGCAGCAGCAGCGATTCGCGCAGCGGCAGCAGGCGGTTCCAGCCCATGTGCGGCACGCGGATGCCACAAGCGGGCACCAGCTTGCGCACCACGCCGGGAATCAAGCCCAGTGCCTCGACGCCGGCCTCCTCGGAGCGCTCGAACAGCAGTTGCATGCCCAGGCAGATGCCCATCAGCGGCACCTCCAGTCGCCGCAGCGGTTCCACCAGGCCCTGCGCGTGCAGGCGCTGCATGCCGGGACCGGCGGCGCCCACGCCAGGCAGGATCACCCGCTGCGCACCGACCAGACCGTCGGCGTCGCGCACCAGCCGCACCGTCGCGCCCAGGCGCTCCAATGCGTAGCGCACCGAGCCCAGGTTGGCACCGCCGGCGTCGATCAGCGCAACGTCGCTCACAGCGCCCCCTTGGTGCTCGGCAGGGCCGTGCCCTGGCGGGCCAATGCCGGGCGCAGCGCGCGCGCCAGTGCCTTGAAGCAGGCCTCGACCTTGTGGTGGTCGTTGTCGCCGCGCACCTGGAGGTTGAGGTTCAGGCCGCTGGCATCGCACAGTGACCGGAAGAAGTGCGGCACCAGCTCGGTCGGCATGTCGCCCACCCGCTCGCGCTTGAACTCGCCTTCGAACACGAAGTACGGGCGGCCGCTGAAGTCCAGCGCAGCGCTGGCCAGGGTCTCGTCCATCGGCAGGGTGAAGCCGTAGCGGCCGATGCCGCGCTTGTCGCCCAGCGCCTCGCGCAGGGCCCGACCCAGCGCCAGCCCGGTGTCCTCGATGGTGTGGTGCTCGTCGATGTGCAGGTCGCCCTCGGCCTGGATGTCCAGCGCGAAGCCACCGTGCTTGCCGATCTGTTCCAGCATGTGGTCGAAGAACGGCAGGCCAGTGGAAATGTGCGCATCGCCGGCACGGTCCAGATCCAGTTCGACGCGGATCTTCGTTTCCTTGGTGTTGCGCTGGACCACGGCAGTACGCGGCGCATCGGCCAGCGCATGGGCGATGCCGGGCCAGTCCCACTCGCCACCAAACTGCTCGGTACGCAGCTGGAAGCCACGGATGTTGAGATTGTCGGCGAACTGCAGGTCGGTGATGCGGTCACCAACCATGCCCGAGCGCGCCCAGTCGATGCTGCGGTCCTGCAGGTAGGCAGTCATCAGGCCGATGCCCGGCTTGCGGGTCGGCGCATTGTCCTGCGGCCAGCTGCAGTCGATCAGCACGTCACGGAAGGTGATGCCCTGGCTCTCGAAGATCTGCAGCATCAGGTCGTTGGGGCCATCGAAGCTGGCGCGCGGGTAGCTGTCACTGCCCAGGCCATCCTGGTTGGTGACGATCACGAACTGGTATCCGGCATCCCGCAGCTTCAGCAGCGCCGGGATCACCTGCGGCACGAAGCGCAGCTTCTCGTAGGCGTCGATCTGGAAATCGGACGGCTCCTCGATGAGGGTGCCGTCGCGGTCGATGAACAGGATCGGGGTCATGCGGCGGCCCTCCGCGCCGACAGGGCCGCAAGCACGCGGTCATTCTCTTCGGGGCTGCCGATGCTGATGCGCAGCGCATCACCCAGCTGCGGCGCGGCGCGCTGGTCACGCACGACCACGCCGGCCGCCAGCAGCGTATCGAACGCTGCCTGCGCATCGGTGAAGCGGACCAGCAGGTAGTTGCCGGACGAGCGGTACACGCGACGAACGCCGGGCAGGCCTGGCAGCGCCGCGGACAGGCGCCCGCGCTCGGCGATCACCGTGGCCACGCGCTCGGCGGTGCGTGCCAGCGCGGCCGGCTGCAACGCCTGCGCGGCCAGCTCGGCGCACGGCGTCGGTACCGGGTACGGCGCCTGGCAGCGGCGCAGCACGGCAATCAGTTCCGGGGCAGCGATCAGGCTGCCAATACGGGCGGCCGCGAGTGCGTGCGCCTTCGACAGCGTGCGCAGTACCGCCAGGTTGGCGTGCGCAGCCAGCAGCGTGGTCGCCGACGGGCGTTGCGCGTACTCGACGTAAGCCTCGTCTACCACCACCAGAGCCTGCCCGCGCAGAGCAGTGGCCACCCGCTCGATATCGGCCAGGCCGATGTCACTGCCGGCCGGGTTGGACGGTGCGCACAGGAACACCAGCTTGGCGTTGCGCGACTTGGCCGTATCGATCACAGGATCCAGATCGGCGCGCAGGCCGTCTTCGCTGTCCACCAGAGGTACTTCAATCAGTGCGGCACCCTGCAGGCGTGCGCAGACCGCGTACATGCCGAACACCGGCGGCGTGACCAGCACGCCATCGCGGCCCGGCACGCACAGGGCACGCACCAGCAGATCGATGGCTTCGTCGCTGCCGCGGCCGATCAGCAGCTGCTGCGGCGTCACGCCGTACAGCGCGGCCAAGCCTTCGCGCAGCGCCAACGGCTGCGGTTCCGGATAGCGCCGGCTGCTGCCTGCAGCATCCGCCGGATTGGGCCAGGCCGACTCGTTTGCGTTCAACCAGACCTCCCCCTGCACCGCCGCGCTGCGCGCCGAACTGTAGCCGGCGAAGGCCTGCAGGTCCGGGCGCACCAGGGCCAGCACATCATCGATCGCCGCACTCATGCCGCCGCCTCCATGCGCACTGCGACCGCACGCTCGTGCGCATCCAGGCCTTCGGCACTGGCGATGATGCGCGCGCAGCCGCCGATCGCCGCCAGGCCGGCAGCGCTGGCGCTCTGCACGCTGATCAGGTTCTGGAAGCTGGCCACGCTGACACCGCTATAGGCACGCGCGGCACCCGCGGTTGGCAGTACGTGGTTGGTGCCGCTGCAGTAGTCGCCCAGTGCTTCGGGCGTGTAGTCGCCGAGGAACACCGAGCCGGCGGCCTGCACCTGGTCCAGCCAGTCGCGCGGCTCGCGCAATGCCAGGATCAGGTGCTCGGGCGCATAGCGGTTGCTGATCGCGAAGGCCTCGTCCAGCGAATCGACCTGGATCAGGCGCGACGCCGACAGCGCCTGGCGCGCGATCTGCTGGCGTGGCAGCAGGGCCACCTGGCGCTCCACCTCAGCCTCGACCGCCGCCAGCATCACGGCATCGTCGGTCAGCAGCAGCACCTGCGAATCGGGGCCATGCTCGGCCTGCGACAGCAGGTCGGCGGCAACGAACGCTGGATTGGCACCGGCATCGGCAACGACCAGCACTTCCGAGGGCCCGGCCGGCATGTCGATGGCCGCTGCGCCCTCCTGCGCCACCTGCTGCTTGGCTTCGGTGACGAAGCTGTTGCCGGGGCCAAAAAGCTTGTCGCAGGCCGGAATGCTGGCAGTGCCATAGGCCATCGCCGCGATCGCCTGCGCACCACCCAGCTTGAACACGCGCTGCACGCCGGTCAGGCGGGCGGCTACCAGCACCGCCGGATCGGCGCTGCCGTCGGCGCGCGGCGGCGTGCACAGCACGACCTGCGGGCAACCGGCCAGCTGCGCCGGAACGCCCAGCATCAACGCGGTGGACGGCAGCGGCGCGCTGCCGGCCGGTACGTACAGACCCACCCGGCCGATCGGGCGCAGCATGCGTTCGCAGACCACGCCCGGCGCGGTTTCCACCGCATAGCCTTTGCCCATGCCAGCGGCGTGGAAGCGCGCGATGCGTTCGGCGGCGTCCACCATCGCCTGGCGCAGTTCGGCGGGCACGGCGGCTTCGGCAGCGGCGAATTCGGCTTCGGACACTTCAAACGAGGCCAGCTCGACACCATCGAAACGCGCAGTAATCGCACGTAGCGCGTCGTCACCCCGCGTGCGCACCTGCGCGATCAGGGCGGCCACGGCATCGCGGGTCTGCTGCGCCACGGTCTGCACCGGGCGGGTCAGTGCCGCACTGCGCGCGGCCTCATCAAGTCGGGACCAGATCAGACGGTTCATGCCAGCGACCGCTCCACGCTCAGTACCATCAGGCCCTGCGCACCCGCGCGCTCGAGTTCCTCCATGCGCTGCCAGCTCAGCGGGCCGGGACACATGGTCTGCAGGCGCAGCGCACCGCCATCGGCCGGCAACCGCACCAGCGGCTCGGCATCGGCCAGCAGCTGCGCCAGTGCGTCGACGCGATCCTCGCTGGCACGGAACATCAGCAGCTTGCGGTCCTGGCGCTGCACCACGCCGTCGAGGCGGCGCAGCAGCATCGCGCGCAACGATGCACGTGCATCATCCGGCACGCGCACCGCACCGGCCAGCACCGCCTCGCTGTCGAGCAGGTTGTGCACCGGGGTCAACTGGTTGGCGCGCAGCGTGGCGCCGCTGGACACCAGATCGCAGATCAGGTCGGCGGTACCCAGGCGCGGGGCGATTTCCACCGAACCGGACAGTTCGACCACCTGTGCGTCCACGCCCTGCCCGGCCAGCCACTGCTTGAGGATGGAAGGGTAGCTGGTGGCGATGCGGGTGCCGGCCAGCTGCGCCGGACCCTGCCATTGCCACTCCTCGGGCACCGCCAGCATCAGGCGGCACTGGCCGAAGCCCAGCCCGCGCAGCGCCTGGTAGGCGTCAGGCAGGCCGATCTGGCGACGCGCTGCGGCCTGCTCATCCAGTTCGTTACGGCCGACGATGCCGAGGTCGCAGACGCCGTCGGCGATCAGGCCGGGGATGTCGTCGTCGCGCACCAGCAGCAGGTCCACCGGCAGCGATTCGCCGTAGCAGAACAGCTTGTCGCGGCTCTCGCGCCAGCTCAGGCCACAGGCGCTGAGCAGGTTGCGGGCGGGTTCGGCCAGCCGGCCACTCTTCTGGATGGCGATACGCAACCGGTCTCGTGCCGGCGCTGCCTGGGTTGCACTCATGGGGGAGGTCTCGAAGTTCGGAACGGGGCGCGGATCAGCGCAGAGCAAGGCGGTCGATAGCGGCGGCATAGCCTCGATGGCCATGCTCGAGCGTGCGTGCCACCCGTCCGGTGGTGGTCACGCTGACGCCGGTGCGCTCGTGGATCTCGCGATAGGGCACGCCCAGCTGCAACAGCGGCACCACCTTCCAGCGGTCAGCCATGGCTTCCAGCTCGGCCGGGGTGCACAAGTCACGCAGGAAAGCTTCGACTTGGTCCGGCTCGCACAGGGCGGCAAAGGCCAGGGCCAGGGCTTCCAGGTCGGCCTTCGGGTCTTTGGCGGCAATCTCGGGGCGGGCTTTCACGGAGTCGTTTCCATGCATCAATGTAATAGCGCGTTAGTACATTAGCGCATTCTTGCGCAGTGCGTCAACTCGGGGGCTCATGGGGTCAGATCCGTTTGCCTTTGGAAAACGGATCTGGCCCCTGCACCGGATCGCGGAAACGCAAAACGCCCACCAAGGGTGGGCGCTCTACGTTCAAATCACCAACCTGGCCCGACTCAGGGCAGGCAGCGCACCTCCGCGTGCAGCGCTCCGCGCCGCAGGCACTCCCCGAACAGGCTGCCCTGCCGGCTCGGCAGGGGCTTGATGTTCTCCAACGCCCCTGCGACGGCCCGCATCACGCCATCGCCTTGGACTGCTCCAGCTCCACCTGCAGGGTGCTGGCCAGCTCGTCGCGGGAGACTTCGAACTGCTGCTCGCGCAACAGGTCCTTCACCGCCACCACGCCGCGCGCCAGCTCGTCCTCACCGGCCAGCACCACGAAGCGGATGCCGGCCTTGGCTGCGTACTGGAACTGCTTGCCGATCTTCTTCGGCTCCATCTGCACTTCGGTGTTGATGCCACCGGCACGCAGGCGGCGCGCGATGTCCAGCGACTGCGGCATGCCCTGCTCGTCCATCAGCGCCACCAGCGCCTGCACGCTGCTGGCCTCGATGCCGTCGATCAGACCCGCCTCGCGCAGCTGCCAGAACAGGCGCGACAGGCCGATGGAGATACCCACGCCCGGCAGCTTCGACTTGCTGTAGTGGCTGGCCAGGTCTTCGTAACGGCCGCCCGAGCAGATCGAACCGATCTGCGGGTGGTCGGTCAGCGTGGTCTCGTAGACAGTGCCGGTGTAGTAGTCCAGGCCGCGCGCAATGGAGAAGTTCAGGCAGTACGCGCTTTCCGGCACGCCCAGCGCCTGCACCAGCTGCAGCACTTCGCGCAGTTCGGCCACGCCGGTTCGCAGGATGTCCGAGGAACCGGCATCGGCTTCCAGCGTGGCCAGCTGCGCCAGCGCATCGGCATGGCCCTGCGAACGCACGGCGACGAACGCCAGGATCTTCTCGACCTGTTCGGCCGGGATGTTGAAGCCCTCACCCACCAGCGTCTCGCGCACATAGTCGGCGCCGCGCTTGTCCAGCTTGTCCACTTCGCGCAGCACCGCCAGCTGGCGCTCGCCTTCGGCCACGCCCAGGCTCTCGAAGAAGCCGCGCATCAGCTTGCGGTTGTTCAGCTGGATGCTGAAATCACCGATGCGCAGTTCCGAGAACACCGCATGGATGACCGCCAGCACTTCGGCGTCGTAGCGCACGCTCAGGCTGTCCTTGCCGATCACGTCGATGTCGCACTGGTAGAACTCGCGGAAACGGCCGCGCTGGGCACGCTCGCCACGGTAGACGCGCTGCATCTGGTAACGGCGGAACGGGAAGGTCAGTTCGTGTTCGTGCTCGGCCACGTAGCGCGCCAGCGGCACGGTCAGGTCGAAGCGCAGCGCCATTTCCGGCAGCGAACGGTCACCCAATTCGGCGGCATTTGCCAGCGCACCGGTGGACTGCACGAAGTACACCTGGCGCTCGGTCTCGCCACCGGACTTGGTCAGCAGCACGTCGGACAGCTCGAACACCGGCGTCTCCACCGGCAGGAACCCGAAGCGCTCGTAGTTGCGGCGGATGACGTCCAGCATGCGCTGGAACGCAATCTGCTCGCGCGGCAGCAGTTCAAGGGTGCCGGGCGGGGTACGGGGCTTGATCACGGGCGGAACTCCTGCTGGAACGGGACGTGGGAGGGGGCGACATTCTAGCGCCCCCGCCTCGGGCAGGGTCGAACGGCCGCTTGAAGTATCATAAGGCCCTCCCCCGCCCGCGATACGCCCACGCAACATGTCCCGGCCTTCCGGCGCTCCGCCCGCCACCAACGATCCCGCCTCGCCGTCCTGCACCACGCTCGACTGCATGCACTGCTCGGTTCGCCACCTTGCGGTGTGCTCGGCGCTGTCGCCCGATGAAGTGCAGGCGCTGGAACAGGTCACCGTTTCGCAGCAGGTCGGCATGGGCAGCACGCTGGCCCGCACCGGCGAAGAGCGCGACCATGTCTATACATTGACCGCCGGCGCACTGCGCCTGGTGCGTACCCTGGCTGACGGCCGCCGCCAGATCAACGGTTTCGTGCTGCCCGGCGACTACCTGGGCTTGAGCGGCAGCGACCATCACCGCTACGACATCGAGGCCATCGCCGACAGCCGCGTGTGCCGCGTCGCGCTGCCACAGATGAAGGCACTGCGCAGCCGCTTCCCGCACCTGGAGCGCAAGCTGCTGCAGCGCGCCTGCCAGGAGCTGGATGCCGCGCAGGATGCTGCACTGGCCCTGGCGCGCCTGCAGCCGGCCGAGAAGCTGGCCGATTTCCTGCTGCGCCTGGCCGCGCGCGAGGCCAAGCTGGGCGGCGACGGCCTGCGCGTGTCGCTGCCGATGGGCCGCGGCGATATTGCCGACCATCTGGGCCTGACCATGGAAACGGTCAGCCGCACCTTCACCAAGCTGCGCCAGCAGGGGCTGATCGCCCTGCCCCACCTGAACGTGGTGGAGATCCTCGACGAGGATGGGCTGCGTACGCTGGCCGGCGAAGGGTTGATCTGACCGTATCGCGGTTCATGGGGGTGCCGGCCAGCGGCCGGCAATCCCAGACGCCATTGATCAGCGCAGCAACACCTCACGCAACGCCGCGTAATCAGCCGCCAACGGCTCGGCGTGCGCCGGCCGCTGCAGCAACGCATCCAGCGCAGGCGGCACCGCCACCGCTTCGCCAATCAGCGGCTCGACCACGGCCTCGAACTTCGCGGGGTGCGCCGTAGCCACCACCGCCCAGTCGCCCTTGGCACCACGCGCCCGCAGATCCTGCAGCACCTTCACCGCCGTCGCCGTGTGCGGGCAGAACAGCTCGCCGCGGCCGGCATGCGCTGCCGCAATCGTCGCGCGGATGGTCACGTCATCCACCGCGAACGCACGGAACGCAGCACGCAGTTCCGCGTCGTCGCCGTGGTAGAGCCAGCGCAGTCGCTCGAAGTTGCTTGGCGCCCCCACGTCCATTGCATTGGCCACCGTGGCCACACTGGCCTGCGGCTGGTAGTCGCCACCATTGAAGTACGCCGGCAGCACGGCATTGGCATTGGTGGCCAGCACGATCTGCCCGATCGGCACGCCCAGCGCGCGCGCCAGCACCGCCGCCATCGCATTGCCCAGGTTGCCGGTTGGCACCACCAGATTGAGCCGGCGACGATGCGTGGCGTAGTGGGTCAACGCTGCATGCGCGTAGTAGCTCATCTGCGGCAGCAGGCGGCCCAGGCTGATGCTGTTGGCCGAGCTCAACGGCACCTGCGCCTGCAGTTCGCAGTCGGCCAGCGCCTGCTTGACCATCGCCTGGCAATCGTCGAATGCACCCGCCACACGCAGGGCCTGGATGTTGTCGCCGAAACAACCGAGCTGGTGTGCCTGGCGCGGGGACACGCGGCCATCCGGGTACAGCACCACCACGCGCACGCCCGGCTGGCGATGGAAGGCCGCCGCCACTGCAGCACCGGTATCGCCGGACGTGGCGACGACGATCGTCAGGTCGCGGCCCTTGCCGGCCTGCAGCCGCGACAGCGTACCGGCCAGGAAGCGCGCGCCAATATCCTTGAACGCCGCCGTCGGCCCATGGAACAGCTCCAGCACGTGATCACCGTCGCCGAGCGCGCGCAGCGGCACCGGGAAGTCGAACGCCTCTCGGCAGATCGCCGGAAGCGCAGCCTCAAGTGCGTCACCAGCAAAGAACGGCGCCAGCAGATCGGCGGCGGTATCGGCCAGGGTCGCCCCGGCCTGCAGTTCGCGGGGGGCCGGCAGACGCTCGGGGACATACAGCCCGCCATCGGGCGCCAATCCGGCGGCGATCGCCGCGCTGAGGCCAACGGCCGGCGACTGGCCGCGGGTGGAAACGAAATACATCGGTTCGGTATCCAGAGAAGGGGAAGGATTCAGCACAGCCGGGCTCCCGGCGCATCCAGCGGCGACACCCAGGCATCACTGTCGAAGCCGGCCGCAGCGAACGCTGCCTGCACCGGCGCCACGGCGGCGCGGGTCTGGTCGGCATCCTCGAACCAGGCGAACACGCTGGGCCCGGCGCCGGAGATGCCCGCGCCCATTGCATGGGCCGACAGCGCCGCATCACGGGCGGCCTCGAAGCCGACGATCAATCCGGCCCGCCGCGGTTCGACCAGCACATCGCGCAGGCCGGCGCGCACCAGCGCCGCGTCACTGCGATGGCAGCCACTGAGCACCAGCGCGAGGTTCGCGCTCTGTGCCACGAACTCGCCCAGCGCATAGCTGCCCTGCAGGGCCTGGCGGGCACGGCGCGTTTCCAGCACTGCATGCGGATGCACCAGCAGGCTGTGCCAGCTGGCAGGTACCGGGATCGGCAACAGGCGATCGGCCGTACACAGCGCCAGGCCGCCCAACAGCAGCGGGCCGACGTTGTCACCGTGGCGACCGCCACTGGCCACCGCCTCGCCGTCCAGCGCAAACGGGTACAGCGCCTCGCGCGGCAGCGGGACCTGCAGCAGCGCATTGGCGGCGACCAGCGCCGCGACACTCGACGCGGCCGAACCGCCCATGCCGGAACCGAACGGAATGCCCTTGTCGATCTCGACCGCGAAACCGAAATCCAGGCCCAGGCCTTCGCGCAGCGACATCAATGCAGCGCCTGCCGTGTTTCTAGCGGCATCCAGGGGCAGCGCGACGGCACTGCCACGGATCGCCTCGATGCGCACCACCGGCTCATCGATGCGGCGCACACTCACGGTATCGCCAACACCGGCGATGGCATGACCAAGAATATCGAAGCCCACCGCCACGTTGGCCACCGAAGCGGGAGCGAACGCACATGCGATCACAGCCGCGCTCCTTCGCCGGCGGCAACCCGCAGCAGGTCCGCGAACACACCGGCCGCGGTGACTTCCGGGCCAGCCCCCGGCCCCTGCACCACCAACGGGTTGTCGCAGTAACGGCGGGTACGGAACTGCACCACGTTGTCGGTCAGGCGCAGGTTGGCGAAGGCGTGATCGGCCGGCAGTTCCTGCAGGCCCACCGAGGCACCGTCGGCGCCCAGCTGTGCCACATAGCGCAGCACCGCCCCCCGTGCCCGCGCGTCCTGCAGGCGTTGCAGCAGGCTGGCGTCGGACTCGCCCAGCCGCGCCATGAAGTCATCCACGCTGCCCTCGCGCAGCAGCGCCGGCACCAGGCTTTCCACTTCCACCTGTTCAAGACTGAGCGCGTGGCCGGCTTCGCGGGCCAGGATCACCAGCTTGCGCGCCACGTCCACGCCCGAAAGATCATCACGCGGGTCCGGCTCGGTGTAGCCCATCGAGCGCGCCTGCGCGACCAGTTGCGAGAACGGCTGGCTGCCATCGAAGCGGTTGAACAGCCACGCCAGCGTGCCGGAGAAGATGCCTTCGATGGCCAGCACCTCGTCGCCGGTATCGACCAGGTCACGCAGCGTAGTGATCACCGGCAGGCCCGCGCCCACGGTGGCCTCGTAGCGGAAACGCGCACCACTGGCCGCCGCCGCAGCGCGGATGCGCTGGTAGCGCGGCAGCGGCCCGGCACCAGCCTGCTTGTTCGGGGTCACCACGTGGATGCCGGCCGCCAGCCAGCCCTCATAGCGCTCGGCCACCTCCGCACTGCCACTGCAGTCGATCACCACCGCATGCGGCAGGTGCGCGGCCAACAGGTGTTCGGTGAAGCGATCCAGGTCACTCGATTCGCCCGCGTCCCGCAGCGCTTCGCGCCAGTCCGCATGCAGGCCGTCTGCTTCCAGCCGCATGCGCGAGCGCGAGGCCAGTGCACGCAGGCGCAGGTCGACGTTGGCCTTGGCCAGCAGCTGCGGGCGTGCCGCCAGCAGCTGGTCCAGCAGCGCGGCGCCGACGTTGCCCGGCCCGACCACCCCCACCGCAAACGTCTGCGGCGACAGCCAGAAGCCGGCATGCGCCGCGCGTAGCGCGCGAGTGGCATCGGCACTGTCCACCGCCACCGAGATGTTGCGTTCGGACGAGCCCTGCGCGATCGCCAGGATGTTCACCTGCGCACGCCCCAGTGCCTCGAACAGGCGCGCGGCCACACCCGGCTGGCCAGCCATGCCGTCACCCACCGCCGCCAGTACGCTGACGCCCTCGCTGACCTGCACGCGCTGCACCTGGCCGACCGACAGTTCATGCGCGAACGCGTGCAGCAGCGCCTCACGGCCACGTGCGGATTCGGCGGCGCGCACCACGCAGCAGATCGAATGCTCCGACGAGCCCTGCGAGATCATCACCACCGACACCTGCGCCTGGCGCAGGGCGGCGAATACGCGCTCGGCGGTACCCGGCACGCCGATCAGGCCGGTGCCTTCCAGGTTCAGCAGGGCCAGCCCGGGGCTCAGGGTCAGGCCCTTCACCGGCCCACGCGGCGAGCGCTCGGCACTGATGCGCGTACCCGGATGTGCCGGCTGGAAGGTATTGCGGATGATGATCGGCAGGCCGAGGCGGATCGCCGGCGACATCGTCTGCGGGTGCACCACCTTGGCGCCGAAGTAGGCCAGTTCGCAGGCCTCGTCGTAGCTCAGCGATTCCAGCTGCACAGCTTCGGGCACCAGCCGCGGGTCGGCTGACAGCACGCCGTCGACATCGGTCCAGATGTGCAATTCATCGGCGTTGAACAGCGCCGCGAAGATCGCGCCGGAGTAATCGCTGCCGTTGCGACCCAGGGTGGTGATGCGGTCATCGCGATCACGTGCGACGAAACCGGTGGCGACCAGGCGCGGCTGCGGATGCTGCAGGCGCCATTGGGCGAGGCGGTCGGCACTGGCTTCCCAGTCGACATCGACGCCCAGCTCGCCATGCCCGACCACCAGCACATCGCGTGCATCAAGCACCGCGCAGTCTTCGCCCAAGGCACGCAGGTGGGTGCCGAGCAGCTGCGCGGAGAACACTTCGCCCAGGCCCTGCACGCGGTCCAGCACCTCGCGCGGCAGCTCGCCGATCACCGCCAGCGCCGCCAGCACTTCGGCCAGCTGATCGAAGCGGGCGTCGATCCATTCGACGGTCTCGCCCACCTGCTCGCCCAGCAGCGCCACGGCGGCGCCGCGATGGCGCGCGCGCAGCGCATGCCAGGCCTCGCGCCAGCCTTCATCGCCCTTGGCCGCCAACTGCGCCAGTTCGATCAGCGCGTCGGTGACCCCCTTCATCGCGGAGACAACAGTGACCTGCAGCGATTCGGGGCGGGCCAGCAGCAGGCCGGCAACATGGCGGTAGCGTTCGGCATCGGCCACCGAGGTGCCGCCGAACTTGTGCACGACAGTGGACGGCGCAGCCAGGTCGGCCGGGGCAACGGGATGGGCGGGGGCGTGGGAAGACATGCAGACCTCGGTAGGAGGCCCCGTCGCATGCAGGTGTCGAGTTTCCCCGCCACCTGGATGGTGCGGGGCCGTGGTTTTCGGGAGTTACACGAAGACGACGGGCCGCACCAGGGCAGTGGTGACGGTGGTGGTGGTAATGGTGGTGGTGGCGACCGGCGCAGTCGAACGACCCGCAGTGGCGGGGGCGATCAGGCTGGCGTGGGCGGCATCAAGGACCATGACGCACAGAAAACACTGTGCGCCGGGCCGCTGTCAAGTGCTGCGATGCAAAAAACCGCTGCGGCGATCATCGGCCAACGTGCCGGCATTTGGTTGCATCTGAGACAAAGCAGCCATCAGCCCGCTTGACGGCCGCATTCAGCCGGCATGTTCGGCGATCGCCCGTGGCGTGCGATGGGCATGCGCGCACAGCATCACGCCGGCCACCAGGAACACGATCGCCAGCGCTTCCAGAAGCGAGGGCCAGCGCTGCTGCCAGGCAAAGGCATACAGGAGCGCGAACAGGGTTTCGAACACGATCATCTGCCCGGTCAGGGTCAACGGCAGCAGGCGGCTGGCGCGGTTCCAGAACGCATTGCCGAGGATCGAGGCCACCACTGCCACGCCAGCGCTGATCGCCCAGAAGCCCCCCCACTGTGCCGCCGTGTGGGTGCCGCTGTGGCCGATGAAGGCCATGGGCACCAGCAGCAGGGCCAGGCCGCCGGTGGTGACGCCGGTCAGCAACGACCAGTCGTGGCTGGACAGGTCCGGCCGGCGTGCCAGCCAACGACTGTTGCCGATCGAGTACAGCGCCCACGAGAACAGCGCACCGAATGCGCACAGCAGGCCGATCAGGCGCTGCCGCCACGGTGTTGCGAGGTGCTCGGACATCAATGCTTCCCAGCCCACCAGCGCCACGCCAAGCACGCACAGGCCCAGCGCTGGCAGCAACTGCTTCAACGGCACCGCGCCGTGCTCGCGTACGCCAACCAGGGTGACCACCACCGGAATCAGGCCGACAATCAAGGACGCCGCCGCGCCACCGGCCCACTGCACCGCCGTGGCCAGCAGCAGGAAGTACACCAGGTTGCCGGCCAGGCTCAGCCACAGCAGCCCGAACCATTCGGCACGGCCCAGCCGCGGTGCCAACCGCCTCCAGCGCGGCAGCAACAGAGCGACGGCAATCAGGCCATAGACCAGGTAGCGACCGGCGGACAGTTGCAGGGCATTGAACGATTGCAGCACGGCGGGCGCGAGAAAGACCACGCCCCACAGCGCACCGGCGGCAACGCCATTGGCGATGCCCAGGGCCATCGGGTTGTTGCGCATTCGGGTTCTTCGGGGGGAGAGAACAGGCCGCGCAGTGTAATCGCTGGCCGATGGGCGCTCTTGACCGAGGCTACTGCCCTGCCCGGCCGCGCGCCTGGAAAGCCCGGCCCTGCAGGACACCGGCTTGTGTAGAGGCGAGCATGCCCGCCTCTACCAAGAGCTGCCCCTGCGCCAGGCGGCCGGCGTCTGCCCGCACTCACGGCGCAGCGCTCGGGTCAGTGCACTCTGCTCGGAATAGCCTGCGGCCAGCGCGATATCGCTGATCGGCGCCGCGCTGGTGCGCAGCTGGTGCTTGGCCCAGCGCAACCGGCATGCACTGAGCCAGGCCTGCGGGCTGAGCCCGAACTCACGCTGGAACAGCGCGTGCAACCGGCTCTCGCTGACCCCGACCGACGCGGCCATGCGCGCCACCGGCCACGCCTGGCCGGGATCGACCTGCACCGCCGCGCACAGGCCCTGCATGCGCGCACCACTGCCGGCCGGTGCAAACACCTGAAGCAGATGCGGCAGCAGGGACGGCAACGGGTGGCCTTCACGCACCTGCGCCAGGCGCTGCCGCAGTGCCAGTGGCAGATGCAACCAGCGCTGGCGGCACAGATGTTCCTGGGTACCGTCATCGAGCACACCCGGCGGGCAGTCGACGATCACGAAACCATTCGGCCCATCGGCCATCTGGTCATGTGCTTCGCCAGCCGCGACGAAGGCCCCCTGCAGCAGGTCCAGGCGACCACCGCGGCCTTCCATCTCGAATTGCAGTTCGCCCTGCAGCGGCAGCACCCACTGCGCGTAGTCATGGCGGTCCAGGCCGGTGGCCTGGCTGTAGTGCCGCAGGTGGAAGATGGCGCCCATCCGGGCAGTGTGCGCGTGTAACAACGGCCGTGCAAACCGCTGCTATAGTCGATCCGTCATCCAACGCAGGGAGTGCAGGTCATGACCCATCAGCACGTACTGGCGGTCATCGCAGCGAGTCTGGGCCTGGCGCTGGCTGTTACGGCGCCGGCACAGGAACGTACCCCCCCCGCCCCGCACTGCATGGACGCGGTCGGCGTGCAGGAAGTGGAACAGGCCTCACCCCGCTCGATCGCGCTGCGCGCAGCCTCCGGCCAGGCCTATCGCATCGACTTCAGCGAGGACTGCCCCGGCGTCCGCACGGCCACCACGCTGAAGCTGGAAGCACCTGCCGGCTGGGCCTGCGGTCGTCCCAGCGAGCGCGTCGTGGTCGATGGCCGCAGTTGCGCCATCAGTGCCGTCACCCCGGTGCAGAACCGGGACTATGCCAGCGTCGCCCGCGGCAGTGACCGCCTGCGCGCGGCCACCCTGCCCGCGGTGACCATCCGCGAGCGCAAGGAAATCCGCCGCGGCTTCGGCGGCTCGCCTTCGTACTGCTTCGCCGCCCGCAACGTCCGCGCGTGGTCGTCCGACCCGCAGGGCATGCTGGTGGAAACCAATCCGCGCCGCAATGGTGGCCACCGCTACTACCGTGTCGAGCTCGGCAGCCACTGCCGCCAGCTCGACCGTGCACCGCGGCTCAGCTTCCGCTCCGGCATGGAGAATGGCCTGATCTGCGGAAATCCCGGTGACCGCATCCTCACCGCCGATTTCGAGAATGGTGACCTGCGCAGCGATTCGCTGGCCCCGCTGCCGCAGTACACCCGCGGCGCCTGCACGATCCAGGCGGTTTACCCGGCCTCCAGCCAGGCGTCGAACTAACCGTCGATACCGAGGAAGGCGAACGGTGCGCTGGGTACGAAGTGGCCCAGTGCATCGCCGGCGAACGTGTTGCGCTGGTCCTTGCCAAGGTCGAGCCTGAGCACCTGGCCACCGAAATCGACCTTGTTCAGATCGACCCAGAAGGTGTTCGGGGTCAACGCCGACTCGAAGAAGTACAACCGCCGCTTGTGGTCGGCTACGGTGCGCCAGCGCGTGGATGAAATGTTCGGCTCGCCCGGCGTGGTGATGCCGTAGGGCACCGACGCGTTGCGGATCACGCTGAACACGCTGGCCAGCGCTTCCACCGGGTCTTCAGCCTTGGGGATGGCGTTGATGTAGAACGATGCACGCGCGAAGCGGTCGGACGAGCGGTTGGTGCCCGGCAGCATCACCGTGCCACCGATCTGCTGCCAGTAGCTGTTGAGTGCCAGCTGTTGCTCGAAGATCGGCGAGTTGGTCATCACCTGGTAGCGGCGGTCATGATGGATCACCTGCCGCCCGCCGATGTACTCGACGATGGCGCTGTCGCCGGTGGCATCGGACAGCGACAGGTGCAGCGTCGCCTGGCGATCTTCGCCCGGCACCTTGTCGGTAACGATCGAGTACGGCTCGCGCTTCAACGCGGCCACCGCCTCGTCTACGGTGGCGAAGTTGTCCAGCACATACTGCGCCCACAGCGAGATCGCCAGGCCCGGCTTGTTACCACGTTGCTGCGGATACTCCGACTCCACCAGCCAGAGCAGGTTGGCCACCAGGCCCTTCTCGTTCATGCCGTCCGTGGTCGACACGTCGTAGCCGGTGGCCACCACGCTGCCATAGCGCGCGGTCCAGGCCAGCGACTTCGGGCCGGCCTGGCCGGTGCGTGCGATGCCACGCGGCAGCACGTAGAGGTTGGTCGCCACATCGACCTTCCAGTCCATCGAACGGGCGGTGATCACGTCGCCGTTGTCACCCAGGTACACCGCGCGCGTGCAGGCCAACGCCGGCGAGATCGCCGATGCCAGCGCCATGGCCAGCATCGCCCTTCCCTGCCACTTCATCCGTGCCATACCTCTGCGCTCCTTTCCCCGTGGTCCGTGGATCTGACCCGATCCATCGTGACACAGGGGTGAAGCCTCAGCGCACGAAGCGCCCGTGAAGCCAGAAGCCCGCCACCATGGCGGGCACGAACCACAGCGCTTCACGCGATGCGACTGCCAGCCCGGCAATGGCGGGGCCCGGGCAATAACCGGCCCATCCCCAGCCGATACCGAACATGGCGGCACCCAGCAGCAGGCGAGCATCGACATCACGTGCACTGGGCAGCTCGAAGCGCAGCGCGAACCACGGCCGCGCGCGGCGCAGCACCCAACGCTGCCCGACCGCACTGACCAGCAGTGCCGAGCCGAGCACCCACATCAGGGTGGGATCGAAATCACCCGCGATGTCGAGGAAACCGAGTACTCGACGCGCGTCGGTCATCCCCGAAAGCGCCAGCCCCGCGCCGGACAGCGCACCCGCCACAGCGGCGGCCAGGACCGCGCGGCTCATGCCAGGCCTCCGCCATGGCGGACAAGGAAGGTGGTCAGCATCGCGCAGGCCATGAACACCAGCACTGCCAGCAGCGAGCGCTTCGAGCCGCGGGCCATGCCACAGACGCCATGACCACTGGTACAGCCACTGCCCAAGCGCGTGCCGAAGCCCACCAGCAGGCCGGCGCCGATCAACTGCCAGGCAGGCAAGGCGTCGCGCAGCAGTGCCCGGGGCGACGCCTCAGGCGGTGACTGCCACCACAGCACCAGCCCGGCTGCCGCGAGCAGTCCCAACAGGAAGGCCCAGCGCCAGCCACGCTCGCCTTTCGCTGCGCGCAGGCTGCCTGCGGCGATTCCGCTGATGCCGGCCACGCGCCCGAGGGTGGCGAGCAACAGCACTGCGGCGGTGCCGATCAGCGCCCCGCCAGCCACTGCAGCCCATGGGAGGCTCACGCCCTGCCCTCTTTCACATGGTTCATGGGATTGCCGATTAATTTAGATTTATCTAAATTAGATATTTCCAAACAAAGAAGGTCAACCATGACCAGCCCCCCGCTCGACAGCGCCGCGATGGCCGGACAGGCGTCGAAGGCGGCGGCCCTGCTCAAGAGCCTGGCCCATCCTGCCCGCCTGCGCGTGCTGTGCCGCCTGGTCGAAGGCGAAGCACCCGTGCCAGAACTGCAGGCGCTGACAGGCCTGAGCGCGTCAGCGCTCTCGCAGCACCTTGCCGTACTGCGTGAACTGGACATCGTGGCGACCCGGCGCGAGGCGCAGGCCATCCACTACCGCATGCTGGAAGGGCCCGCGGTGGGCGTGCTGCAGGCGCTGCATGCCGCCTATTGCGGCGGCGGCACCTCACACTGACGCTCAGCCGGCGTGCAGCGCTGGCTGCACAATGCTGTCGAGCAGATCCACCGGCGTCGGCGCGGAGCGATCACCCTCCAGGGCACGGGTAAAACCCGACCAGTCACTGGAAGACAGCTGGCGCAGCAGAGTCTCCTCCACCGGCAACGCGCGCATCGACCAATATGGGAACTGGCGCTGGCCCAGGCGACCGCGCGCCAGTTCGATGATGTCGATATGGCTGCCGGCCTGCAGGATGCGTTCGTAGACCGAATCGATGCCATCCGGCGGCCCTTCGATGTACTGCAGGAAACGCGTTCCGTCGTGCAGCAGCACGCCGGTCACGCCGGCCATCTTGTTGAAGCGGGCCGCGTCGTCGACCAGCGCCTGCATCCGCCCAGCGGAAAGATCCGGCAGCGCCCGGCTGACATAGGCGATCGCGCGCAGTGGCATGGTGCTTCCTTGGCAATGTGTACCGCCACGGTAGCAGTTGCGGACGAGCCCGTCTCAGCTCCACGGCGCGCTTGCTGAAGAGTTCAGCTTGCCGCGGTTCCCGGGCTTTCAGCGCGCCGTGGCAGCGTCGCCTCGAACACCACCTGCCCCGCTTCGTTGCGCGCGCCGATGCGGCCACCGTGGGCGCGGACGAACTGGTCAACGATGTACAGGCCCAGACCCAGGCCATTGCTGGGATGGAAGCTGGCTTTGAACGGCTCGAACAGGCGTGGCAGCAGCGCATCGTCGATCCGCCCGGGATTGCTCACCCGCAGCAGCACGCTGCGCGGATCGCGACCGTCCACCTCCACCCTCGCCTCGCTGCCATGGGTGAGCGCGTTGCCCACCAGGTTCGCGGCGACCTGGCCCAGCCGGTCCAGATCACCCTGCAGGCGGGTATCCCCCTGCATGTCGAGATGGACCCGGGCGTGACCGTGGGCGCTGCCCGCTTCGGCCACCACCGCACGTGTCACCTCCGCAAGATCGCAGGCACTGGCCTGCAGGCGCAGGCCGCCGCTGCGGATCCGTGAAAAGTCCAGCAACTGCTCCACCATCCGCGCCATGCGCAGGGTGCTGGCCTCAAGGTGAGCCAGCGTCTGCTGCGCACCCGTGTTGTCCTCCGGCAACTCCAGCGCCAGCTTGTCCGCGCACAGCAGGATTGCCGACAGCGGCGTGCGCAGGTCATGGGTCAGCACCGCGGCCATCGTCTCGTTGAGCTTCAGTGCACGCTCCAGCGCCTCATTGCGCGCCTTCAGCAACTGCCGCTGCTGGTACAGCTCGATGAAGACATTGACCTTGCTCAGGATCACCTGCGGCGCCACCGGCTTGTGCAGGAAATCGACTGCGCCGGTTTCGTAGCCCTTGAACGCCCGCACCGGGTCATCCGGCGAGGCGGTCAGGAAGATGATCGGCACCGTGCGGCTGCGGTGCGAACCGCGCATCAGCTCGGCCAGGGTGAAGCCATCGATCTCTGGCATGTGCACGTCCAGCAATGCCAGCGCCACCTCGTGCTCCAGCAGCAACTCCAGCGCCTGCGCGCCCGAGCCCGCAAGCAGCAGGTTCACGCCCTCGCGCTGCAGCAGCGCCTGCATGGCTACCAGGTTCTGCGGCACGTCATCGACGATCAGCAGGTTGACCGGGGTCTGCGGCTGCGCAGGGTCCGGTGGCAGCAGGTTCATGCAAACAACTCCTTCAGGCGACGGCACATCAGTTCAAGGGGCAGCACGGCATCGGCGCCAGCGTGCTGCAGGGCGGAGGCCGGCATCATCGATGCCTCGGCCTCCTCGGGACATTGCAGCCAGGCGCGGCCGCCAGCGGCGCGCACCGCGGCCACCCCTTCGCTGCCGTCACTGCTGGCACCTGTCAGCAACAGGGCCAGCACCTGCGCGCCGAACACCGCCGCAGCCGATTCGAACAGCGGATCGATGGCCGGGCGCGAAAACAGCACCGGTGCGTCGACCGACAACGCCAGCGAACCGGCGTCTTCCACCAGCAGGTGATAGTCCGGTGG
The DNA here is from genome assembly GCF_036319965.1 of Stenotrophomonas sp. SMYL41. NCBI lineage: Bacteria > Pseudomonadati > Pseudomonadota > Gammaproteobacteria > Lysobacterales > Lysobacteraceae > Stenotrophomonas > Stenotrophomonas sp. SMYL41. The sequence continues at coordinate 126,093 of NZ_JAWIRX010000011.1, read as the reverse complement.
CGCGAAGGTCACCGTACCCTGCTGCAGCGGCTGCTTGTCCTCGGCCTCGCGCACAGGCAGTGCGCAGTATGGCGCCAGCACTTCGGCGATGCGGCTGCTGCGGTCCCGCGGCAGGTGCAGCACTGCCAGCACCGGCGCGGGCAGCGTCGCGGGCAGCGCACCCAGCACCGCCTGCAGGGCCGCGACCCCACCAGCAGAGGCGCCGATCACCAGCACGGCCGGGCGTGTCGGCAACGCCATCAGGCGACCTTCCGGTACAGGCGATGCTCGCGCGAGCAGACCTCGAACGCACCGTGGTGGCGACCGAACTGCAGCGACTCCTTGCTGCCCAGGCCCAGGAAGCCGCGATGCACCAGCGCTTCACGGAACAGGCCCACCGCGCGGTCCTGCAGGTCGCGGTTGAAATAGATCAGCACGTTGCGGCACGACACCAGGTGAACTTCGGAGAACACGGTGTCGGTGGCCAGGCTGTGGTCGGCGAACACCACGTTGCGACGCAGCTGGCGGTCGAACACCGCACCGTCGTAGGCCGTGGCGTAATAGTCGGACAGCGATGCCGTGCCACCGGCCGCCAGGTAGTTGCGGCTGAACTGGGCCATCCGGTCGATGCCATAGGCGCCGGCTTCGGCGGTGGCCAGCGCTGCCGGATTGATGTCGGTGGCATAGACGATGCTGCGCTCGAGCAGGCCCTCCTCGTGCAGCAGGATCGCCAGCGACCACACCTCCTCGCCCGTACTGCAGCCGGCAACCCACAGCTTCACCGACGGATAGGTGCGCAGCACCGGCACCACCTGCTCGCGAAGCTCACGGAAATAGGCCGGGTCCCGGAACATCTCCGAAACCTGCACGGTGAAGAACTGCATCGCCTGCGCGAACAGGTCCGGCTCGTGCAGCAGGCGGTGCTGCAGGTCGGCCAGCCGCTCGCACTCATAGCGCTGCATGGCCTGGCGGATGCGCCGCCGCAGCGACGACACCGCGTAGCTGCGGAAGTCGTAGTGGTAGCGCTGGTACAACGCTTCCAGCAGCACCTTCAATTCCAGGTCGAACAGGGCCTGCTCGTTCATTGCCGGGAACACCAGACCCGGCACAGCGAAACCAGCTTGTCGACATCGATGGGCTTGGCGATGTAGTCGTTCGCGCCGGCCTGCAGGCAGCGCTCGCGGTCGTCCGGCATCGCCTTGGCGGTCAGCGCGATGATCGGCAGGTCCTGCAGGTGGCGCTGCGCGCGTATCTCGCGCATCGCGGCCAGGCCATCCTTCTCCGGCATCATGATGTCCATCAGCACCAGATCGACCTCGCGCTCGGCCAGGCGATCGACCGCTTCCTGGCCATTGCGGGCGATCTCCAGCGTCACGCCGAGCGGTTCGAGCACGCTGGACAGCGCGAAGATGTTGCGCACATCGTCTTCGGCCAGCAGCACGGTGCGGCCGTCGAGCACCGTGTCGCGGCGGCGTGCCTCGCGCAGCAGGCGCTGCTGGTCGCTGGGCAGGCTGGCCTCGACGCTGTGCAGGAACAGGGTCACTTCGTCCAGCAGGCGTTCGGGCGAGCGTGCGCCCTTGATGATGATGCTCTTCGAGTAACGGCGCAGGCGCTGCTCTTCCTCGCGGCTGAGCGCACGCCCGGTATAGACGATCACCGGCGGGAAACCCACGTCATCGTTGCCCGCCATGTGCTCGAGCAGGTCGTAGCCACTGCCATCGGGCAGCGACAGGTCCATCACCATGCAGTCGAAGGTGACCGTACTCAGCTGTTCCAGCGCGCCGGCCAGGGTACCCACGGCGACGATCTGCAGCTGATCACGGCCCAGCAGCAGTTCCAGGTTGTGGCGCAGCTCGTTGTCATCCTCGACGATCAGCAGCCGCCGCATGTCGCGCTGGCTGGTCTGTTCCAGCTGCTCGATGGCCGTCACCAGACGCTCGCGCGTGGTCGGCTTGATCGCGAAGCCGATCGCGCCCAGCTCGCGTGCGACCTGGCCGCGTTCCATTGCCGAAACCACGTGCACCGGGATGTGGCGGGTATCCGGATTGCGCTTCAGGCGCTCCAGCACGCTCAGGCCGGACACATCGGGCAGGCCGATATCGAGCAGGATGCCGTTCGGGCGCAGCTCGCTGGCCAGTGCCAGCGCTTCCTCCGCCGTGCTGGCCACCACGCAGTCGAAGTCCAGCTCGTGGGCCAGCACCACCAGCGCTTCGGCGAAGGTGGCGTCGTCTTCCACGGCCAGGATCAGCCGGCCTGCACGCTGGCGCCGGCCACGGTCGTCGGCCACGCTGGCCGCGGCCGCGCTCGCGCCGGCCGCAATCACCGGCGCAGCGGGCGCGGGCACATGCACAGGCGCAACCGCTGGTGCCACGACGGCGGCAGCGGGCGCCGCGTCCGATTCAAGCGCAGGCGTTCCCTGCAGCGGCAGCTCCAGGATGAAGCAGCTGCCACGGCCCGGCTCACTGTCGACATGGATGGTGCCGCCCATGCGCTCGGCCAGGTCACGCGAGATCGACAGGCCCAGGCCGGTGCCACCGTAGCGGCGGCGGGTACTGCCGTCGGCCTGGCGGAAGGCTTCGAAGATCACCTGCAGCTGCTCGCGGGCAATGCCAATGCCGCTGTCGCAGACCTCGAAGCGGATACGGCCGTTCCCCCCTGCACGGACCTGCAGGCTGACCTTGCCGTGTTCGGTGAACTTCAGTGCATTGGCCAGCAGGTTCTTCAGGATCTGCTGCAGGCGCTGGCTGTCTGCCACCAGCTGGCTTGGCGCCAGTGCATCGGCCTCGATCTGCAGGGCCAGGCCTTTCTGCCGCGCCATCGGCTCGAAGGTCTCACGCAGGCGTTGCAGCACGCTGTCCACCACCACCAGTTCATCGGCCAGCTCGACATGGCCCGCCTCGATGCGCGAGAGGTCCAGGATGTCGTTGATCAGCGCCAGAAGGTCGTTGTTGGACGACAGGATCGCGCGGGCGTACTTCACCTGCTCTTCGGTCAGCGTGCCATCCTTGTTGTCAGCCAGCAGCTTGGCCAGGATCAGCGAGCTGTTCAGCGGAGTGCGCAGCTCGTGCGACATGTTGGCCAGGAATTCGGATTTGTAGCGCGAGGTCGCAGCCAGCTCGTTGCTGTTGCGCACCAGCTGGCCCTGCGCGACCAGCAGTGCCTGCTTCTGCGCCTCCAGCTCGTGGGTGCGTTCTTCCAGCTGGACGTTGCTCTGTTCCAGCTCGGCCTGCTGTTCTTCCAGGTGGGTCTGCGACTGCTGCAGGCTGCGGCTCTGCTCCTCCAGCTCCTCGTTGGCCACGCGAAGCTCTTCCTGCTGGGCCTGGAGTTCCTCGCCCTGGCGCTGCGATTCCTCCAGCAGCACCACCAGCTGTGCGCGCAGCAGCGAGGCCCGCAGGGCCATGCCGATGGTCTCGGAGCAGCGTTCCAGCAACTCACGATCCAGCTCGCGCTGCTCTCCCACCCGCGCACGACCCAGTTCAATCACGCCGACCACTGCGCCATCACTGTTGATCGGCGCAAGGATGCGTTCGCGTACCGGCAGCCGGCCAAGGCTGGTCTGCAGTTCAAGCATGACTGCGTCATCACCATGCAGGTGGCGCACGCGTTCATCACGCGCCACCTGCCCGGCCAGACCTTCCTGCAATGCCAGCGACGCCGGCATGCCGGCTGGCAATGCCAGGCCACCGGTCAGCTGCAACCGCCCGCCTTCCAGGCGATAGACGGCACCGACCTCGGCCTCCAGCTGCGCGCCCAGGCTGGTCGCTGCCGCCTCGGCGATCTGCTCCGGCCCGAGGTCGCCGCGCAGGCTCATCGCCACCGCGTTCTCGGCCTCCTGCAACCAGAGGGCGCGCATCGCCTGGCGCCGGGCCTGGATCGCGCGCGAGACGATCAGCGCGATCATCAGGAACGCGACGCCACCGATGCTGCGGTTGACGAACGAGAATGCCGAATTGCTGCTGTCCGGTGCGATGTTGTAGCCGATCACCAGAAGCACGCAGGCCACCACGGCGACGATGAACGGCGCCCGCGCACTGCGCTGGAACACGCTCACACCCACGGCCAGGAAGTAGGCCAGCCACACCGCGTATCCCAGCGGCACCACCAGTTCCAGCGCGATGGTCGCCGCCAGCAGTACGGCAGAGGTCATCCAGATCCAGCGGTCGCGCGTAGTCGCACCAGGACGCATGCAGGTCGGTTCCAGAAGACAAAGGGTGGGTGATGGTACTCCCTGTCGCATTCAGCCGCACAGGACCAATGGCACGTGCCTGCCGTGCACGCATCCTTCACACTGGACTGCCTAGCTTCACGTCCCTCTCAGGGGTAACACTTATTTCAACGTGGACGCTGCCGCTTCTACGACGTCCGTGCTGACGGACCCTTCCCGGCAACTGCGACTGCTGATCGACAGCGTGCGCGACCATGCGCTGTACCTGCTTGATCCTGAAGGCATCGTCTGCAGCTGGAACCCGGGCGCCGAGCGCATCAAGGGCTATTCAGCCGGTGAAGTGGTGGGTACGCACTTCAGTCGTTTCTACCTGGCCGCCGACCGCGAGGCGGGCGAACCGCAGCGCCTGCTCCGCCTCGCGGCGCAGCAGGGCCATGTTGCCAGTGAGGGCTGGCGGGTACGCCGTGATGGCTCGTCGTTCCGCGCCAGCGTGGTCATCGAGCCGGTCGTGGAGGCCGGCGAGCTGCTTGGCTTCGTCAAGATCACCCGCGACATCACCGAGCAATGGCAGGCACAGCGATTGCTGCGCGATGCCCAGCGTGCGCTGCGCAACACCCAGCAGTTCGAGACGGTCGGACGGCTCAGCCGCGGACTGTCGCACGAGTTCAACAACCTGCTGACCACCATCGGCAACGCGCTGGACCTGCTGTCGCTGCGCGTCAGCGGTGACGATGTGCGCGCTGCCGAGCTGCTGGACGCTGCGCAGGCGGCCACCGACCGTGGCGCCCTGCTGACCCGCCAGCTGCTGGCCTTCAGCACTGGCCAGACCCTGATCCGCGAACCGCTGGACATCAATGCACTGGTAAGGCGATGGCTGCCGGACCTGCAGCGCGCCTGCCCGCCCACAGTGACGCTGGACGCCTGCCTCACGCCGGGCCTGCCGCAGGTGAGTACCGACGCGATGCAGCTGCAGGCTGCCCTGGCCAACCTGGTGGCCAATGCCGTGGAAGCCACCGCCGACGGCGGGCGCATCCTGGTCGGCACCGCGCTGGAACATCGGCTCGACCCGGATGCGGACACCACGCTGCAACGCGGCTATGTCACGCTCAGCGTCTGCGACGAAGGCCACGGCATGGCTGCCGACATCGCCGAGCGCGCCAGCGAGCCCTTCTTCACCACCAAGGACATCGGCAAGGGCAGCGGCCTGGGCCTGAGCCAGGTGTTCGGATTCACTACCCAGAGCGGCGGCTTCGTCGATGTGTCCACCACGCCCGGTGTCGGCACCACGGTCAGCCTGCTGCTACCCGCAACGGAGGACCCAGCCCATGACCGATGAACCGATCCGCGTATTGATGGTGGAGGACCAGAACGATCTGCGCGAGATGATCGGCCTGGCCCTGCGCGATTTCGGCATCGAGGTGGCCACCACCGCCGATGGCCACGAGGCGGCGGAACTGCTCAAGGGCGAGGCGCGTTTCGATGTGGTGTTCAGCGATATCAGCATGCCCAACGGCATGTCTGGCATCGAACTGAGCGAGCACGTCGCCCGCGAACAGCCGCAGGCGCGGATGATCCTGTCCTCCGGCTATGCGCGCTCGCAGCTGCCGCCGCTGCCGGAGCAGGTCGAGTTCCTGCCCAAGCCCTACCGCCTGCGCCAGCTGGTCGAGCTGTTGAAGCAGGACTGACGGCTCGCCGGGCATGGCCCGGCACGTCCGCGCTGCAGCGTCGAGCCCACGCTCGGCTGCCGTTTCAATAGCGCCCCACCAGGTTCAGGTACCAGCCGCGGTGGGTGTAGTCGAACTTCGTCAGGTCATCGCTGAAGTCGGTGAAGTTGTAGCCCACGCCGACGCGGAAATTGCGCCCGATATCGCGGTCGACACCAGCCAGCCAACCCTGCCGGGTGCCGCCGTCACGCACATCCAGCAGCCGGTACTCCAGCAGCCCATGCCACTGGTAGTACAGGTCGTAGCGCAGCTGGCCGGACGCGAAGCGGGTGGCCGAGTCGAACCACGGACCGGTACCGCGCCCATAGCGCACTTCGCCTTCGCGGCGGGCCGCCTTGGCCGCCACTTCCCAGCGCTGGTCGATGCGGTACACGCCCTCAAGCGACAGCACCTGGGTCCGCTGGTCGTAGTCGTAACCATTCACCTGCCCCATTGTCGACAGGTCATACAGATAGCTATAGCGGCCGAACAACGCCCAGCGATCGTTGTCCCAGGGTCGGTAGGCGAAGCCCAGGTTGCCCTCGATGAAACGCGCGCCCGCCACCGGATTGATCGCATCATCGGTGTCGGCATAGTTGAAGCGCGCAGCGATTCGCCAGCTGTCGTTGAGCCGATGGCTCAGGCGATTGGTACTCACCCACTGCGTGCGCCGCTCCGCGCCGGTGTCGCGCCGCCACTCCAGCTTGCTCTGCCACTCGGTGCCCGGCGAGGTCCGCCCGCCGGACAGGCTCACCGCCTTGCGGTCGACCTGCCCGGTGCTGGCATCGAGCTTGCCGTTGCTCAGCGTGAAGCCGGCGTTCCAGCCCACCGCCGGATAGAAGTCCATGCCGAAGGTGTGCGCCAGCCCGGAGTCCTGCCCGGATTTGAGGAACTGGCTTTCATTGAACACGTTGACCTGGTCGGACAGGCGCCAGCGCTGGCCCAGCGTCCATCCATCCTGCGCATTGGGGTTGAACAGCGGGTCGTACTCGCTGCGGTCGGTGGACTGGGTGAACGCACCATAGAAGCTGTGCTGCGGGGTCAGCCGGTACTCGGCATTGACCTGTGCGGCACTGCCGCGATCGCCGTCACTGACTTCGGCGCCGATCGTGGACAGATTGGCGAAGGTCCAGGTGCCACCCGCCACCACCGCATCATTGTCGGCATAGCGGCCATGGTCGTCATCCACCGTCAGCTGGCCTCCGCCGTATATATCCAGCGAGGTTCCGATGCGATGGGTATAACGTGCAGCAGCCAGTACACCTGCGACGCTGCTACCGCTGCCCCGGTCCTCCTGCACCCGACGCAGTTCGGCTGACAGTCGATCGTTCTCGCCGATCCGCCATTCGGCGGTGGCCTGCGCCTGGATCAGCGACTCCGCGCCCCGCCGTGCCTCGCTGTAGCGGGCATACACACTGAAATCGTCGGTCACATAGCCGAGCAGTTCGGCACCCTGCTCGCGCACGCGTTGGCCGGTGTCGAAACGCCCGACCGAATAGCCGCCGTCCACCTGGCGCCACCAGGCCCCGGCACTCCAGTCGCGCCGGGTCCAGCCCAGCTCGCGCAGATTGACGCGGGCCTCGACGGCGCTCGCCTCGCCTTCGCGCGGGCCTTCAGGATTGAGGCGACTGAAACTGAGGCCGCCGTTGTCGGAAAAGAACACGGGCGCGCTGGTGGCCTCGCTGCGGCTGTGCTCGACCTTCAGGTAGGTGCCTCGGCCGGCCTGCAGGGTCAGGTCCGCCCCTTTCAGCGAGTAGTCCTGGCCGGCGCGCCGCTCGTCCACATAGGTCGCACCCACCGCCACATGATCACCGAACCAGTGCTTGCCACGTACGCCGGCGGTGATGTCGTCGCTGTCAAACCCGGTCGGTACCCATTCGTAGTCGACGATCAGGCGCTGCTCGTAGCCGTCCAGTGGCACGTCCCGGCTGATCCGGCGCAGGTTCTCGCGACTGAGCTGGGCCAGTGGCCGCGTCAGGAGGATGCGACCCTGCAATGCGTCGATCTCGTAGTCGGCGCCGCGCACCATCGGCACGCGCTGCTCGACGCGGCCGGTGGTACGGTCACGGATCTCCAGCACCACCTGGTCCGAGCCACTGAGGATGCTGGCATGGCGCAGGTAGTACAGGCTGCCGCCGGTACCGATGAACTCGCTGTGGCCGGGCGCGGTCTCGGCCTGCGAACCGAACAGGCGCAGTTCGCTGCGCGCATCGCCCCAGGCATTGGCGCCACGGGATCGCCACGACAACGCCGCTCCATACAGCGAACGCACGTACTGCGCGTACTCGGTGCCGGTCAGGCCGGTGTTGTAGTTGCCCCACAGCGCCTGGTTCTTGTCCCAGTCCATGCGCAGGTAGAAGCGCCCCATGCTGTCGACATCACGCTGGGTCAGCGAATCATCGCCATAGGTCGGGTAATACAGGTCCGGGTCAAGACTGCGGAACAGATCGCGCGGATCGGCGGTAGTGAAACCAGTAAACAGTTCGTCCAGCGGACGGTTCTGGGTGTCGGCCTGCGCGGTCAGCAGGTAGCGGCCACGGGTCTTGGCTTTCAGGTAGAAGGCCAGGCGGCCGTCACTGAGCACATCATCGTTGCGACCACCCCGGGCCAGGTCCTGCCCTGCCCCACTGGCCTTGTTCTGGTACACGGTGATGTCGGCCAGGCCGACACCGAACAGGTACTGGCCGCTGACATCCACTTCCAGCGTGCGCGCGATGGCCGGTGCATCCGGCCGTTCAACGCGCACGTCGAAGACGTGGTGACCGATCGGCATCAGGTACTCGGCTGCGAACTTGCGATCCTGGTCCAGCGGATAGCTGGCGCCGTTGATCTTCAGCGCCGCGCCCAGCGGCAGGTCACGTCCACGCAGGCGCACGCGCGAACCGTACACCGGGATGTTCTGCTGGCGCAGGCCGTTGCTGTCGAACACCTGCTGCAGCAGCGACAACGATGCTGCCTGGTTGGCATCCACCGCCGTCCCGCGGCGGTCCTCCAGCGCATCACGCAACTGCTGGTTGCCACGCTCGAACTCCGCCGGGGTCACCAGCTGCATGGACTGCGCGGTGGTTTCATCAACATTGCCCTCTGCGTCGAAGGCGCGCAGCACGTAGACCAGGCGGTCGCCACGACGCAGGAGCGTCGACGCCGGCAGCGTGCCATCCCAGCTGCCCTGCGCGACCGCAGCCACCGGCAGCTCGAACTGCGCCAGGGGCGCAACCCGGTCGGTATCGCTGCCACGGTAAAGGCTCACTTCCAGGCGCTTGATGAAGGCGGTGTAGTTGCCGCGCACGTAGAACTCGACCGGCCGCACGATCCGGCCTTCGTCGAAAGCGACCATGCCCGGCGCCGACACCGACAGCTCGGGCTGGCCCATCGCCGGGTCTTCGGTGGCCCAGATCGCGCCCCCTTCCGGCAGGCGGATCATGAACTCGCCACGTACCGTCGCCTTGCCCGGTTCATCGATCGCCAGGCTGACCCGCCGATCCGGCTGCAGTGCCTGCGAGGTCGAATGCACCGACGTCCCTTCGGTCACCGGTTCGTCGTAGCTGCGCGAACGCAGGCGGAACAGCAGTTCGCCTTCGGCGTTGCACTGGCTGCCGTCGCAGTGGATCGGTGCCGGCTCGGCGGCAGGCGGCGCGGCCTGGACGGCGCCGGCGAGCCCGAGCAGCATTGCCTGGTACAGGGCCGCTCGCGGCAGGCAGGCCGCACGGCGGGCAGCGGTGTGATGCGCGCTCATCGGCGGGCCTCCTGTTGGCGGGCCGCCGCACGGGTGGCGGCGCTCTCCTCGTTGCGGACGCGCAGGCGCTGCTGCACGGCGGGGCTGAGCTGGCTGCGCAACGCCTCGAACACGGCATCGGCACGACGCAGGCCCAGCGCCTGGTTGTAGGCATGGCTGCCGCGTACATCGGTGTGTCCAACCAGGCTGACCTGGCCACCGCCCATCTTCTCCAGGCGCGCGGCGATCGCCGCCAGCAGCGGCTTGAATTCCTCGCGCACGACCGCCTTGTCGGTGTCGAACAACACGTTGCCCAGCAGTGCGCCACCGGCATCAACACCGGCCAGCAGCGAATGCGGGTCCTGCACATCGGTGCGCAGCTGCACGGCCAGGCCAGCGCGCGCACGCTCGGTCACCTCGGCCTGCAGGGCATCACGCACCACTGCGGCACGGGCAAAGGCCAGCACCTGGCTTTCACCATTGGCGGCAATCACCACATCACCGCCCTGGTAGCGGTCCACCACTTCGGCCATCTTCACCAGCACCGGGCGATAGATGGCGCGCAGCTCGCTGCTGCCCGGGGCAAACAGCACCTCGCCCAATGCCAGCTCCATGCGTTCGGCCGCTGCCTGTGGCGACGGCGGCAGGCGCACGCCGAAGCTGAAGCGCGTCGGCACACCCTGGGTCACCCGCCGCAACAGCGGATTCTCGGTGGTCAGCTCGGCACCGGCCGGTATCGTGGCCGGGTCCAGCTTGATGATGACGTTGCGCCCCAGCCGCGCATCGCCCCCGTGCACGTCGGCCAGGTGGTAGCGGCCGAACGGATCGGTCTCCACCAGCAGGCCTTCCACCGTGGCCAGGCGTACCCCGGGAATGCCCTGCTCCTGGATGCCTTCGTTGCCGATCACATAGGCCACCTCGTAGCCATCGGCCACGCGTGCGACCTCGCGGCGCACGGTCGGCGCCGCGGCGGTCAGGCCCTTGCCGGCATCGCCACTGCGCTGCACGCGAGTAGCCCCCTGCGCATCCATCCGCAGGCGATGCCCCTGCGCGCTTTCCAGCACGAAGTCATCGCTGAAGGCGAGCTCGCGCAGGCGCTGCCGCAACACCACCTGGTGCGCCTCGGCGCTGTCGGAGGTCGACGCGCGTCCATGCACCACGCCGATCTGCACGCCGTGCAGCAGGGGCGCACTGGCATCGGCCAGCGGTTGCGGGCCGTCGCCCCGATCCAGCGTGGTCGAGCCCGCCACATATGCAGGGGCCGCGAAACCGCCCTGCACGCGTACACCGGTCAGCTCGGCGCTGTCCTGCCAACCGTCACCATCGCGGTCATCGAACACGGTGCCGAACACCAGGCTGTCTTCCAGCAGCGGATCGGCATCCATCGCCACTTCGGCGGTCGCCACGTTCGACAACGGGCTGCCGTCATCGGCCGTCGCCACCGCCTGGTTCACATGGTTGCCGGCGCGCACGCCGGCGCCCACCCGCAGCAGGTAGGTGATGGTGGCACTGCGGCCGACCGCGATATCCACCGCACCGATGCGCAGCGGCGACTGGCTGCTGGCCAGCGCGAACGCACCGTCATCGTCGGCCACGCGCATCGAGCCATCCACGTAGCTGAAGCCCGGCGGCGGCGTATCGACCACCACACCATCGCGCCAGTGGCTGCCTCCCACGTTCTCCACCACCAGCTGGTAGCGCACCAGGTCGCCCACCTTCACCCGGCGCGGGCTGGCGGTCTTGGTGATGCGCAGCGAGAAATCAGAGATCACCTTGTGGTGCGTTTCGCAGGTCGTGCACTCCGGTGGCGGCGAACCGTCCGGATACTGGCCGCGCAGGCGGTTCAGCACCTGGGTCCGTGCTTCCTGGTTGACGATCGCCTGGTAGACATACTCGTGGCGACCAACCGGCGTACCGCTCGGCACCGTGCAGACGATGTCCGCGCCCTGCTGCGCACATCCCGTGGGCAGGCTCTCGATGCTCAGGCCAGCGTCGGGCGTATCGACCAGCTGCAGCGGCTGCCGCAGGGCGGCGCGTTCAACGGTCGCAACCAGGGTGTAGCGCAGGCGGTCGCCCGGGCGCACGTCGGTGCCGCTGGCCGGGCCGGACTGCTTCTCCAGCACCACGCGCGGGTCGGCCAATGCATGTTCGGTGCTGCAGTCGCCGCTGCAGGTGGGCGTATCACCACCACTGCCGAGCACCGCATTGCGCACGCTGCCGGTGGCCTGCGCATTGACCCGTGCGCGATAGCCCAGCGTATAGGTGCCCGGCACGGTACCGGCCGGCAGCGTGCACACCAGCGGATTGCTGCTGTTGCAGGTGAACGGGCCGGGCTGGGTGATCGACTGCAGGTCCAGGCCGCGGCCCAGGGTATCGGTCAGGGTCACCACATCCAGCGTCTGCGAATTGGCGACCGTCACCTCGACGGTGTAGTCCACCGCATCACCGATATCGATCGGCGCCGCCGTGCTCGACTGCTTGTGGTAAGTCACCACCGCCGACAGCACCGGCGTGGTGGTGCCGCAGTTGCTGGTACAGGTATTGGTACCGGTGCCACTGCCCAGCACCGCGTTGCTGACGCTGCCCCTGGCCTGTGCGTTCACCTTCGCGGTGTAATCCACCGTATAGGTGCCCGGCGCGGTACCGGCCGGCAATGTACACACCAGCGGGTTGGCCGCATTGCAGCTGAAACCCTGGCTGGCAGTCACCGCGCCGAAGTCCAGGCCTGGGCCCATGGTATCGGTCAGCGTGAACACCGCAGTGGTACGCGATCGGCCGACCACGGCAGTCAGCGTGTAGGCGATGCTGTCACCCACTTTCACCGCACCGGCAGCGGCCGAGGTCTTCCGGTAGTCGATCTCGCTGCCGGCTACCGGCGTGGTGGTATCGCAGTTGGCCGTGCACGACGGATTGTCACCACCGCTGCCCAGCACCGCGTTGGTGACCTGGCCGCTGGCCTGCGTGTTCACCACGGCGGTGTAGGACAGGCTGTAGCTGCCCGGCACGGTGCCGGCAGGCAAGGTGCACACCAGCGGGTTGGCGGCATTGCAGGTGTAGGCACCGGCGCTGGTCACCGCGCCGAAGTCCAGCCCGGCACCGAGGGTGTCGGTCAACGTCACCACAGCGGTGGTACGCGAATTGGCCACCACTGTGGTCAGGGTATAGGTCAATCGATCGCCAACGGAAACCGGACCGGTGCTGTTCACCGATTTGGCATAGCTCACCCCCGGCGTTGCCACCGGCGTGGTGGTATCGCAGTTCACGCTGCACGACGGGGTGTCGGTGCCGTTGCCGAGCACCGCATTGCGCACGCTGCCACTGGCCTGTGCGTTGACGGTAGCGCCATAGGTGAGGCTGTAGGTGCCGGGCACGGTGCCCGCTGGCAGCGTGCAGACCAGCGGATTGGCGGCATTGCAGGTGAAGGTTCCTGCACTGCCCACGCCCGCGAAGTCGAGGCCGTTGCCCAGGGTATCGGTGAGGGTGACCACGCCGGTGGTACGCGCACGGCTCACGGTTACGCTCAGTGTGTAGTCGATGCGGTCGCCGACCCGCACCGGGCCGCCGGTGGAGGCCTGCTTGGCGTACACCACCTGTGGACTGGCCATCGGCGTGGTGGTATCGCAGCTGCCCACGCAGGACGGGTTGTCGGTGCCGCTCGGCACCACCGCGTTGCGCACCTGGCCGCTGGCCTGCGCATTGACAATGCCGGTATAGGAGAACGCGTAGCTGCCCGGCACCGTGCCGGCCGGCAGCGTGCACACCAGCGGGTTGCCCGGCACGCAGCTGAAACCGCCGGCATTGGTCAGGCTGCCGAAGTCCAGGCCGGTACCCAGCGTATCGGTCAGCGTGGTCACTGCCGTGGTGCGCGCATCGGCCACCACCGCGGTAACGGTGTAGGCGACGCTGTCACCCACCGCGACGGGACCGGTCGTACTGCTGGCCTTGGATACCGAGATCTTCGGCGCCGCCATCGGCGTGGTGGTGGTGCAGTTGCTGCTGCAGGTGGGCGTATCAGTGCCGGTGCCAACCACGGTGTTGACCACCTGGCCGCTGGCCTGGGCATTGACGGTGGCCGTATAGCTCAGGCTGTAGGTGCCCGGCGCGGTGCCGGCCGGCAGCGTGCACACCAGCGGATTGGCCGCGTTGCAGGTGAACGGACCGGCGTTGCTGACACTGGCGAAATCCAGGCCGGTACCCAGCGTATCGGTCAGGGTCAGCACATCGCGGGTATTGCCATCGGCCACGGTAACGTCGACGGCGTAGCTCACCGTCGCACCCACCGCCACCGGGCCAGCCGTATTGGAACGCTTGGCATAGCTGACGCGCGTCACCGGCACGGTCACGTCACTGCGCGTGCAGTGGTCGGCATCGGTGCAGCTGCTGCCCGGCGCCGGCGGCGTGCCGTTGTTGAACGGATCGTGGCCACCGCCCACGCTGGCGTGGTTGGTCAGCACGCCCGACGCCGAGGCGGTTACGGTGACCGGCAGCGTGAACACCGAGCTCGAGCCGGCGCTGCCCGCCGCCGCCAGCACCTGGTTGCTGGTGCAGGTGACGTCCTGGCCGCTTGCGGTGCAACTCCAGTTGCCGCTTGCATGCACGCCCATCCAGTTCGGCACGATACCGGCCGGCAGCTGGTCGCGCACGACGATCGGGCCGGCGGGCACATTCGGTGGATTGCCGGTCGGCACATCGCTGGTGTTGCTCACCGTCAGCGTGTATTCGGTGCCGGCTTGGCCGTAGTTCCATACACCCCCGGTGGCGTTGTTGCTCTTCACCACTTTCAGTGCAGGCGCGGTGATGGTAATGCGGTGATCCTCCACTTCGCCGTCGTCGGCCACGCCGGTCGGGCTCTGGATCTGCATCGCGTTGGTGGCGTAGCGCAGCCGCACATAGCTGGTACCTGCGCTGACCGCAGTAGGCACGGTCCAGCCCAGGTTGGCCTGGCCCCCAGTGCAGGCAGCGGTCGTGCTGCGTTCGCTGGCGTCGAACGTGCCATTGCGGTTGAAGTCGATCCAGCCCGCCACGCTGCCATTGCCCACGCAGGCCACCGGCTGGTTGATCTGGGTACCGGCCTGCATCACCGTCAACCGGTAGCTGGTCGGCCACGCATCTTCTTCGCGGCTTCCCGCCTGCGGGAAGTTGTCATCGCCCAGTGCATCAGCGCTGTAACTGCTTTTCTGCTCGGTATCCGGGCCCAGGCTGCCGAGGAAATCGGTCAGCGGCGGCGCCAGGCCACCCGGTGCATAGGCGGCGGTGTTGATGTTGAAGTTGCTGCTGCCCTGCGGAATACCGTCGGAGCGGAACTGCAGATCGTCCACCACGTGCATGGCGTCGCCGTAGCTCTGCGGTGCATCGCCGAAGTCGGCATACGGCACCAGCAGGCCGATGGCGATGGCGGTGGTGCCGCCGCCGCGCATCGAAAAGCCCATGTTCACTGCCAGGTTGCCCGGCGCATGCGCGGCGTTGTCGAAACTGAGGAAGGTGACCGCGGCCGTGTTGTCGTCGTTGCCCGGACCGAAGCGGATGACCTGGTTGCCGCCGCTGGTCGACTTGTTCACCAGGTAGGGAGTACTGTTGGCCAGGTTCTTGCGGACCTCCACCACGTTCCACGTGCCCTGCGCGCTGGCTTCGACGAACTCGCCGCTGTTGTTGATCGACTCGGCGTCGGCCATCACCACGCCACGCAGGCGGTACGGCGCACCGCCCATGGTCGAGGTGCAGGTGATGCTGAAGCTGGACGTGCCGGCCGTGCGCGCGATGCCGGCGATCAGCTGGTTGGCTGTACCCGTGCCACCGATGTTGTACAGGTCATCGAGGCTGTCGCCACGCCAGTTGCCCGGGCGATAGCTGCGCAGCACGTTGGTCTCGGCGGTATTCAACCGGCAGTCCACGCGCAGGTTCACCCCGGCAGCGATCGGCATGTCGATGGAAGAAGTGGCACCGTCGTTGAGCACGATGTTGTCGACGCCATTCGCGCCGCCGCCCCAGGTCAGCCACAACACGGTATTGCGGTAGGGGCTGCTGCCGCCGGTCGCATAGGCCGCCGCCGACGCCAGCGATGGCAACGCCATCGCCAGCAGCATCAGCACGACGATCGCCATCCAGCGGCGAGGGTGCAGGTGCTGCAGGTTTTTTTCAGGATGAACGCATCCACCGCCCGCGCGAATGCGCGACGTCGTCGACTGCCACATGGTGATTTCCCCGGTCGGCCCGCACGGGGCCGCAGTTCGGTGGGTAACCTGGGACGAACTCACGCGCCTGGCGACACGCGCGAACGCGCGTTCTGCCGGCTCCATGGCCACTACAACCGTCCCTGGACCCCGTTGGTCAGGTGTAAAGTTCTACGATTACGATACCGCACTGCAACAATAACGTGATGAACGTCTCATTTAATTTCGCGGAATCGAGCACGCTTTCACGACCACAGTTGTAGCAACCCGATGGCGGCACGCAGTGCACCATTCCGGCAGCACGAATGCCCTTTCCGGCAAGACGCCACGCAAATTCGGCGCACGTTGCAGTGCCCAACCATTACGACGCGATACGCGCCGCAGGCATCGCACTCAGACCTTCATCGCCCCATGACGGAACGACGCCAGCAACGTTGATGCCGCCATCGCCGGTGCCAGCCGACCGCGCGCCAGTGACCAGGTGATGCCGTAGAAGCAGGTCCAGTAGAAGTCCGCCAACCACACTGCACTGAATTCGACGTTGAACACGCCTGCGTGCTGGCCGCGCAGGAAAAATGCCTCGAAACGCTCGCCGATCGGCGCCCAGCGCTCGGGCAGCAGGTGCAGGTCACCCTGCCGCTGCTGCTCTTCCATCATGCGTGCAAACAGCAGCGTCACCAGTTCCCAATCCGCCAGCAGCGTGTGGGTGACCTGCTCGAGCACCTGCATCGCATCGGCATCCCCGTCGAACCACGTGGCTGCGGCTTCCAGCCGCTCGAAGCCCGCGGCAAACAACGCCTCGTCGATCGCTTCGCGGGTAGGTGCGAAGCGGTACAGCGTGGCCCGGCTGATACCGGCGCCACTGGCCAGCTCGCTGAGTGTGCAGCGCGGATGGCTGACCAGGGTGGCAGCAAGGGCGTGGTGCAGGTCGCGGCGTGTACGTGCTGCGGCAGGTCGCATGGAGGGGCCTGGAGGCGGTGTCCACTCACGCTAGCATGAATCATCAATTAATAAACTGAATCAAAAATGATTCATTGGAATCACGGATGCGCTACAACGGAGGCGCGTCCGGTGCACCCGGGTCGGTGCATGGCAGGGAACGCGTCACAGGCATCGAAGGAGACAACGCCATGCTGCATCCACTACGCGACATCGCTGTGCTGTTCGATGCCAGCGACACCGGGGACCGCGTACTGAACATCGCCGCCCATCTGGCGCAGGCCCAGCAGGCACACCTGGTTGCGGTATCCACCGCCCAGCATCCCACCGACATCGCCAACGGTTTCGCCCGCGGCGCGGGCATCGCCGCCGCACTCGACCATGAAGCACGTGCCGATGCCGCCTGCACCGCACAGCTCATGCAGAACCTGCGCGCGGCCTCCGAGCCGCTGCAGATCAGCACCGAACTGCGCATCGTCTCGGACTATCTCGGTGGCGCCGACCTGGCCCTGCAATCGCTGTACTGCGACCTGATCATCGCCGGCTATCCGCACACGCCCGGCGCGCCCTCCGGCTGGCGTCCGCTGGGCACGCTGCGCCAGACCGGCGTGCCGATGCTGCTGGTGCCACCGCACTGGCATGGCGAACAGGTCGGCCGGCGCATCGTGGTGGCCTGGAATGCCAGCAAACAGGCCCGTCGCGCTGTAGCCGATGCACTGCCGTTGCTGGCGCGCGCGCAGGCGGTGCACCTGCTGATGGTCGACACGCCCAAGGCCGAAGCCACGCCCGGTGCCGAGATGGCCCAGCACCTGGCCCGCCACGGTGTCGAAGTCGAGATCCAGGCGATCAGTTCCACACAGGGCGGTGTTGCCGCAACCATCCGCCAGCATGTCCTCGATGCCGAGGCCGACCTGCTGGTGCTGGGCCCTTATAGCCGCAGCCGGGTGGTCGAACGCGTGCTTGGCGGGGTTACCGAAGATCTGCTGTCCGAGGTACCAGCACCGATGTTCGTGTCCCACTAGCGTCGCCCTGCCCCGCACGGCGGTAGCCGGTCAGCGACTGCCCGGTGTGCCGCCGGAAGTAGCGGTACAAGTAGGACGCATCCTCAAAGCACAACCGCTCGGCAATGCGCCCGATCGGCAGCTCGCTGTAGCTCAGCAGCGCCTTGATCGCCAATACCACCTGGCGGTCGGCGCTGCTGCCGCCTTCTGCACCGGCAGCAGCGTGGCGAACTTCAGGAAAAAGGTCTGCAACAGGTTGCGCCGCATCACGTGCCGATAGCGGCCACCCGCGTGCTGTGCGTCCATCAGCTGCTGCAGCCAGCCCTGCAGCAGCGGCGCCTCCAGCGGCGATGGCACGCAATGCGGGTGCTCATGACGTCCATGCACTGCAACGTCGCGAGGATGGTCCCGCCGTCGGCTGTATCGGCATCCTGATCGGACCCGACAGCAAGGTCGGTATCGGCGAGTTCGCCGACAACCTGCCATCGCCGGCCACACGGAGCAGATGCATTTTCCAGCATGCTGAGGGGGACAAGTTCAACCGCTTCCTCGCCAACCACCGCACCGAACACATCAGCTGCATCACACGCGAGCAACGGCAGGAGCAGAAAGCTACTACCTTGCTGCGTGCATGATCACGACTCAGCCGGCACGGTGCTGCATGAACAGCAGTTCCGGCGTCGAAGCGTCTTCCATCGACTGGAAACCAAGGTCGCGGTACAGGGTCATCGCCGCGACGTTGTCACGATAGACACGCAGGGTCAGCCGCTCCACCCCGGCGGACTGCAACGCCTGCCCCATCAGCGCCTGCATCAGTACACGGCCCAGTCCACGCCCGCGTGCCTGCGGCGAAACGATGATGCGGCCCAGGTGCAGCGTTCCGGAGGTCGTTGGCCAGTACTGGCCGAAACCAACGCAGTGGCCGCGCGCATCCAGCAGCACCCACCCCGGCCGCTGCTGCAGTTGCAGTGCTTGCGCGAATGCATCGGGCGCGAGTGGATACGGTACGCCGGGGCCTGCCCAGCGCTGGGTTGCGCTGGCCGAATCCAGCCACGCGCCGATGACGGCGTAGTGCGGGGGCTGCACGGGGTGAAGGCACTCAGTCATGGCATGCGCGCGAGCAAGGATGGCCGCCATGGTGCGCGATCCTGGCCACCAAATCACGTTGCAGGGCAGCGCTTGAATTTTGTCCTAGGACAATAAACAATGCCGATCATCCACGGTCGCCACACCTGACGCCCTCTCCTTTCCTTCTGCCCTCGGGGTTCGCCATGATCCACGGCCTCAGCGCCTTTCCTCTTACGCCGATGACCGAATCGGGCATCGACCTGCGCGCCTTCGCCGGGCTGGTCGAGCGCCTGGCCACCGCTGGCGTGGACTCCATGGGCGTGCTCGGCTCCACCGGCAGCTACGCCTACCTGGAGAACGCCGAGCGCATGCGCGTGCTGCGCGAAGCCCTGTCCCATTCGGGCGCCGTCCCGGTCATCGTTGGCATCGGTGCGCTGCGCACCCGCGATGTGCTGGCTCTGGCAAAGGATGCCGAGGATGCCGGTGCGGCCGGCCTGCTGCTGGCACCGGTGTCCTACCAGCCATTGAAGGAACACGAGGTCTATACGCTCTTCGAATCGGTGTGCACGGCAGTGCGCAGCCCGATCTGCGTCTACGACAATCCCGGCACCACCCACTTCCGTTTCAGCGATGACCTGCACGGGCGGATCGCCGCCCTGCCCAACATCGCCTCGATCAAGCTTCCACGCCTGTCCGACGATCCTGCAGAAGCAGCAGCGCGCGTCACCGCACTACGCGCCCATCTTCCGGCGCACGTCACGCTGGGCATCAGCGGCGACGCGGCCGCCGTACATGGACTGGCCGCTGGCTGCGATGGCTGGTACTCGGTAACCGGCGGGCTGTTGCCCGAGGTGGCGCAACAGATCACCCGCGCGGCCGGCGCGGGCGACATGGCGACGGCGCAGGCCATGTCGGCGAGGCTGGCGCCGCTCTGGGCGCTGTACGACCGCTTCGGCGGCATCCGCGTCATGGCATGCGCAGCGGCGCTGATGGGCCTGTGTGCGGAGGACTGCCTGCCACGGCCCTTGCTTGGGCTGCACGGTGAAGAGCAGGCGCGCGTGGCGGAGGTGCTGCGCGGCCTGGAGCTGCTGTAGCGCTCGAAGACGGGCGCCCCGTACGGCGCGTGGATGGTGACCCCGGCCCGATTCGAACGGGCGACCGTAGGGTGAGCCACCAAGCCAACAGCCAGGCGGCTACTCAATCACATGAAGACGTAGCCTTGCGGCCCATCGTTATGGGCGCCCGAGATTCCTTCGCAGCCGATATCGCGGGTGTCGAAATGACGCAACTTTCCCTTCCAGGCATAAGCGCATCGATACAGTGGCGCGGTTCCTGGCAACTGGACCGTCGAAAGGTAGCCGATAATCCCTCGATAGGGAGGAATGACTTGCCCCTCACAGTTCATGTCAGTTGAGGTGAAATCGTCATACGGCGTGTGGCTCAAACACGCCCTGATCGCATGACCACCCTCAAAAGGAGTCGAGGAGACAAATCCAATGACACCTTCGTCGATAAATCCCGATCGCAACCACGATGCAATGTCGTAGTGAATGATCATGTGCGAGTTTTGCTTGGGGTGATAGAGGCGATGCAGTTCTGCCAGCGTGACACCCGCCGGCACAGCAAGACTGGGATCCATCTGCACCGCCGCATTCGCCACGGATGCAAGGTCAGTCCCGCTTGCATGGGCGACGGGCGCGCCACCAACTACGAGAAGCAAAGAAATACTCAGAAGACTCGATTTCACGAAAATGCTCCGTTTCTTCAATCACGAACATTTTGTTCGCCGCTCGATCCTATCCAGTCTTGCGAGCCCACAATGTGACAACGCTCGCATCGATCACCCTCAATCAGCTTTTAGGCAGATGGCATTGAATTGAATTTCGGCCGCACCGGACTCTTCAACCAAACCCCAGCGGTACCCTGCCAGGTCCACGATGAAGATCGTGGCGAAGCATCCGACGGCCGCCGACGGTAGATGCCTACCGCATTAGCCGGGCAGTTAACACGCCTCGTAATAGCCACGAAGATCTCTTGGAGGCAGTCGCGTAGCGACTGCCTCCCTTCTGACGGCGGTGTAGATCAGCGATAAATCAGAGCCAGATGTAGCCCATGATTCCTTCGTTCACTGGATACTTAACACCTTCGCAGTTGGCGTCCAACGTATCGAAGTGATCTGCCCAGTTGTTCGGCTTCAGACCTCCGCGCATGCAGCGGTACAACGGCACGGTGCCCGGGAGCTGCGTCGACGCGATGTAGCCCGTAATTGGCATGCCGTTCGTAGCCTTCATATGACCCTCGCAATTCGGGTCCATCGAAGAGAAGCTATCCAGCCAGTTATTATTGAGGCAGGCATACATCGTCACGCTGCCTTCGAACGGATAGTAGGAAATGAAGCCCAAGGTTCCTTCCTTCCTACCCGGGTGCTTCATTCCACCCGGAGTGTTCAGCGGCCGCGCAGAGAATGTGTCCTCCCGATGGCGCCAGCGCTCAAGTTCAACCAGCTGAACGCCTGCCGGCAAATCTGCCGCCTGCGCATTGGCTTCCGCCAAGAGCTTGGGCGAGGCCCCCAAGTAATCCACTTCCTGTGCGGACGCGGTCAGCGCCAGAGATCCTACCAAGGCGGCTACTACAGCGATCATCTTCTTCACATCTACTCCTTAGAGAATGGACGTACAGATTTCCAGCAGGCGTCATGCCCACACGTCGATTGTAGGACATGAAAATTTGCACATCCGAGACATAGTTCGAAATTGGCGTGCAAAGAACGCAAATTCGCGTTACCTGTGATCAATTGAAAAACCCCCTCTAACCGAACCCAAACGGAAACTCAGCAACGTCCACGATGAAGATCATGACGGAGTTGCTGTCGGCCGCCGCCTGCCATGGAGTCCAACCGGTCAGCCTCGTGTTGAACCTAGCGCCGAACAGCCACGAGGATCTGCTGCAGCAGTTGTCCGACATCCGCGTCATGCAGACGCGAATGGTTCTCCGTAAGGACCGAGACTGTCCCACGCGCCACCCTCTGCCTTGTTTGCAGCACAGCACAAAGAGAGAGTCATGCGCGTACTGATCACCACCGCTTTCATCGCGACAATGCTTGCCACCAGCTGCACGACTGCACTAGGTGTGATCCACGGCCGGGTGGTTGAACTGCACCAGGAAACCGCCACTGATAGCGAGACGCTGGATGCGTTCGTTGTCAGAATCGTCCCACGCGTCCTGCAGGCATCGAAGACAGCCCGTGCCACGGTTTGCGGATAGGTAGAACAGGTCGCTGGTCGGAACACCGTCCAGCTGAGGATTGATGGATTCCTGAGCGATTGCGGTCTGCCGCAATCGGATCTGCCCTACCTGCTGGTGAATGGGACCGCTGTCGACGGCAGGGAAAACCATTTCTCACTGGCCAACCGCGATCACCCGGGCTACTTGATCACCCTGTGGCCAGTGAAGTTCCAGGGTGCTTCCGGCGCCCGGACGGTCAGTCGTTCCTGACGTCCGCGACCAACCCAATCGCTTGGTAGGAACCATAGAACGCCGGCGGTGGCATGGGAGATGGCGTGGGGTCTCGCATGCATTTCGAGAGATGTCGAAGCCCTGGGTATAGACAGCGCCTGACCCGGTGCGAAATCCGACTGCTTTCGTGTAGACCCATCGCGTCCACCATTGAGGGCCACCGCCGGCAGCCGTACAAATGATCGCTGTGAAGACGCTCACGTTCGAGAGCGCCACGCAGAATCCATCAGCCTGTGGCATGGGGTAGGTAATGGCCTGCGTGCTGTTGGCCATCGCGATGATTCGGAGATATTTGTACCGAGAATCGAACACCACCCGGTTGCTTGCCGGGTTCTCACCCGAAGCCCACCGGTAGTGAGGAACGCAATCTGCGCAACGTCGGTCGTGTCGAAGCTGTGCCAAGCGTGCCAAAGCAGCGCTTCACCATGGCGTCCTAACACATCGCCCAAACCTGCCAAGTGCCGCAAGCCATTGATTTATGGTGACCCCGGCCCGATTCGAACGGGCGACCTTCCCCTTAGGAGGGGGACGCTCTATCCAGCTGAGCTACGGGGCCATGCAGCCGGGAAGTTTACAGGCAACGTGCCCTGCCCTCCAAGCATTCATGTTCGGCCCCGCCCGGCTGGCGCGTTGCACCATGGCCGGACAGGGCGCTCTGCTACCATCGGCGATTCAGTTCATCGCGTCCCCCACCTGCCCGCGATGGCGCCAAACAACGTAACGAAACACAGGAGTCTGCATGTCTTCCGAGCTGCTCAAGTCCCTTGGCCTGGACGCGATCAACGCTGGCACGTACCTGGGCAACGGGGAGTGGTCGAGCGCGACCAGCGGTGAGCTGATCACCCCGGTCAACCCGACCACCGGCGAGCCGATCGCGCAGGTCCGCGCGACCACCGAGGCCGAGTACGAGACCGTCGTCGCCCGCGCCCAGGAAGCCTTCAAGGTCTGGCGCACCACGCCGGCCCCGCGCCGCGGTGAAGCCGTGCGCCTGTGCGGCGAAGCGCTGCGCAGGCACAAGGACGCCCTGGGCTCGCTGGTTGCCCTGGAAATGGGCAAGAGCAAGCCGGAAGGTGATGGCGAAGTGCAGGAGATGATCGACATCGCCGATTTCGCCGTGGGCCAGAGCCGCATGCTGTACGGCTACACGATGCATTCCGAGCGCCCCGGCCACCGCATGTACGAGCAGTACCACCCGCTGGGCCTGGTCGGCATCATCTCGGCCTTCAACTTCCCGGTCGCGGTGTGGAGCTGGAATTCCTTCCTGGCCGCCATCTGTGGCGACGTGTGCATCTGGAAGCCGTCCAACAAGACGCCGCTGACCGCCATCGCCTCGCTGAAGATCTGCAACGACGCCCTGCGCGAAGCCGGCTTCCCGGACATCTTCTTCCTGATCAACGATGCCGGCACCGCGCTGTCGGAAAAGATGGTCGATGACCGTCGCGTGCCGCTGATCAGCTTCACCGGGTCGACCCAGGTCGGCCGCACCGTCAACGAGAAGGTCGCACGCCGTCTCGGCCGCTGCCTGCTGGAACTCGGCGGCAACAACGCCATCATCCTGGACGAAACCGCCGACCTGAAGCTGGCCGTGCCGGGTATCGTGTTCGGCGCCGTCGGCACCGCCGGCCAGCGCTGCACCACCACCCGCCGCCTGATCGTGCACCGCTCGATCTACGCCGACGTGCTGGCCACCCTGGTCAAGGCCTACAAGCAGGTGGAAGGCAAGATCGGCGACCCGACCGACGCCGCCAACCTGATGGGCCCGCTCAACAGCGACGGCGCCGTGCAGCAGTTCCTCGATGCGATCGCCCAGGCCAAGGCCGCCGGCGGCACCATCGAAACCGGCGGCACCCGCATCGACCGCGCCGGCAACTTCGTGCTGCCGGCGATCGTCTCCGGCCTGAAGAACAGCGACGCCGTGGTCCAGCACGAAACCTTCGCGCCGATCCTGTACGTGATGCCGTACGACAGCATCGACGAAGCCATCGACATGCAGAACGGCGTGCCGCAGGGCCTGTCGTCCTCGATCTTCACCCAGAACCTGAAGACCGCCGAGAAGTTCCTGTCGGCCGCCGGCAGCGACTGCGGCATCGCCAACATCAACATCGGCACGTCCGGTGCGGAGATCGGCGGCGCCTTCGGTGGCGAGAAGGACACCGGCGGTGGCCGCGAGTCCGGTTCGGATGCATGGAAGGTCTACATGCGCCGCCAGACCAACACCATCAACTATTCGGATTCGCTGCCGCTGGCCCAGGGCATCAAGTTCGACCTGTGATGGCAAACGACGCGGACACGTCCATGGGTCAGAGCCCCTCCGGGGCTCCGACCCTCGATTTCAGCGGGCGCCGCGTGCTGATCGCCGGCGGCAGCAAGGGCATTGGCCGTGAAATGGCGCTGGCGTTTGCCGGCGCCGGCGCGCAGGTCGCGGTCTGCGCGCGCGGCCAGGCCGGTCTGGATGCCTTGCGCACCGATGCACGGGCGCAGGGCTTCGAACTGCACGCGTTTTCCGCCGATCTGGCCGACCCCGGCCAGATCCAGGCCTGGCTGCAGGCCGCTGCCGACGCGCTCGGTGGCATTGACGTGCTGGTCAACAACGCCACCGGCTACGGCATGGCCGACGACGAGGACGGCTGGGCCGCCAGCCTGCAGATCGACCTGATGGCCGCCGTGCGCGCCTCACGCCTGGCACTGCCGTGGCTGCGCGCATCCGGCGATGCCTGCATCCTCAACCTGTCTTCGATTGCCGCGCAGCAGCCGCGTCCCGGTGGCGCACCCTATGCCGCCGCCAAGGCCGCGCTTTCGCACTACACCACCTCGCAGGCGCTGGCGCTGGCCAAGGACCGGATCCGGGTAAATGCCATCGCGCCGGGCTCGATCGAGTTCGATGACGGCCTCTGGGACCGCCGCCGCAACGAAAACCCGGCGCTGTACCACGGCACCCTGGCGAAGATTCCGTTCGGCCGCTTTGGCCACCCGCGCGAGATCGCCGACGCCGCCCTGTTCCTGTGCTCGCCGCTGGCGCGCTGGGTCACTGGCAGCGTGCTCAACGTGGATGGCGGCCAGGTGTTGATGGGCTGACACCGGCACTCCGGTAACTGCCAACCCGGGTTGGCATGCCTTTCGTCGACCAGGGTCGACGCCTGCCATCGTATCCGCCGGGCATGGGATTGCCGGGGCAGACGCACTATCATGTGCACACTGCCAAGGAGGACCCCGATGAGCGTGGCACCCCGACAGACAAGCGCCCTGGCCGTGGTCAGCCTGGTCATGGGCATCGCCAGCTGGACCGTCCTGCCCTTCGTGGCCAGCATCGTGGCCATCATCACCGGCCACATGGCCCGCGCCGAAATCCGTCGCCGCCCGCACGAACTGGAAGGCGATGGCCTGGCCGTCACCGGCCTGGTGCTGGGCTGGGTGATGGCCGGCGCCGTGATCGCCGCCATCCTGGTCTTCATCCTGTTCTTCGGCGGCCTGGCCTGGCTGGCGGCGGTGTCGAACTGACGCCATGACCACTTCCGACAGCACCGAACGCTTCAGCAGCCGTGTCGCCGACTACGTCCGCTACCGGCCCGACTACCCACCCGCGCTGCTGGACTGGCTGCACGGCCCGATGGGCGTCAGCCAGCAGGCGCGTGTCGCCGACATCGGCGCCGGTACCGGTATTTCCAGCCGCCTGTTCCTGGCCAGCGGCCATCCCGTTGTCGCGGTTGAGCCCAATGCGGCCATGCGGGCCGCGGCCGAAGCATGGCTGGCACCGCGGTATCCGCAGTTCCGTGCGGTGGACGGCCGCGCCGAGGCCACCGGACTGGCCGACACCAGCATCGATCTGGTCAGTGTCGCGCAGGCGTTTCACTGGTTCGACACCGTGGCGGTGCGCGCCGAGTGGCAGCGCATCCTGCGCCCGGGTGGCCTGGCACTGATCTACTGGAATTCGCGCCTGCTCGACGCCAGTCCGTTCCTGGTCGGCTACGAACAGCTGCTTCTGGATTACGGCACCGACTACTCCGCCGTGGCGGAGCGCTACCAGGACGATGCCACCATGCAAGCCTGGTTCGGCGCAGGCCTGCGCGGCATGGTGGAGCTGCCGAACGTACAGCACCTGGACTTCGATGCCCTGCGCGGGCGCCTGCTGTCCTCCTCCTACGCGCCCCAATCCGGTCATCCGCGCCACGCGCCGATGATCGACGCTCTGCAGGACCTGTTCGCCGCCCACGCGGTCGACGGCCAGGTCGCTTTTGAATATCGAACCCGAGCCTTCCTCGGCACGCTGGACTGAACCGACGCATGTATTCGCTTGCCCGCCCCTTCCTGTTCTCGCTCGACGCCGAGCGCGCCCACGGCCTCGGCCTGTCCGCACTGGACCTGGCCTATCGCACCGGCACCACGCCGCTGCTGGCCGCACGCATCGCGCCGATGCCCAGCACGGTGTTCGGGCTGACCTTCCCCAATCCGGTCGGCCTGGCCGCCGGCCTGGACAAGAACGGCGAGCACATCGATGCATTGTTCGCGCTGGGGTTCGGCTTCGTCGAGATCGGCACCATCACGCCGCGCCCGCAGGCCGGCAATCCGCAGCCGCGCCTGTTCCGGCTGCCGGCGCACAACGCGATCATCAACCGCATGGGCTTCAACAATGCGGGCGTGGACGCACTGGTGCGCAACGTCGAGCGCGCACGCAACCGCCGCGGCCTGCTCGGCATCAACATCGGCAAGAACAAGGACACCCCCAACGAACAGGCCGTGGACGACTACATCGCCTGCATGGACAAGGTGTACCCGCTGGCCGACTACATCACGGTCAACATCTCCTCGCCCAACACCGCCGGCCTGCGTGAACTGCAGGAAGAGACCGCACTGCGCCAGCTGGTCAGCCAGCTGCGTGACCGCCAGGAAGCCCTGGCTGCGCAGCATGGTCGCCGCGTGCCGATGCTGGTGAAGGTGGCGCCGGACCTCAGTGACCGCGACATCGATGCCGCCGCGCGCGTGCTGGGCGAACTGCAGGTGGACGGCGTGATCGCCACCAACACCACCATCGACCACGGCAAGGTGGCCGGCGACCCGCTGGCCAACGAGGCCGGTGGCCTGTCCGGTGCGCCGGTGCTGGAGCAGTCCACACTGGTGCTGCGCCGCCTGCGCTCGCGCCTGCCCGAATCCGTGCCGCTGGTCGGCGTCGGCGGCATCCTGTCCGGCGCCGATGCCGTGGCCAAGATGGCCGCAGGCGCGGCACTGGTGCAGTGCTACAGCGGCCTGATCTTCCGTGGCCCTGCCCTCGTCTCCGAATGCGTGGAGGCGATCCGTCGCCGCCGCGAAGCGCCGAGCCGCGGCGCGGTGGCGCCGCTGTGAGCGCGCCCATGGATACCAACGATGGCGACACCCCGGTGCGCTGGACGCTCACCCGCAATGCCCCACTGCAGGCACTGAATACCTTCCATGTGCAGGCGAGCGCCGCGCAGCTGCTGGAGCTGCACGATGCCGCGCTGCTGCCGGAAGTACTGGCGCTGCCCGAGGTGGCCAACGGCCCATTGCTGGTGCTGGGTGCCGGCAGCAATGTACTGATCGCCGAGGACCTGCCGGGCACCGTGCTGGTGTTCGGCAACCGTGACATCAGCTTCCTCGAACATCGTGCCGACCATGCGGTGATCCGCGCCGGTGCGGGCGTGCCGTGGCACGGGCTGGTGATGTGGTCGCTGCAGGAGGGCCTGTCCGGCCTGGAGAACCTGGCCCTCATTCCCGGTACGGCCGGTGCCGCACCGATCCAGAACATCGGCGCCTATGGCGCGCAGGTCGGCGAGTTCATCCAGGCGGTCGAAGCCTGGGACTGCCAGGAGCAGGCCTGGGTACGGCTGGACAACGAACAATGTGGCTTCGCCTACCGCGACAGCGTGTTCAAGCAGCAGCCTGACCGCTACCTGATCACCGCCATCGAACTGAAGCTGCCGCTGCTGCATGACCTGCGCATGGACTACGCCGGCATCCGCGAGGAACTGCAGGCACAGGGCGTGGAGCTGCCGGGTGCGGTCGACGTGGCCAATGCGGTGATCGCGATCCGCCGCCGCAAGCTGCCCGATCCGGATGTGCTCGGCAACGCCGGCAGCTTCTTCAAGAACCCGGTGCTGCCGCTGGAACAGGTCGACGTGCTGCTGCAGCACTTCCCCGACCTGCCCGTGTTCCCGGCCGAGCACGACGACAAGCGCAAGGTCTCTGCGGCGTGGATGATCGAGTCCTGCGGCTGGAAGGGCTTCCGCGAAGGCGATGCCGGCGTGGCCCCCAGCCATGCACTGGTACTGGTCAACCACGGCAACGCCACGGGTGCTGAACTGCTGGCGCTGGCACGCCGCATTTCGGCCTCGGTGCTGGAGAAGTTCGGCGTGCCGATCGAACCGGAGCCCCGCCTGCTCGGCGCACAGTGGTGAACAGCCCCGTCCTTTCCCCCGGCGCCACCCCGATGCGGGCGGCGCTGCTGATGCTCGGCAGCACCATGGCATTTGGCCTGATGGCGGTGGCCATCCGCTATGCCACCCGTTACGTGCCAACCCAGGAAGTGGCCTTCTTCCGCAACGCCTTCGGCCTGCTGGCGCTGCTGCCGATGCTGTTGCGCCCGGGCCATGCACCACTGAAGACGCAGCAACTGCCGCGCTATTTCGTGCGCAGT
Source organism: Stenotrophomonas sp. SMYL41 (assembly GCF_036319965.1). NCBI lineage: Bacteria > Pseudomonadati > Pseudomonadota > Gammaproteobacteria > Lysobacterales > Lysobacteraceae > Stenotrophomonas > Stenotrophomonas sp. SMYL41. The sequence continues at coordinate 97,191 of NZ_JAWIRX010000011.1, read as the reverse complement.
GCGATCGGCCTGGGTTCGATGCTGTGTGCGTTCTGGGCGCTCGGCCACCTGCCGTTGGCGCAGGCGGTCTCGCTCTCCTACTCCACGCCGCTGTTCGTCACCATTGCCGCCGTGCTGTGGCTGGGCGAAACCGTGCGTGTGCGCCGCTGGGCGGCGGTCGTGGTCGGCTTCATCGGCGTGCTGGTGATCGTGCGTCCCGGCACCGCCGGTTTCACCGCTGGCAGCCTGGTCGCGGTGGCCGCCGCCGTGCTGAGTTCGCTGGTCGCGATCCAGATCAAGCAGCTCACCCGCGTCGACAGTGCTGACACCGTGGTGCTCTACACCTACGTGTTCTGGGTACCGCTGTCGCTGGTACCGGCGCTGTTCGTCTGGGTCTGGCCGACCGGCACTGCTTGGCTGTGGCTGCTCGCCACTGGCGTGCTCGGCACCATCGGCCAGCTGCTGTGGACCCGCGCGCTAAGGCTGGGCGAAGTCTCCGCCCTGACTCCGATCAGCTTCCTGCAGCTGCCGCTGGTGACGCTGTTCGGCTGGTTGCTGTTCAACGAAAGCGTGGACCGCTGGACCATCATCGGTGCCGGCATCATCCTCGCCGCCAACGCCTATATCGCCCACCGCGAAGCCGTGCTGTCGCGCCGCGCCGCAAGCGCAGCGGCGTCGGCAGCGGCCAAGCCCGCCGAGTAGATCCCCGCCACGCGTGGATGATTCCTGTGCGCCTTACAGCGCGCGATATGCACGCTCTGCCGCGTCGAACACATTGCCCGGTGCGAACTGCTCGCCCAGGTAGTGCAGCGTCTGCCGGCGCAGCTGCGGCGAACGATCCTCTCCATCGCTGCCCAGCAGGACCTGCTGGAACTCGATCAGGTCCTGCAGGATGCGCCAGTGCCGGTACCAGGCGATCCAGCGCGGGTCGCCGTGGTCGCTGCCATAGCCTTCCTCGAATCCCCCCGGGTTCTCGCGGCCCCAGCGCCCGCCCACCGCAGCACCGATGAACATCAGGTCGCGCTCGCGCGGCGCCAGCGACAGGCCATCCCAGTCGATCAGGTGCAGGCCGCCGTCGTTGCCCATCAGCAGATTGCCGGCATGCAGGTCGGTATGGCACAGGTGCAGCGCCACCGGGACATCCTGCAACGCCGCGTGCAACTGCAGTGCCTGCGCATGCAGCGCCGCGATGCGCGCATGCTGCTGGTCCCATACGGAAACAAAGGCACGGCCCAGCCCATCCTTGGCGGCGGCCAGGCCCTCACCAGCCAACCATTGCCCGACGGTATCAAGCGCCGCGGTCTCCATCCGCAGGCTCGGCAACGCCTCCTTCAGCTGCGGTGGCGGGCATGCCTCGTGCAGGCGCCGCAGCACCTCGCCCAACCGTTGCCACTGCGTGCGACTCAACGCCGCCTCGAAGCCGGACTGGCCTTCCACATACGGGAACAGGGTGAACTGCAGGCCCCAGCGCTGCACCGACGCTCCACCGGTCAGGGCCGGCCAGGGCGCGACGATTTCCTCGATGCCCAGCGTGCCGCGCAGCCAATGCAGGGTATCCCAGACGGCAGGGGCAACCTGGTACCTGCGGCATTTCAACCACCATTGCCCGCGCCGTGCGTCGACGCGGTACACGCTGGCGTTGGCATCGGCGCCAACCGGGCGTGGCACCACGGCAGTGGGGGTGATGCCATAGGATTGTTGCAGGACTTCGCCGAGATGCTGCGCCGAAGCGAATGACATGGATGCAAGCGGAAAGTATTACCTGCCGCTACTATCGCAGATGCACGGGCCGAGACACAGACATGTCCGTCACAGCATCGTGCAAGCGCGCCCGACGTGCCAGGCGGCGACGCGCCGCATCACCGCTTCCAGCTGCCCCCGCGCGAACCGCCAGGACCACAGCCACGCTGCCCCCGTGGCCAGCACCACGCCCACCCCGCCAGCGTGACGGAGGTCGCCGATGCCTGGCCTTCCGGAAGGTGGAAGAAGCCCGCCAGCCAACCCGTGCTCTCGGCCGGCACGGCCATGGCCAGGCGGAAATTGACCAGCACGTGCTGCAATTGCCTGCGGTGGGCGGCGAAGGCCTCGGCCAAGGCAGGGTTGCGTGCACTCTCGGCCACCACTTCGGCCGCAAGCGTTGCCCATTCCGGCCGCCGGTACAGCGCATGGAAATCCTGCGGGAACACCAGGACCTGCGCGCGTGCCCCATCGGCCGCCGCCAAACGCTGCAGCATCGGAGCCAGTTCTTCGTTTTCGTCCAGCGCCACCGCGAGGATGATGCCTCCTTGCCCGGGACATGGTTGTGGAGGTTGCAGAAGCTGACGCCGGCCGCCTGCGCGATGCCTCGCATGCTGGCCTGGTGCAACCCCTGGCACGGAAGCACTGCAGCGCCGCCTGCAGGATCAGGGCCACGCGCTGCTCATTGCGGTCGATTCGGCTCACCTCGCAAATAGCGAACGTACGTTCGTGCATTTAAAGGATGGAGAGCATGCCGCCGCCGGGCTTCGTTCAGCCCGCCTTGACCTCAACTGCGGTTGAGGCCCGATGCTGCGCGGCCTGTCCCACGCTCAACCCGGAGTTCCTGCATGCCACAGATGATCACCACCCTGCTCGACAGCCGCGTGCTGTGGTTCCTCGCCCGACTGCTGCTGGCCGTGGTGTTCCTGTCCTCGGGCCTGGCCAAGCTGCTGGCGTGGGACACAAGCGTGGCCGAAATGCACGCGGCCGGATTGCAACCGCCCGTGCTGTTCAACATCGCCAGCGCCGCGGTGCTGCTGGGCGGCGCACTGTGCCTGCTGCTCGATCGCCTGCTCTGGCTGGGCAGTGGCGCGCTGGCAGTGTTCATGCTGCTGACCATCGTCATCGTGCATACCTTCTGGAACAAGCACGGCGCCGAACAGCAGCTGGCCCTGTTCTTCGCGTTGGAACACCTGAGCGTGGTCGGTGGCCTGATCTGCGCGGCCATCGCCAGCCATGCGCGGGCTCAGAAGAACTCGTCGAGCAACCGGTAGAACGCCAGCCGGCGCTCGTCGGCCACCGCGCCGTAGCGTTGGAACAGCGGCGCGACCCAACGCGTGTCGCCGAAGTTGTGGACCAGACTGCGCGCGGCCAACGCCAGGTCCTGGTAACGGTCGGCCACACCCAGCCGGCCACAGTCGATGAAACCACTGAAGCGTCCCTCGGCCACCATCAGATTCGGCAGGCACGCATCGCCATGGCTGACCACCAGGTCTTCATGGTCGGGCCGGGTGCTGCACAGTTCGGCGAAGACCTGCTCCGGACTCTGCCCCAGGCGCTCATCATCGAAATCATCGGCATCCACCAGGTCCGCTTCAACGCGGGCCTGCGCGGCCTGCACGCGCGACGCCAGTCGCTGGTCGAACGGACAGGCTGCCACCGGCAACGCATGCAGCCCGCGTAGCGCGTCGGCCAGCAGGTCCACCAACTGCTGCGGCGCGAGTTCCGGCGACGAGGCCAGATCGCGACCGGGCAGCGCGCTCATCAGCAACCAGCGCCGGCCCGTCTCTTCGGCAGTGGCAATCACCGTCGGTGCCGGTTGTCCCTGTGCCTGCAGCCAACGCAGGCGCGCGATCTCATCGCCCAGCTCACTGAAGGCGTCGATCACTTCCGACTTCAGGAAGGCATCGGCCTGGCCCGGCCGACGCACGCGGGCAACATCCGCACGCGACACACCGATCGATTGCCGCTCGATGCGCGCATCGGCCAACGCGTCCTGCCACGCCCACGGCAGCGGCATGTCATCAGTGGTGGATTTGGGTGATTCCATGCCGAGGTGTTCCTGTTGCCGGTGACCCTGCGGATTCTTGCTCATCCTGCACGGACAGCGGCCAACAGCAGCGCGGAAAGGTACATGCCTGCACCGAACACACTGTGCGCCACCAGGCTGCGCAGGCGCGCCTTGCCCGGCGCCGGGGTCTTCGAAGCGGCAATGCCCGCGCCCATGCCCGGCTGCAGGATGAGGAACGGTGCGGCGACGCTGAGGATGCCGAAGGCCAGCGCCGGCCACAGTGTCGGCGCCTGCACCCAGCCGTTCCCCACCGCGGCCAGCAGCAACGCGGCGAAGACCACACCGATCACGTAATGCGCGGTCCAACCCAGCGCGCGCTCGCCACTGACCGCTGCCGAGCGGCCGATACCGTCGTGGCGGAAGCGCCCGCGCGGCAGGTGGCCCAGCCAACGCCCGACCATCGCGAAATCCAGCGAGGGAATGCCGAGCAGCCTTCGCTGCACCAGCGCCCACAGGTCCATCACTGCGGTTGCTCCCACGCCGACTACCACCGCATCCATCACCAATGTCGCCACGCCAACCATATCACCTACCTTCAATTATTTGCTTGAATGATAGAGCGATGCTAGCGTGGCCCGCATGAACGCTGCAACAGAGCCACCGCCCTCACCGCCCTCACCGCTGGAGGCCTTGGCCGAGATCGCCCGCACGCTCGGCCACGCCCATCGCCTGGCCCTGCTGGAGCACATCGCCCAGGGCGAGCGCGCCGTGGAACGCCTGGCCGAACTGACCGGGCTGTCGGTGGCCAATACCTCCCAGCATCTGCAGCAGCTGCGCCGTGCCGGCCTCGTTCAGACCCGACGCGATGGCAAGCGCATCCTCTACCGCAGTGGTGAGGGTCCGTTGGGCAACCTGCTGGCCGCGCTGCGCGACTATGCCGACCACCAACGCAGCGAAATGCATGGCGTGATCCACGACAGCCTGCAGCGCCGCGATGCTCTGGAAGGCCTGACCGTCGAGCAGTTGCTGGAACAACGCGGCAGCGTGGTGCTGCTGGATGTGCGGCCGCGCGAGGAATTCGATCTGGGTCACCTGCCCGGCGCGCTGAACATTCCCGTTACGGAACTGCGTGCACGGATGGACGAACTGCCGCGTGCCGTCCACATTGTCGCGTACTGCCGCGGTCCCTACTGCGTGCTGTCCAACGACGCGGTGGCGATGCTGCGCGAGGCCGGACTGACCGCGCAGCGGCTCGCCGCCGGTTATCCCGAATGGAAGGCCGCCGGCCTGCAGGTGGACCTGCCCCGGCGCTGAGCGAGACACCGGTCATGGATGATGTGTTTGCCCCATTAATCGATGCGACCTGGCGCAGCGTGTTCTCCGGGCAGCGCATGATGCAGGATGATCCACTGCTGCAGTTGGCGTGCAGCGATGATTTCGATGAGGGCGAGGACGGCATGCTGCTGCAGCCGGTCGCGGGCCCCGCGCGCGCACTGCTGCGCCCGGCCCTGGCCGCTCGCCTGCAACTGCACGCGCAGCCGCACTGGACGCTCCCGCAGCTGCAACTGCGCCTGCAGCAGCTCGGCCAGCGCACGCATGGCGCAGATCGCGTCTTCTACTTCCCCGCCGCAGAACTTGCGGCCCTGGCCGAGTGCCCTGCACCGCCATGTATCCGGCGTCTTAGCCCGGCCGACGCAGCCGCGTTCGACGGGTTCCAGGCCAGCGCGAGCGAGGAGGATCTGGATGCCGCCTGGGTCGAGCTGGACCACTGGCAGGTGTTCGGCGCCTTCGATGGCGAGCGGCTGGTTGCCGCGGGAAGCATGTACCCGTGGAGCCTGGATCCAGCCCTGGCCGACATGGGCGTGCTGACCCTTCCCGAAGCCCGCGGTCGCGGGCACGCGCGCCAGCTGGTACGCGCCATGGCCATGTCCGCACAGACGGCCGGGCTGCAGCCGCAGTACCGTTGCCAGCTCGACAACACCGCCTCGATCATTACCGCCGAACGCAGCGGCCTGCGTGCGTTCGCCGATTGGGACACCGTTCTGACGGCCGACTGAGGCCGCCGTAGTACAACAAGGAAGCAACATGAAATTGATGGTCATCGGCGCCAGCAGGGGCCTCGGTCGGGCGTTCGTGGAAGGCCTGTGCAGTGCAGGCGACACCGTCATCGGCGTTTCACGCAACCGACCGCGCGATATTGAATGCCCCGAGGGCGTCACCCTGCAGTGGATCAAAGCCGATCTGTCCCAGCCCACCCTGGCGGCCAATCAGATCGCGGCGCAGGCACCTGCTGATCTGGATGTGCTGATCCACAACCTGGGCATCTGGGAACAGACCGCCTTCAGCGACGAGTACGCCTTCCTCGACGAAACCGATGCCTCGCTCACCCAACTGGTCGACGTCAACATCACCGCCACCCTGGTGCTACTGCAGCGCCTGTTGCCGCGGGTGCTGGGCGCACCACGCCCGCAGCTGGTGCTGACCGGCTCGACCTCGGCACTGCCACGCAGCGGCCGCCCGGAAGTGGCGTTCGGCGCATCCAAGTTCGCGCTCAACGGCATCGCCGATGCACTGCGTGAGGGCTTCCGCGATCGCCGCCTGGCGGTGACCAGCCTGCAGCTGGGCTACCTCAACACCGACGATGCACTGTCGGTGCCGGTGGAAGAGGCCGCAGCACGCGGCGACGGCGAGCTGGTGCCGGTGCACGACGTCGTTGCGATGGTGCGCGCGTTGCTGCAGCTGTCACCGTCCGGCTTCGTGCGCGAACTGGTGCTGCCGGCCATCGCCGACCCGCGCTACTGACCCGGGCGGGCGACGCCGGGCAGCATCAGTGGCCGCGCGCGCGGCCGTGGTTTACCCTGCTCGTTACTGGCCGTCGGTCACAGGCGGGAACCTGCTATGGATGCGCTTTCACGGGTCTCGGCCCAGGTCCTGGACAGCGCCCTGCCCAGCCTGCCGCTGTACCTGCTGCAGGCCACGGCGGTGATCGGCATGATCGGTGTGCTGCTGATCGCCACCCGCCGCGCCGGCCATGCCATTGAAGGCCGTCGCCTGTATGTGGGCGTGGCACTGGGCCTGATCTACCTGTTCAACGCCTGGTTCGTGGCCCGCTATAGCCAGGGCGTGGTCAAGCTGCACCTCGGCTTCGATATCCTGCTGGTCAGTGGCCTGCTCGGCGGTTGGCGTGGCGGCCTGACCTGCCTGGCCGCCAGCCTGCTGGCCCGCTACCAGTTCGCCGGCGCCCAGTTCTTCCTGCCTGCCGGCCTGGAATCCCTGCTGCAGATGCTGGCCGGCATCTGGCTGCGCAGGCGCCTGCACCCGCGCATGCTCAACGAACTCTCGCTGCGCATGATCCTGCAGGCCTGGGGTGTGCGCATCGGCGTGACTGCGCTGGGCCTGGCACTGGGCGTGGCGATCATCGGCGCCGATCAGCTGCCGGTGGCTGAACTGGCGATCCAGCGCCTGCTGGCGCTGCCGGTCTCGCTGCTGATGCTGGGCGCGGTGTTTGCACTGGTCTACAACGACGCGCAGATCGACGCCCAGCGCCAGCGCGAGCAGGCCTGGCTGCGCATCGATCCGATCAGTGGCCTGCCCAACATGCGCGCGCTCGGCGAGCGCCTGCAGCACTACTGGCGCGACAATGATGGCGTCGGCAAGGCCTGCCTGGTGGTGGTCGAAATGGGGAACCAGCGCGATCTGCGCCTGCGCTACGGCCCACTGCAGGACAACGGGCTATGGCATCGCGGTACGCCGGCGGACGTGCACCGGTTGCTGCCATCGCTGCAGGCCGGGCAGCTGGAAATCTACCAGTTCGGTGATGCCGCGCTGGCAATTCTGGTACGTGACCTGTCGCTGTCCGAACTGCGCACGCAGCCGCAGATCACCGAGCTGGCCAGCAACCTGGCCGATCGGGTCGGCCGCGATTGGCCCGGCTTCCGGCCGCTGTTCCGCTGTGCCGTGGTCGAACTGAAGCCACCGGCCGCCGCAGACGATGGCCACCTGCCTTTCCGGGCAATCACCGTGGCGCTGAGTGCGATCGAATCCGGCGTCGTGTTCTTCGATGACCCGATCCAGCGCGACAGTGAAATCGATGCGCTGATCGAGGTCGCGCTCGAGCGCTGGCTGCAGCAGGGGGACGCGCCGCTGTGTTACCAGCCCAAGCATCGCCTGCAGGACCGCCAGCTGGTCGGCGCCGAAGCACTGCTGCGCATGCGCGACGGCGAAGGACGGCCGATTGCACCGATGCGGGTGATCTCGCTGCTGCGCCGGCAGGGCCGGCTTGCGGACCTGGAGTGGGCCACGCTGCAGTCGGCGGTGCACTTCCTGCAGCACTTCCAGCAGGACGGCGCGGCGCTGACCATTGCGGTCAATGTGTCAGCCGAATCCCTGCGCCTGCCCGACTTCGGTCTGCGCCTGCAGGAGCTGCTGCAGTTACGCGGCATCCCCGGTGCGATGCTGCGGCTGGAGATCGTCGAGTGGACCGAGATCGTCGAGCGCGACGTGGTCGATGCCAACATTGCACAGCTGCTGGCGGCCGGGGTCACCCTGTCGCTGGATGATTTCGGCGCGGGCTATTCGACCCTGATCCTGCTTTCGCAACTGGCCATCGCCGAGGTCAAGATCGAACAGGCGTTGATCGCCACACTGTCCGATGCCAAGTCGCAGTCGATCGTGCGCTTCATCGTCGAAGTCGCGCACCGCTGCGGTGCAATCGTCGTGGCCGAAGGTACTGAAACCCTGGCGCAGGAACAGCAACTGCGCGCACTGGGGGTCGATGTCGGCCAGGGCTACCTGTACTCGGCAGCGCTTCCGGCCGACGAGTTCCGTCGCTTCGCCGCCAACTAGGCCGCGTAGAAACCCAGGAACATGGCCACCGCCGATTCGGCCACCCGCGCGCGTTCCTGCGCGTTCAACGGTGGCTGCCCCATCGTCACCTGCGGCCAGAACGCGAAGCTCTTCACCAGGCCGTGCAACTGGTGGCCGGCGAACTCCGGATCGACCTGGCGCAGTCGGCCATCGGCGATTGCCGCGCGGATCCACGCACTCTCGCCGCTTTCCTTCTCGCCCATGCGGCAGACGATGGCCTGCGCCCGTTCCGGTGAGTGGATGATCTCGGCCATCGCCACCCGCGCCAGGTCGATGAAGTTGGCATCACTGAGCAGCTCAAGCTTCTGCCCCAGCAGCTGCATCAGCTGCGCCTGCAGCGGCTGGTCGGCGCGGTACGGCAGTGCGTCGCTGGCCACGCTGCGCTCCCACAGCTCCTCCAGGATCATCGAGAACAGCGCTTCCTTGCTCGGGAAGTGGTTGTAGACGGTGCGCTTGGAGACCCCGGCCGCCTCGGCGATGCGGTCCATGCTGGTCGCCTCGTAGCCCGATACACGGAACTCCTCCACCGCCGCGCGCACGATCGCGTCACGTTTACGGTCGGTCAGGCGTTGCGGGGCACGGGGCATGGCAGGAACCGGATAACTGAACGGATCTGCACATTTTACACCTGCCAGTGTACTTTTGAAAAACACGAAACTACACTGTGCAGTGTACCCAGCGGACGTCACCCATGAAGCGCCTGCTCCTTGTCCTTTTGCTTGGAATCCTCGCCGTGACCGCCTACACCTTCTGCAAGTCCTGGTCCCTCCCCGACTTCCCCGATTCGCCGCAGTACCGCGACGGCAAGTTCCGCAATGCCCTGCCCCGGCCGGCGATGGGCCTGCGCGACGGCGCGGAGATCTGGTGGACGTTCCTGTTCAACAAGCCCAAGGGCACCGTGCCCGCTCACCCGATTCCGGTGAAGCCGCTGGACCGCGCCACCCTCGATGCTGCACCGGATCGCAGCCTGTTCCGGTTGGGGCACTCCACGATCCTGCTGAAGCTGCGTGGCCAGTACTGGCTGACCGACCCGGTGTTCTCCGAGCGCGCCTCGCCGGTGCAGTGGATGGGGCCGGCGCGCTTCCATGCCCCGCCGATCAGCATCGACCAACTGCCGCCGATCGCCGGCGTGATCCTCTCGCACAACCACTACGACCATCTCGACCATGCCGCGGTAATGCAGCTGGCCGGCAACACCGCGCGCTTCATTGCGCCGCTCGGCGTGGGCGACCAGTTGATCGCCTGGGGTGTGGATGCCAGCAAGGTCGAACAGCTGGACTGGTGGCAGTCGACCGAAGCCAACGGCCTGCGCCTGACCGCTACCCCGGGCCAGCACTTCTCCGGTCGCGGGCTGGGCGACAGCGACCGCAGCCTGTGGGCATCATGGGTGATCCAGGACGGCGATTTCCGCATCTTCTTCAGCGGCGACACCGGCTACTTCGACGGCTTCAAGGCCATCGGCGAGAAGTACGGCCCGTTCGACCTGACCATGATCGAAACCGGCGCCTATGATCCGCGCTGGGCGTTCGTGCACATGCAGCCCGAGCAGACCCTGCAGGCGCACCTGGACCTGCGCGGCAAGTGGCTGCTGCCGATCCACAACGGCACCTTCGATCTGGCGCTGCACGCATGGCAACAGCCGTTCGAGCGCATCACCGCACTGGCCGCCGCAAAGAATGTGCCGGTGGCTACGCCGATGATGGGCGAAGCGCTGGACATGCAGGCGCCGCAGGCGGGCACGCGCTGGTGGGAGACGGTGGCGCTTTAACGGCGGGTGCGCGTGACCTGCGGGAAACCATGTAAAGCCGAGCCATGCTCGGCTGCGCCTACCCGAACGGCAGCCGAGCGTAGGCTCGGCTCTACGCAGAAGCGGTCTGCGCCGCTGCAGTGCGTCATGTAACCGATTACATCTCTTGCTAGCGTAGCGCTCGCCCGATTCCGGCCGAACCTGCGAGGCAGTCCGTAATGACGTTGCGCGCCGAACGCTCCATGGTCTCCACGCCGCTTTTCCCGCTGCCCCCTGCCGCTACCCTGCTGTTGGCCGCCCTGGCCTTCAGCGCACAGGCACAGACGCTGCCGCCTCGCAGCCAATGGCAGGCCAGCGCTTCCTCGCAGCAGGTACCGGCGATGGCGATCAGCCACCTGATCGACGGCGACCCCAAGACCGTCACCGGCGGTGCCTTCAGTCCGGGCCACTGGTTCCAGATCGATCTGGGTGCACCGACGATGCTGGCGGGCGCACGCCTCACCTGGGATATCTCCAATCCAGAAGGGTATTCACTACAGACCTCGCTGGACGGCACGCAGTGGCAGACCGCGTACACCATGACCGATTCGCTGGGCGACGTGGAAACGTTGTACTTCGCGCCACGCCAGGCGCGCTTCCTGCGGTTGGCCAGCCCGCAGCGCACGTCCGACTGGGGCGTGTCGATCTTCGAGATGGAGCCGCTGGACAGCACGCTCAGCGCACGCATCAGCGGTGTCGATGCAACGCAGGCAGCCGCGCTCTGGCAAGGCGGCGGCACCGTCGCGGTTCCAGCTGGAAAAGGTGGATCGCATACGCTCGAGATCATGCTGCCTCGCGCCCAGTCCACGGCCGGTCTCGCGGTCGACTGGGCCGATGGCGGGCGCGGCGTCGCCCGCTTGCAGGTGCAGGACGCACAGGGCCGCTGGCAGGATCTCGCACACGATGCACAGGCGGCCAGCCATCGGCAGAGCTGGCTGGCTGCTGACACGGCACAGCCTGTACGTGCGTTCCGCCTGAGCGTGGACGGCGCTGCACCGCAGATCACGCGCCTGCGCCTGCTTGGCCCGAAAGCCGTGATGACGCCGATGAAGCGGTACCAGATCGCTGCCAGCGGCGCGCAGCGTGCGTTGTTCCCGGCATCGCTGCAGATGCAGCAGACCTACTGGACTGCGGTCGGTGTGCACGCGGGCCGGCAGAAGTCGATCTTCGACGAGTACGGCAACATTGAGGCCTTCAAGGGCGCACCGCTGGTGCAGCCGATCTGGCGCAATGCCGATGGCAGCGCAGCCGGGGCCGCGGGGCAGAAGGTGCAGCACGCGCTGCGCGACGGCTGGAAGCCGATGCCGTCCGCCACGTGGGCACCGCAGGCGGGACTGGAACTACGCAGCGAGGCCTTCGCCATCGAACGCGATGGGCAGCCGGTCACCTTGGTGCGTCATTGCCTACGCAACACCGGCGCCACCGCGGTCGACGGCACGCTGACCCTGGCGGTACGACCGATGCAGATGAACCCGCCGTGGCAAAACGGCGGGCTGTCGCCGATCCGCGAGGTCGCCGTCGAAGCCAACACGGTGCGCGTCAACGGCCGCACGCTGCTGCGCTCGCTCACGCCGGTGGATGCTGCCGGCGCCGCGCCGTTCGGCACCGAAGGTGCAACGGAAATCACCGCCGGCATCGCAGCCGGGCGTCTGCCTGCCACCCAGCAGGCACGCGATGAGCAAGGACTGGCCGCGGCCGCATTGAGCTACCGGATCCGCCTCGCGCCCGGTGCCAGCGATGCGGTGGTGGTGGCGTTCCCACTCGGCACCGCCGCTGCCGATGCCAACGGCGCGCTGCCGGAGCCCCCCGCGCTCGACCTTTCCTCGCTGCCTCGCGACGGCAACGATGCCTTCGACACCTTGGCCAACCAGGCCTCCGCAGACTGGCAGGCACGTCTGGGCGGGGTCGGGCTGCGCCTGCCTGATCCATCACTGGTGGACATGCTGCGCGCGCAGGCCGCCTACATGCTGATCAACCAGACCGGCCCAGCCATGCAGCCGGGCCCGCGCAACTACAACCGCTCGTTCATCCGCGATGGCATGGCCACCTCGGCAGTGCTGCTGCGCATGGGCGAGGCCAAGGTCGCACGCGACTACCTGGCCTGGTACAGCGAGCACGGCGTGCATGCCAACGGCCTGGTCTCGCCGATCCTCAACGACGATGGCAGCGTCAATACGGGTTTCGGTTCGGACATCGAGTACGACAGCCAGGGTCAGTACGTGGCGCTGGTGGCCGATGTCGCCCGCCTCGATGGCGGACCCGAATCGGTGCGTGACTACCTGCCGAAAGTGAGAGCGGCGCTGCGTTTCCTGCAGGAGCTACGCGAGCGCACCCTGGTACCCGGGTACAAAGCCGATCAGCCGGCGCCGGAGCGCTTCGCCGGCATCCTTGCCCCCTCGATCAGTCATGAAGGCTATCCGTCACCAACCCACAGCTACTGGGATGACTACTGGGGCCTGAAGGGGTGGCACGACGGTGCGTGGCTGGCCGAGGCGCTGGGCGACCACGAGACTGCGGCGTGGGCGCGCGAACAGTACAAGGCGTTGTACGACGCGCTGCATGCATCGATCCGGGCGACGATGGCGTGGAAGGGTATCGACTTCATTCCTTCCTCGGCCGACCTGGGCGACGGCGATCCGACCGGCGTATCGATCGCGCTGGACCCGACTGGGGCGCAGAGCGTGCTGCCCGCCGAGGCGCTGCGGACGACCTTCGCCCGTTACCTGGAGGACGTGCGCAAGCGCGGCCAGCCCGGTGCACTGTACGCCTACACGCCCTACGAAATCCGCAATGTGCTGAGCTATGTGCATCTCGGCCAGCCGGACGTGGCCGATGAGCTGCTGCAGGGGCTGCTGCATGATCGGCGCCCGCTTGAGTGGCAGGTCCTGGCCGAGGTCGTGCACTCCCGCCTGCGCTTCCCGCGCTACCTCGGCGACATGCCGCATACCTGGATCGGCGCCGAGTACGGCCGCACGCTGTTCGGCATGCTGATGCGCGAGGACGACGACGCCCTGTCGCTGCTGCCGGGCACACCGCCGTCGTGGGTTGCTGGCGAAGGGTTGGCGGTGGAGCGGCTGCCGACCGCGTATGGCACGTTGCAGATGCAGGCGCGGCAGCGCGACGGGGTGCTGACGGTGGCGCTTGGCGAGGGGCTGCGCGGCGGAACGACGGTGAAGGTCTGGTGGCCGGCGCGCACGATGCCGAAGGCGGTGCGTGTGGATGGACGCAGCGTTTCCGACTTCGATGCCGAGGGTGTGCGCGTGGCGAAACCCTTCAAGACTTTGGAAGCCGTCTGGTAGCTCCAGGCCATGCCCGGCGGCTTCTACAAGGTCGGCAATCCCGGCGGGTTGGTCTGCGACTGTGGCACGGCTTCTTCGGCCACGTTCCAGCGTGCCAGTGCCTGCGCGTAGGTGCCGCTGCCAATCTGGGTATTCAATGCCTGTGTCACCGCATCGGCCAGGCCACTGCCTTTGCGCGTGGTCACCGAGATCGCTGCAGCATTCGGCCAGCCACCGGGGAACAGGCCGACGCGCCGCACTTTGCCATCGCGTGCCGAGTACGCGCCGGTGGCGTTGGGCTCGAACGAGACATCGGCACGGCCGGTGATCACCGCCAGCCGCCCCACCACGGCATCATCGAAGTACTGGTACTCCACCGGCTTCAAGCCAGCGGCGATGTTCTGCTGGTCCCACTGCCGCAGGATCTGGTCCTGGTTGGTGCTGGCACCGACCACCACCTTCAACCCGGCCACGTCGGCCGGCTTTTCGATCTTCTGGATCGGCCCATCAGTGCGTGTATAGATGCCGAGCAGATCGTAACGGTAGCTGGAGAAATCGAATTTCTTCTTGCGCTCCTCGGTGACGGTCACGTTCGACAGCACCGCATCGTACTTGCCTGATTCCAGCCCCAGCGGCCAGTCGGCCCACGCCACCGGCACGATCACCAGCTTCAGGCCCAGCCCATCGGCAATCAGCCGTGCGATGTCCGGCTCGATACCTACCACGTCCTTGCTGTCGGCGCCGTAGTCAGCCAGCGGCAGCTGCCCCGGATGGGTGGCCACGGTGAACGTACCGGGCGTGACAAAGCGATAGTCAGCCGGGATCAACGCCTGCGCATTCGGATCGAGCGTGCCCTTCAGGATGGTGGTGTTCGCACTCGCCAGGCTGGTTGCGGCCACGGTGCCGGCATCCGGTGCCTGGCGCACGCGCGAATAGACGATGCCGGCGATGCCGATGACCAGCACGCCCACGATCAACAGGGTGCTGCGTGAGGGGCGACGCGGTGCTGCAGGGCTCATGGTATTCCTTTCGCAGTTACAGGGTCTTGGCCAGGAAATCGGCGGTGCGTTGCTGGCGCGGACGTTCGAACAGCGCCTCGGGCGTGCCCTGCTCGATCACCCGCCCCTGGTCCATCATCACCACGTGGTCGGCCACGCGGCGGGCGAAGCTCAGCTCATGGGTGACGATCACCAGCGTGGTGCCGGAACGGGCGAGTTCCTCGATCACGCTCAGCACCTCGGCCACCAGTTCCGGGTCCAGCGCCGACGTGGGTTCGTCGAACAGCAGCACCTTCGGCTGCAGCGCCAGCGCGCGGGCGATCGCGATGCGCTGCTGCTGGCCACCGGACAGCTGGCGCGGGAAGGCATCGGCCTTTTCGGCCAGGCCGACCCGTTCCAGCAGCGTGCGCGCCTGCTGCTCGGCCTGCGCGCGCGTCACGCCACGCACCGCGATCGGTGCTTCGATGATGTTCTCCAGCGCGGTCAGGTGCGGGAACAGGTTGAAGCCCTGGAACACCATGCCCACTTCGGCACGACGGCGGCGGATCTCGCGCTCCGGCAGCTCGTACAGGGTGTCGCCATCGCGGCGGTAGCCGATCAACTGGTCGCCCACGGTCACGTAGCCGCTGTCAGCACGTTCCAGGTGGTTGATCAGGCGCAGCAGCGTGGACTTGCCGGCGCCCGAAGGGCCGATCAGCACCGTCACGCTGCCCGCGCGCAGGTCCAGGTTCACGTCTTCCAGCACCGGCTGGTCGCCGAACAGCTTGCCTACGCCATGCAGCGACACCGATGCGCCCTCGCCCGCTTCCACCTGCGCAGCGACGCGAGGGCGGTTGGCCACGCGCGATGCAGCCTCACCTGCGGCGCGCGTCGGCGACGAGACACGCGACACCGAGCGCTCACGCTGCAGCTGGCCGCGCGCAAAGCGCTGCTCCACGCGCCGCTGCAACAGCGACAGCACGGTCAGGATCACCAGGTACCAGACCGTGGCCACCATCAGCAGCGGCACCACTTCCAGGTTGCGCCGGTAGATCACCTGCACCGTGTAGAACAGCTCCGGCAGCGCCAATACGTAGACCACCGACGTGCTCTTGGCCAGGCCGATCACATCGTTGAACGCGGCCGGCAGGATCGAGCGCATCGCCTGCGGCAGGATGATGCGGCGTACCTGGCGGCCACGCGGCAGGCCCAGCGCGGCCGCAGCCTCGTACTGGCCGTGATCGACCGAGAGGATGCCGCCGCGGATCACCTCGGCCGAGAACGCGGCCTGGTTCAACGTAAGGCCCAGCACTGCGGCAGTGAACACACCGATCAGCTGCGTGGTCGGGTACGAGAACAGGCGGATGCCGGTAAACGGTACGCCCAGCTCGATGGTGCTGTACAGGTAGCCCAGGTTGTTCAGCAGCAGCAACAACACCAGCAACGGAATCGAACGGAACAACCACACATAGCCCCACGACACCGCCGACAGCAGCGGCGAGCCGGACACGCGGGCCAACGCCAGCAAGGTACCCAGCGCGAAACCCAGGCCGGTACCGAGTGCGGTCAGCAACAACGTACGGCCCAGGCCTTCCAGCACCGGGCGCGCGAAGAACCACTCGGCGAACGTGCCCCAGCCCCAGCGTGGATTGCCCAGCACGGATTGCAGGCCGATCAGGATCAGCGCCAGCGCCAGCAACGTGCCGAACACCTGCAGCGGATGCCGGGCCGGCACGATCTTCAACGCTGGTGCTGGTGCCGGACGTGCGGCAATGCCATCCAGCGCGGTCGAAGGCGTGCTCATGCGTGGGCTCCATGCAGCACGGCCTGTGATGGCACAACGACCGGCGCCGATACGCTCAGGTGCTTCTCGAACGGCAGATGCGCGATGGATTCCGGATCGGCCTGCAGGTCGAACAGCGCGGTGTAGCCGTGGCTGAGGTACAGGCCGACCGCTTCAGGCTGGCGGAAGCCGGTCGTCAGGAACACCCGCCGATACCCTTGCCGCGCCGCTTGGTCTTCCAGTTCCTGCAGCACGCGCCGCGCGATGCCCTGGCGGCGCAGCCCCGGCAGCGTCCAGATGCGCTTGAACTCGGCGGTGTCCGGATCGCGGTGCGGCATGAAGGCACCGCCAGAGATCGCCACACCGTCGCGCAGCAGCAGCACGAACGCCCCTACCGGCGCAGCAAAGGCCTGCGCCGGGTAGCGTTGCAGCTCCTCGCGGGCGCTGCCGCCGATGCGTCGGCGCACGTCGGCGTAGCGGCTGTCGTACTCCTGTTCCAGACCATCGAACAGAGGCCGCGCCAGCGGATCATCCACCGAGGTATAGAGGAAGCGTTCGTTGCTGCTCATGCCACGTCCTTCACCAGATAGTCTTCAGCCAGCCGCGCCCACAGGCTGGCGGCGGGTGCAATGGCGGCGTCGTTGAACACATAGCGCGGGCTGTGCAGCGGTGCGCTGTCGCCGTTGCCGACAAACACGAAGCTGCCCGGCCGTGCCTGCAGCAGGAACGCAAAATCCTCACTGGCGGTGCGCGGTGCGAGTTCGGGCACCACCTGTTCCGCGCCAAAGCTCCGTACGGCCACCTCGCGGATATAGGCAGTCTGCTCAGGGTGGTTGATCACACTGGGGAAGCCGCGCGGGAACTCGATCTCGGCGCGCGCGCCGAACGCGGCGGCGGTCTGCTCGGCAATCTCGGTGACGCGGCGGCGCAGGGTGTCGCGCACCTCCGGCAGGTAAGCGCGCACGGTCAGCTTCAGCTCCACTACGTCCGGAATCACATTGGCGGCCTGCCCGCCGTGGATCGAACCGACGGTGACCACGCCCATCTGCCGTGGATCCACATTGCGCGAGACAACGCTCTGCAGCGCGGTGACGATGTGCGCTGCCACCAGGATCGGGTCGACGCTGCCCTGCGGCTCGGCGCCGTGGCCGCCCTTGCCGATCACCTTCAGCCGCGCCCAGTCCACCGACGCCATCGCCGGGCCATCGACGAAGCCGAAGTGGCCGACAGGCACGCCCGGCCAGTTGTGCAGGCCATAGATCGCATCCACCGGGAAGCGTTCGAACAGGCCATCGGCGATCATCTTCGAAGCGCCCGATCCGGTTTCCTCGGCCGGCTGGAACACCAGCTGCAGGGTACCGTCGATGCGACCGTGATGGGCGAGGTAGTGCGCCGCAGACAGCAGGATGGCGGTGTGCCCATCGTGGCCGCAGGCGTGCATCAACCCCTCGGTCTGGCTGGCATAGGCCAGCCCGGACTCCTCGTGGATCGGCAGTGCATCGATGTCGGCGCGCAGGCCGAGGCGACGGCTACCCTGCCCGCGTTGCAGCGTGCCGACCACGCCGGTGCCACCGAGGCCGGTGGTCACCTCATAGCCCCACAGCTGCAGCAGCTCGGCCACACGTGCGCTGGTGCGGTGCTCCTCGAAGGCCAGCTCCGGGTGCCGGTGCAGGTCATGACGGATCGCGATGGCCGCCTCGGCGCGCGCCCCGATTTCGGGCACTATGCCCGTCGCTTGGGAATTCCGCCGGGCATGGCCCGGCGCTATTGCGGATTCTCCGCTCATCGCCTTACCCCACCTTCCGCGCCGGCTCGGCGTCGGTCGAATGGCGGCTGGCCTTGTACGGCAGGCCCAGATGCTCGCGCAGGGTGTGTCCTTCCAGCTCGCGCTGGTGGTAACCGCGCGCCTGCAGGATCGGCAGCACCAGGGTCACGAAATCGTCCAGGCCTTCGCGCTGAGCGGCGAAACCAAGGATGAAGCCGTCGCTGGCACCGGCGTCGAACCAGCGGATCAGCTCATCGGTCACGTGCTCCGGCGTACCGATGAAGTTCGGCCGCGGGCTCACCGCTTCCAGCGCCACCTGTCGCAGGCTCAGGCCCTTCTCACGTGCATCCTGCTTGATGCGGTCGGTGGTGGAACGGAACGCGTTGCTGCCGATGTCACCCAGCTCCGGGAACGGCGCATCCGGGTCGTACTGGCTGAAATCGTGGTGATCGAAGAAGCGGCCGAGATAGGCCAGCGCATCTTCCAGCGTGGCCAGCGCAGCAATCGCCTGGTACTTGGCCTCGGCCTCCTCGGCAGTGCGGCCGACGATGGGGCCAATGCCCGGGAAGATCTTCACGTCATTGCCGCTACGCCCGTGCGCGATCGCCGAGTTCTTCACCTTCTGGGTGAACGCGCGGGTTTCTTCCAGCGATGGCGAATGCGTAAACACCGCATCCGCATACTTGCCAGCCAGCGCGATGCCATCGTCGGACGAACCGGCCTGGAAGATCACCGGCTGGCCCTGCGGCGAACGCTGGATGTTGAGCGGCCCCTCCACCTGGAAGAAGCGGCCCTTGTGGTCGAGCCGACGGAACTTATCCGATGCGAAGAACGTGCCACTGTCGCGCTCACGCACGAAGGCATCGTCATCCCAGGAATCCCACAGCCCCTGGACCACCTCCAGATACTCGTCGGCGATCTGGTAGCGCAGCGCGTGCTCGGGGTGCGGGCGACCGTAGTTGCGCCCCGAACCCTCCAGCGGCGAAGTCACCACGTTCCACCCCGCACGCCCTCCGCTGAGCAGGTCCAGCGAGGCGAACTGGCGGGCCACGGTGAACGGGTCGCTGTACGAGGTCGACAGCGTGCCCGCCAGTCCGATCTTCTTCGTTGCGGTGGCCAGCGCCGACAGCAGCGAGATCGGCTCGAAGCGGTTGAGGAAGTGCGGGATCGACTTCTCGTTGATGTACAGGCCGTCGGCCACGAAGCCGAAGGCGATGCCGTTGTCCTCGGCGGTGCGAGCGATGTCGACGTAGAACTGCAGGTTGACGCTGGCATCGGCCGGGTTGGACGGATGCTTCCAGGCATGCATGTGGCTGCCAGGGCCCTGCAGCATGATGCCGAACGGAATGTGGCGCGGGGTCGTGCTCATGGGAAACGCTCCTGCAGGTCAGGCCACCGCCGCGCGCGGCGCGGGCGACAGCAGTTCAAGGGATGTCAGGCGCGCGTCGAGGTCGGCCACTGGCGCGTCGAGGATGAACTCGCCCACGCCGAAGCGCCGGTGCAGCGCATCCAGTTCGTCACGGACGTGCTGCGCATCACCGGACAACACGCTCGGGCGGGTTTCCTCGATGCGGAAGTCCGCCACGCCCACCTGGCGCGCGTACTCTGCAGCCGCCTCGAGGCTGGGCAGGTTTACGGCCTGGCCGGAACCAAGGTGCAGCTTGTAGACGCGCAGCGCACCGATATGACGCGCCGCGGCTTCGGCAGTCGGCGCGGCGAAGGCCACCGTGGCCAGCAGCGGTGGCTGGGTGGAGACGCTGCGGTAGGCATTGAATGCCGCCTCGATGTGCTTCGGGTCACCATCGAAGTGCGCTGCGTAGACGAAGCGCCAGCCCAGCTCGGCCGCCTGCTGCGCGCTCTGCGGGCTGGCGCCGAGCAGGAAGCGCTCCGGCGCCTGCTGCGGAACCGGCCGGGCAAGCGCCTCGGTATCGGCACCGGAAAGATAGCCCTCCAGATCGCGCAGTTGCTGGTCGAAGTCGGCGAACGCCGGCCTCCCGGCCGCCAGCGCAGCGGTCGATGCCGGCAGGCCGCCGGGCGCCTTGCCCACACCCAGATCCACCCGTCCCGGCGCCAGCGCCGACAGCAGGTTGAAGTTCTCCGCCACTTTGTAGGGCGCATAGTGGCGCAGCATCACCCCGCCGCTGCCGATGCGGATGCGGCGGGTCTGCGCCAGCACCCAGGCTGCCAGCACTTCCGGTGCAGGGCTGGCCAGCGTCGGTGCGGCATGGTGCTCGGCAAACCAGTAGCGGTGGTAGCCCAGCTGCTCGGCGCGCTGCGCCAGCTGCAGGCTGTTGCGCAGCGCCTGCTCCGGCGAGGCACCTTCGGCCACCGGGCTCTTGTCCAGCACGCTGATCTGATAACTCATGGTCGCGTCCTCGCTCAGGGGTGGGCCACGGGAATGCCGAGCAATCCGTTCAGCGCGGCCAGGATCGGCTCGGCACCAGAGATGTACTGGCGGTCCTGATGGGCGCCACTGGCAAGTTCGCTGCGCACGCCCTTCGGCAGCACCAGCTTCGGCAGCGACTGGTCCTGCTCGCCAATCTCGGCGATCACCTCGCGGCGCGGCCGTGCGAAGCCGATGCGACGCACGTCCAGCTGCGCGTCCAGGCCGTCAATGCTCGACAGCGCGCCCTCCAGCAACAGGCTGTGGCGGCAGAAGAAACGCTGGCCGGGAATCTGGCCGTCCTCGAACTCACGGTCGAGCAGGAACAGGATGGGTTTGCTTACTGCGTCCAAAGCCACGGGGTCGTCCTCATCTGGGCCGGCAATGCGATGCCGCTTCGATATCGATGCTAGAGACGCCGGCAGCCGCAGCAGCGACGCCTGGCGACAATCGGCGGTCAGATCCGGCCACGCAGATGCGGCGTCGCCATAAGCAGACTGCTGCTGGTTATTCCTGCTTCCTCAGCTGCTATGCGATTCGCCGCAATGGCACCGGCACGGCCAGTGCCCGTGCCGCCAGATGCCCGGCCGCACGCTCGGTCGCCAGCGCGATCCGCGCCTGCAAGGCCACACTGCTGATGTGCTCACCCTCGAAATCGGCAGGCGTGGCATACACCCCGATCGGCAACGTGTGCGCCTGCAGGAAACTGAACAACGGCCGCAGCTGGTGGTCGATCACCAGCGCATGGCGCTCGCTGCCACCGGTTGCCGCCAGCAGTACCGGCACATCCACCAGCGCCTCCAGCCCGATGAAGTCGACCAGGTGCTTGAACAACCCGGGATACGAGCCGCGATAGACCGGCACTGCCACCACCAGCAGCTCGGCGGCCTCGATGGCCTGCAGCGCCTGCTCCACTGATGGCTCAGCTTCGTCGCGCGACAGCGACTGCCCCAGCGCGCGCGCGATCGGCGCCAGCTCAACCAGCTCCACGCTGGCATGCACCCGCTGCTGCAGCGCCTCCAGCAGATGTCGCACCAGCACCAGCGTGCGCGACGTCGCCGAACTCGTCGGTGACCCGACCAATGCAACCACCTTCAATGCAGAAGACATGACCCGCTCCTCGGTAGCGCCGGGCCATGCCCGGCGGCGTTTCGCCTGAACCTCAAAACCGGTAACTGACCCGGCCAAACCAATACGCGCCTACATTGCTCAGCACATCGCCGCTATCCCAGGTGGTCTCGATGCTCGCCACATCGGTGGCGCTGCGCGCGTACGCTGGCACCTTGCGCGTGCGCTTGTCGAATACGTTGTTGATGCCCAGCGCCGCACTCCAGCCCGCACCCAGCTCCACGCCACCGGACAGGTTGGTCACCAGCACTGGCGGCTGCGTGTACTCCACGCCGTTGTTCAGGCGCTTGATCGGGCCGTAATACGTGAAGTCGACATTCGAGCGCCAGCGCCCGTTCTGCCAGCCCAACCCCGCCACCTGGGTGTAGCTGGGCGTGCGGAAGCGCAGCGCGTACTCGCTGGATCTGGTCAGCAGATTGATGTTCGGCAGCCCCTGCAGCGCCGCCGGAATGTCGCTGACCTTCTGGATCGTGGTACGGCCGACATTGGCCGCGTAGCTCCAGCGCAGCTTGCCCCACGCTGTCTCCTGGTTCGCTTCCAGGGTCAGCTCCACACCGCGCGTACGGGTATTGCCCACGTTGGTGAAGTAGCTGGCGTAGAACGCATCACCCGGCAGGATGCTGATGCCGGCCGAACCCAGCAGTGCATCGATGGTGTTCTTCTGCGCCGCGCTCAGCACCGTCCCGCTGTTGTCGGTGATGCGCGCGGGATCCTGCGCGTTGTAGCCGATCTGGCTGGACTGGCCGAGCTGGCCGCGGATGTCGATCTGGTAGGCATCCACTGCCAGATGGAATGCCGGGCTCGGGTCCCAGGTCACGCCCAGGCTGTAGTTGGTGGCCTTTTCCGGCTTCAGCGGTGTGGCACCCAATGCGATCGCCGCCGGCGATGACACCTGCGCCACCAGCGTGGTCCCGCACGGGCAACTGCCGGTGGCCTGGTAGTACTGCGCGCCCAGGCTGGGGGCATGGAAGCCGTTGCTGACCGTAGCGCGCACACCCAGCGCGTCGGTGAAGTCGAAACGCGTGGTCAGGCGGCCGGTGGAGACGCTGCCGAAGTCGGAATGCTCTTCCCAGCGCGCGGCGGCATCCAGATACCAGCGTGAGGTAATGTTGGTGGCCGCACCTGCGTACACCGCCTTGCTGTTGCGGGTGGCCTTCACCGCGTCCGCAGTGGAATAACCAACGAACGCCGCCGCACCGAAGCCGGTATACGACTCCCACTGCCCTGCGCCGCGCTCGTACTGCTCGTGCTGATACTCGGCGCCCGCGCTCACTTCCAGCGGCGAAGCAAAGGCCGCCACCTCGAAGCCACGACGCAGGTCCAGGTTGGCGATGCCCTGCTGGTAGTCCAGCTTGCCGTCATAAAAATCAGTGGGCGAACCGGGATACGGCAGCGAGTAGTTCACCGAATTACGCGTATAGGTGCGCACCGTACTGCGGTTGCCGGTCAGGCTGGCGTCGTAGTCCCAGCCTGCGATCTGCCCTTTCACGCCCACGGTGCCGGTGTACTGCTTCTCCTTGGTTTCCAGCACCGGCAGGAAGCCATCGGGAAACACACTCAACACGCCGGGGGCCTTGTAGGTGGTGAAGATGGTCGCCGGCAGGCGGAAGTTCTGGATCGCCTGCGCGGTGCGATCACTGGCCGTAGCGTTGGCGTAGAACTGCGCGCTCTCGCCCAGGCCATGGCCCACGTTCACGGCAAACGCCTTCAACGCATACGACGGCGAGCTGAGGATGGTATTGGCCTCAGCATCGCGGCCCACCTCGGCCGGGTTCGGCGTAGCGCCTGCTGGCAGCCGGTTGTTTGGTCGCAACGCCACCAGATTGCCGCTGCCATCCACCGCCGGGTAGCTCAGGTAGCCATCGATATAGCGGCGGGTGCGGATCGCATGATGCTGGCGGGTGGTCTCGCCGGACAGGTTGACGAAACCATCATCGCCCCACGGCAGGCCCACGTTGGCACGCACGCTGGTGCGCGAGCCATCGCCATCGATGCTCTGCCCGCTTTCCACGGCAAATTCGCCACCATGCGCCTGCGATTTCAGGATCACGTTGACCACGCCGGTGATCGCGTCCGAGCCGTAAATGGCCGAAGCGCCATCACGCAGCACTTCCACATGGTCGATGGCCGAGACTGGAATCAGCGCCAGGTCCGCCCAGGCGTGCCCCGGAAAGCCGCCACCGTTGGCTCCGCTCACATAGGCGCTGGCATTACGGCGCTTTCCGTTCACCAGCACCAGCGTGTAGCCCGGCGACAGGTTGCGCAGCTGATAGCCGCGGATCAGGCTTTCCTGGTCGCTCTGGTAGCCACCGATCTGGCTCAGCGACGGCAGGCTGCGCTGCAGCGCTTCCAGCAGGTTGCCCTGCCCGGTAGCAGCGAGGTCCTCGGCGGAGATCACATCGATCGGTGTGGAACTGTTCTTCACCGTGCGCGTGCTGGTGCGTGAACCGGTCACCACCACCGCATCCAAAGTGGATGCTGCAACGTTCGCCGTCGCCGCGGTGGTGGCAGGATCCGCATCGGCTTCCGCGGCAAGGCTGGGCGTAGCAGCGAGGGCGGCAGCGATCAGGACAGCGAGAGTACTCAGGGCTGGGGCGTAGGCGGCAGGCATGGGGGCTCGTGGGGGTGGGCCGGAAACACGCTTCCATTCAAGGGCCTGTTCACCCACCGCGACAGGCGGGATCGCGTCACCCAACCGTCATATCCGGCCACCCACATGACCACTGGTAATGACGTTAGGCGGCCCACTCCCACGGGGTCGGATCCCTTTCCAAAGGAAAGGGCTCTGACCCCAGCCTCCATATACCGACCCGGCATCACCTCATGCCCGCGCGCCACTCTGCGGCGCGCACCACCGCCCGTAGCATCAGGCCATGCCCAGCCCACCCGCCGATCCCACCGCGCCGCTCGTCGCCATCGTTGCCTGCCACGGCCAGGGGCTGTTCGAGTTCGGCTGCGCCGTTGGCCTGTTCGCACCGATACGGCCAGAGCTGGGGGTGGCGTGGTACCGCACCCAACTGTGCGCAGGCGAGCCCGGCGCGCTGCGCATGCTCGGCAGCACCCAGGTGCAGCTGCCCTACGATCTCAGCAGCGTCGATGATGCCGACATCATCGTCATCCCCGGCTGGCGCGAGCCCAGCGAACGTCCGCCGCAGGCGTTGCTCGATGCACTGATCCGCGCCCACGCACGTGGCGCGCGCATCGCCTCGATCTGCTCCGGTGCCTTCGTGCTGGCCTGGGCCGGGCTGCTCGATGGCCGCCCGGCCACCACCCATTGGCGCCTCACCGAAGCGCTCGCACGCGATTTCCCCCGCATCGACGTGCGCGAGGATGTGCTGTACGTAGATACCGGCAGCATCATCACCTCGGCCGGCTCGGCCACCGGCATGGACATGATGCTGCACATGGTGCGCAACGATTACGGCGCACGCGTGGCCAACCTGGTCGCCGAGCGCCTGGTGCTTGCACCCTGGCGCGATGCCGAACGCAGCCAGCGCGTCAGCCGCGCAATCCCGCTGGGCGAACCCACGCGGCTGGCGCGACTGATGGAATGGATGCGCCGCAACCTGCGCCAAAGCCACTCGCTCGCCAGCCTGGCCGAGCAGGCCGCGCTGAGCCAGCGCACCCTGCAGCGGCAGTTCCTCGAAGCCACCGGCCTGTCGCCCATCGACTGGCTGATCCGCGAACGCGTGGCCTACGCGCGCGAGCTGCTGGAGACCACCGACCGCCCGCTGCAGTGGGTGGCCGAGCAGGCCGGGTTCGGCTCGCAGGAATCCTTCCGCCGCCATTTCCGCAGCATGGTCGCAGCCAGCCCCATCGAATACCGCAACCAGCATCGCAGCGGCATCGCAGCAGAGCGGTTGGTGGGCTGCTGATCGCCGCGCACGGCCGGCGCAACGCTTTACCGGCGTCCGCCGCGCGCATGGATCCGCCAGCACTGCGCCAAGAATCCGATCACGAATGCCACCGCGCAGCCCAGCAGCGTGTGCAGGATCACCGGTGCCAGCGGCGCCGCGGCGATCGGATGCGACAACGGCAGGCGCGTCAGCGTTTCATTCACGCCCGGCACCAGCGACAGCAGAAAACTCAATGACAGCGCGAAAGTGGACAGGTACGTTGCAGTGCGGCCGAGGACGCGCAGCCGTGCCGCCAGCACCCCGCCGAACGCCACCAGCAGCACGATCACGCCGAATGCGTGGCCGGGATTGAGCCCGCCGGTGCTTGACACGGTGAACGAGGTCACCACCGACAGCACCAGGCCCAGCAAATAGAGCTTGCCGGCGCGGGTGGCCGGATCGATCGCGCGGTGGCGGAGGAAGCCGTACAGCCCGGCCAGGATCGGAACCAGACTGATGGCGGTGTGGATCGCACCAAGCGCAGACAGAGGGTGTGCCATGGAAATCTCTCTTGATGAGTATAAACCTACTAGTAGGTAGGCTGATGGAGTAAAAAGAAGGCCCGCGCTGCCGCAGGCCACCGCACAACCGTCAGGCCTTCGCACTCACCCGTGCAATGGCCAGTCGCGCCAGCGTCGCGAACATCGCCGCATCGCCCAACCCGCGCGCGGCCAGCATTGCGCCGTGCACTGCCGACATGAACGCCTTGGCCTCATCGGCTGCCGGCCCCTGCAGCCGCAGCTGTCCTTGGGCCACGCCCTTCTCCAGGGTCACCGCCAGCCACCCGCTCAGATCCTCGAAATGCCCACGCACCTCCTCGGCAATCTCGGGCGGAATCATCGGTGCCTCGGCCGCCAGCATCGCGCAGATGCAGAACGAGGACGTACCGCCGGCAATGCAGGTGGACCAGTAATCCACATAGGCGTTGAGCTCCTGCAGCGGATCGTCCAGTTGCCGGTCCAGCAGCGCCAGCCCCTCGCGGGCCTCGGCGCGGTAGAGCACCACCACCGTGCGCACCAGGTCGGCCTTGCTGGGGAAATGGTGATGGATGCTGGCCTTGCTGATGTTCACCCGCGCGGACACGTCCGCATAGCTGAAACCGTTGTAACCACCGGCTTCCAGCAGCGAACGGGCGTGCGCCAGGATCTCCTGTGCCTTGGGCGAGAGTGCATCTTTCATGCATTCAACCTACTAGTAGGTTGACTGGCTGTCAACCACCCTTGAAGGCGCTCGCCCAGTGACAGCCCGGCCTGAACAAAACCGGGCAGAGCGCGACCGTCGCCACGGAAGGGGATGACGGTCATTGACATGCAGGCATTTACCTGCCTATTCTCGGTCCATGGACGGCCCACACCGCAGGCCGCCCTCCCACCGGAGGAACCAGACATGCTCGAGATCGCTCACAGAATCGGCATCAAGGCACCCGTCGCCCAGGTCTACCAGGCCTTGGCCACGCCCGAAGGCGTCGCCGGCTGGTGGACCGAGGAAACCGAAGGCGACCGCCACCCAGGCGGCATCCTGCAACTGCGCTTCACCGCCAACGGCGAAGACCGCGGCGCCATGCAGATGAAGCTGCGCGAACTGCAGCCCAGCAGCCTGGTGCTGTGGGAAGTGCTGGCCGGGCCGCCGGAATGGACCGGCACCCACATCCGCTTCGCCCTGCACCAGGAAGGCGAATACAGCATCGTGCTGTTCACCCACGATGGCTGGGGCGAGCGCGCCGAGTTCATCCGCCACTGCAACACCAAGTGGGCCATGTTCCTGATGAGCCTGAAATCCCTGCTGGAAACCGGCCGCGGCCAACCCAGCCCGCGCGACATCAAGATCGACGAGTGGAACTGACGCACCGCATGGATCCAGACAAGGTCTTCAAAGCCCTGGCCGATCCCACCCGCAGGACCCTGCTGGATCTGCTCTGTGCCAACAACGGCCAGACCCTAGGCCAGCTGTGCGAGCACCTGCAGATGACCCGGCAGTCGGCCACCCAGCACCTGGGGCTGCTGGAAGACGCCAACCTGATCAGCACCGTGCGACGTGGCCGCGAGAAGCTGCACTTCATCAACCCCGTGCCATTGCACGACATCTACGAACGCTGGGTACGCAAGTTCGAACAGCAGCGCCTGAGCCTGCTGCATGACCTGAAACGAGAACTGGAAGGAGAATGACGATGTCCGCAGAGTCCACCCGCTTCATCCACGTGATCTACATCGCGTCCACCCCGCAGAAGGTGTTCGAGGCCATCACCCGCCCCGAGATTGCCCGTACCTACTGGGGCCACGAAAACGTCTCCGACTGGAAGCCAGGCTCACGCTGGCAGCATGTGCGCGCCAGCGACGAACGCAAGGTCGAGCTGGTCGGCGAGGTGGTGGAAAGCACCCCGCCCTCGCGGCTGGTCATCACCTGGGCCGCTGCCTCGCAGGCAGAGAATCCGGATGCCTATAGCCGCGTCACCTTCGAGATCGTGCCGTACCAGGACATGGTGCGGCTGACCGTCACCCACGACCAGCTGCAACCGGGCAGCGGCATGGACACCGGCATCCGCCAGGGCTGGCCGATCGTGCTGTCCAGCCTGAAGTCGTTGTTGGAGACCGGCAAGGGATTGGATGTGTTTGCCAAGCCGAGTTGAACATCCCGGCCCGGGCTGAAGGAGCGTCGCCGCGCTAATGGCAAGCGGCGACGCTCTTTCCCTGCCACACCGCCAACGATGGGATCAGGTTTTCCGACGAGCTGCCCGCAGCGCTCAGCTGGCCATCAAGGTAGGTCAGCCGCAGGGTCTTCCCGTCCTGGCGCAGCGCAATGGAATCCGTTGCGCCGCTCACCAGCACAAGATCACGCTCGCGTTGCTTCACCTGCATCAGCACCGGCGCGATGGCCGCGCCCTCGTAACGCTGGACCAATGCGTAGCCGCCATCGGCCTCGCTGATAAACGACACCTCCAAGCCCAGCAGATCGCCCGAGTCGGCATGCCTGCAGACACTGGAATACGTGGCATCCCGAGGCTGCGCGTCGTCACTGGCTACCGGCCCGGACAACACCAGCAGCCCCACTGCCAACGCAAACGATGGAATCGAACCGGTCATTCCCTGTCTCCCCGTCCCAGGTGCTGGCCGCAGCGTAGCGCGTTCCCCTGCTGAACGCCCGCCCCACGCTCACCGCTGCCAAACCCCACTCCGACTGCACTCCGACGCCGACCTCCACAGCATCACCCGCAGGCTCCCCAGGCGACGTTCGATGAGTGCTTCAGACGCAGATTCCCTGCACAGCAAAGTGGCGGCGGTCACCCTGTCCTTCTGGGTGATGAAGATCGCCGCCACCACGCTCGGCGAGACCGCCGGCGACCTGCTGTCGATGACGCTCAACCTGGGCTACGTGCCAGCTCGGCCATCCTGCTGGCGATCTTCGCCGACCTGCTGGCCGTGCAATTGTCCGCGCGGCGCTTCCATCCGGTGCTGTTCTTCTCGCCACGCTTGTCGCGCTGCCGATGCTGCAGCGGCGGGCACAGTCCGCTGGCTAGCGCGCCGTCCAGCCACCGTCCACCGGCAGCGCCGTGCCGGTGATCTGCGCGGCAGCGTCCGAGGCCAGGAACACCACCATTTCGCCCAGCTGATCGGGCGTCACGAACTGCAACGAGGGCTGCTTTTCAGCCAACAACGCGCGGGCCGCAGCTTCCTGATCCGTGCCGTCCTTCTCTGCCGACGCGGTGATCTGCTGCTCGACCAGCGCCGTACGCACCCAACCCGGGCAGATGGCATTGGCGGTGATGCCGGTGCCCGCGTTCTCCAGCGCGGTCACCTTGGTGAACCCCACCACGCCGTGCTTGGCCGCCACATAGGCCGACTTGTTCACCGAGCCGACCAAGCCGTGCACCGAGGCGATGTTGATGATGCGACCGGCGCCCTGCTGCTTCATGCAGGGCAAGGCTGCCGCTGTTGCATGGAACACCGCTGACAGATTCAACGCCAGGATCGCATCCCACTTCTCGACCGGGAACTCCTCGATCGACGCGGTGTGCTGGATGCCGGCGTTGTTCACCAGGATGTCGATGCGGCCCATCTTCGCGACGGCGCGGGCGATCATTTCGCGCACCGCTTCGCCACGGGACAGGTCCGCGCCATCGTGCACCACCCGTACACCGAACTCGGCTTCCAGGTTGGTACGGATGCGTTCGATCTCCACTGCATCGCCAAAGCCATTCAGCACGATGTCGGCACCCTGCCGCGCCAATGCCGTAGCAATGCCAAGACCGATACCGCTGGTGGAGCCGGTGATCACTGCGACCTTTCCACTGAACATGGGCGTGCTTCCAACAGGCATAGGCGGCCAGTGTAGCTTCACCGGCTCGTCCCTTTAAGTGCCCCCCTGTTGGCCCTCAGCTAGAAGCGGATGCCTGCTCGATCAACCGTCGCCAGTGGGTTGGCCTTCCGCACCGCCTCCAGAAAGAGCAGGAAATCGCGGTTGAACAGCGTCAGGTTGTTGGTGAACGTCACGCACTTTCTGCCCGATGCTTTGCTGAAGCACACCTGCCAGACATAGCGACCGTAGATGACATCGGACGTTCGCGTGACTGAGGTGATCTGCGAGAGCGGAACGGCCGTAGGCACCGGGCCACGCCGCAGGTAGAAGGACTCCGCATCAAAGAAGTAGTGCTCCCGGTCCTCTTTGCCGTCCACCATCACCAAGGTCATGGATGTACCGGAAATCCGGCGAGGGGGATTCAAACGCAGCCCTGATCCCAATGCAGAACGCGCCGTCGCTGACATTCGCCGCAGAATGAACCAGAGGATCACCAACGGAAACGCCGCAACGACAATGAAGCCTACAGTCTTCAAAACAGTTTCCAGCGTGCTGGGCACACAGATCTCCAGGATGAATGTTCAGGCATTGGTGACGCCCGGGTAGATCCACCCCACGCGTGGATGCTCTCCCTCAACGCCCCATCACTTCCAATGATCCGGCCCCAGGAACGGCAGGCTCAACACAAACACCGGAACCGCCACCGGCACCAACGCCGCGCCCAGCACCTTCCCAGCCGCCGTCCCAACACCCGGCTTGTCCTCCCTCTCCGGCAGGATCCGCTGCGCCCGCGCACTGATCGGCTGCGCCAGCTTCCCCTTCTCCGCCAACGCGGCAGCATCCGGCAACTTCACCCGCTCGCCGTCGCCCTCGAACAGTGCGCTGTAGTAACTGCCACCCTTCTTTGAAAGATTGCACGCACGATCAAACGCCAGCGCGTAACGGGTCCGGTCCAGCGGCAGGTAGTAGCGTGCCCGCTCTTCCACGGCCTTGGCCTCGCGCGGGGTGACCTCGATCCGCTCCAGCTTGAACTGCGCGGCCTGTTCCGGCGTCACCTGCTCCGGCCGCAGCAGCAGCGCATAGCTGCCGTGCACCTTGGCCTTGTTGGCCGGGTCGCGCCAATCCTCATGGAAGTACATCTGCGCGCAGGCCACCGCCTCGCGCAGCGGGCTGTCCATCAGCGCGCGGTACTCGCGGAACGGCGCGGCATTGAAACGCATCGGCTCTTCAAAGCGCGGCAGCAGGTACAGCTGGCCATCGTCGGCCACGAATGCACCGGTGATCTCGCGGCTTGAGGCGTGCTCCTCCGGGCCACTGGCGCAGCCAGACAGCAGGCCAAGGCACAGGGCGGAGAGAATGAAAAGAGACGTTCGCATGTCGTGTTCGAGAGCTTCCTTGGGAAAACGGCCCCGCCCTGAAGGACGAGGCCAGCCCATCATGGTGCCATGGCAGCGCATGCGATGCAGAATCGCCCTACTTCAACCGCTCCACCAACCGCTGCCCCACCTCCAGCGCCGAAGCCGGGTTCTGCCCGGTAATCAGCTCGCGGTCCACCACCACATGCCCCGTCCACGGTGTGGCATTGCTGCTGAACCGCGCACCCGCCCGCACCAACGCGGTCTGCGGGTAAAACTTCATCTCTCCACCACCCAACAGCGGCTTGGCCTGCTCTTCTTCCTGGTTGCTGATCACCGTCATCTGGTAGCCGCTGTAGATCCACTTCGGCGTGGCCGGCGTCGCACCCACGTCCAGCTTCGCCACGAATCCACCCGCATCCGGCAGCGTGGACAGCAGCGCGATCGGCCCGTGGCAGACCAGCGCGGTGGTCTTGTTGCGCTGGTGGAAGTCGGCCAGCAGCCGGCCCAGCGCCGGGCTCTTCAGCAGGTCCTGCATCGGCGCGTGGCCACCGGGAATGTAGACCGCATCGAAACGCGCGTAACCCTGCTGCTCGATGCGCGCCAGGCTGACCACCGGCGAGGCCGTCGGCGAGGTCAGCGCCAGCTTTTCCAGCAGGTCCTTGTGCAGCGTCAACTGCGCGGCGTCGTTGCCGAAGTACGCCGGCGTCACCGAGGACGCATCCACCGTCGGCGCCCGCCCCTGCGGCGTGGCGAAGGTCACCTCATGGCCCGCGTCCAGCAGCAGCTTGACCGGCTGCATCAGCTCGTTGAGATAGAAGCCGGTGGACAGCACCTTGCCGTCCTTCAGGTCCAGATGGTTTTCGTCGGACAGCACCACCAGCACGTTGGCGGCATGCGCGCCGCTGGCGGCCAGGGTCAGGGCCAGCGCTGCGGCCAGCCGGGTCATCAGGTTCATGCGGAGCTCCTATCGGGGTATGGCGGCCACTTTATTCACCGCCCCAGCGGCGATAAATTGGCCCCATCGCAAAACATCTGTTCCCTGGAGAGCCAAATGAGCCGCAAGTTCGACTACCTGGGCGATGTGGAGGTGTTCTTGGCAGTGGTCGAGCACGGCTCGTTCACGGCTGGCGCGGTGGCGCTGTCCACCACGCCCTCGGTGCTGAGCCGCGCGGTCACCCGCCTGGAAGCGCGGCTGGGCCGGCAGCTGCTGCAGCGGACCACCCGCCGCCTGGGCCTGACCGACGCCGGGCGGCTCTATCTGGAACAGGTGCGCACCGCCTTCGGCCTGCTGGACGACGCCGAGCGCGACGTACTGGCCCAGGACGGTGCGCTGGCCGGCCGCGTGCGCCTGAGCGTGCCCACCACCTATGGCCACTACCGGCTGCCGCCCGTGCTGGCGCGCTTTGCGCAGCAGTACCCGCAGGTGCAGGTGGAACTGAACATCACCAACCGCAACGTGGACCTGGTGGCCGAAGGCTTCGACCTGGCCATCCGCCTGGGCCAGCTGCCGGACAGCGGGCTGGTGGCGCGAAAGCTGGAAGACGCGCCGCTGCTGCTGGTGGCTTCGCCGGAGTACCTGAAGCGCCGCGGTACGCCGCAGACGCTGGACGACCTGCAGCAGCACCTGTGCCTGCCCTTCGTGATGCCGCGTACCGGGCGGCTGGCGCCGTGGATCTTCCGCGACGACGGGCGCGACGTGGACTGGCTGCCGCGTTCGTCCATCGAGACCTCCGACGATGTGCTGGGCGTGGTGTCGCTGGCCGAACAGGGCATCGGCATCTGCCAGAGCTATGCGTTCATCGTGCGCGAGCGGTTGCAGCGTGGGCAGTTGGTGGAAGTGTTGCCGCAGCTGCGGGGAAGATCGCGGCCGTTCTCGGTGATCTATGCGCCGCATCGGCGTCAGTCGGCGGCGGCAAGGGCGATGATTGAGCTGCTGGTGGGGAATGCGGGTGAGGATGGCGTCGGTTGAGGCCGGGTGCTTGTTAACGGTGTCGGGTTTGAACCGATTTTCGGGCTGTGCGGCTGATCCGGCGCCGCTGCCCGTCGAGACGGACTAAGAACTGTTGCAAAGAAGGCTGTCGCGCTATTCACTTGTGGCACTGGCGATTGCGTCATTTGGAATCGCAATCAACAGAGCAGCTGCGCGAATGCGTCTACTGACGTCGCGGCATGCACGCGGCATGCAACAATAGCTCTTCGCTCTCGGATTCAGAGATTCCTCCGCGAATTTCTATTGGCATTCGAAGCGGCTGCGTAAACACCATGACGTGTCACCGACAAGGGGTGGCCGGGTCTACAAACCGATCTTTCCCTTGGCGAGAAGAAGTCGCGTGACGTGCTGTTCAAGCGGTATGGACAATCTGACGACAAGGACTTGGTGCTCGCCTCCCACACCCTGCGTCACCTACAGAAAACCGAGCTCTTCCGTCTCGGTGTGGCTGGCACCATCATCTCCAAACGCTTCAATCGCCGGAGCGTGGCCCAAAGCTACGAGTACGATCATCGCAGCCTGGCGGAAGAGCTAGATCAACTCGAACCACCTGCAGACGTGGAAATGGCGCTAGGCGAGAAGGCCAGCACTGTCGCGAAGATTATCCAACCAGGCAAAGCCAGCAGGCCAATCGTGGATGAGTTAAGGAGATCCAAAGCACCGAGGGTGACACAGCCGCATTCGAACTCCTGAAGATCAAAGCCGACGGCTTTCACGCGACTCCCCACGAGCATCGCTTGAACAGCTTCACTTTCGACCCGTGTCCCAAGCATCTTAAATGCTGTGCCGGCTGCCGCCACCTTTCGGCAACCAACTTGCCAGAGAACCGCCGTTACCTGAAAACGCTCGAACTCAAGCTGGCTGCGGCTGTCGAGATCGCAGAAGCCAGACCATCAAAGACTATCGGCCGCACGAAGTAGATTCAATTTGCCAAGGTCAGACTTGATGGCGTGCGCACGCTCCTGGTGACCAAGCAAGGCGAAAATCCATTTCCAGATGGCCCCAACCTCTCTCGTCCTCGCCGTACCGGAGTTATTGAGGGATAACGACAGTATGCAACAAACCACATCCGGTTTCGATCCGGAAATGCGCCGACTGCTGGAGGACCTACTATCGCGCGACGAGTACATCACCGCGCGGGCGGTTGTACGCTTGGATCCGCAAATCTAAGCAGCACGATCGATCACCCGCAGCAGAGAATGCAGCCGTACGCTTGCGCAGTATCAGGAGCGGCAAGCCGAATTCCGTTCGTTGGCGAGGCAGACCGGGAAAACTCTCTGGTGATGCAGCGGCCAGCGCTTTGGCAGATCGCGATGTGCTCTTCGCCGAGCTCGAATCGCAGGTGGCTCTGCTAACGGCATCCCAAGTCGCGATGATCCGCGCAGTTGGCGAACTTGGCGGCTTCAGGGAGTGGGCACAGTTCTATGAATCGTACAGCGGCCCAAGGGACCAGCTGGCGCAGTTGGGCGCGCTGCCAGAAGCAACGGTGGAATCGCTTCCGCAGCGCAGGCCAAAGCAGCCGGGCATGCTCCGGCCGCATGCCGGCAGCGCGTGATTCACACGAATCTATTGCGGATTAACCACTGGGCGGGCGCCGATTCCTCAAGAGGGTAGACCGCGCCGTTGGGCAGTGGCAGGCCAGCCTGGAATGGGATCACCCTCTTTCCAGAACGCATCGGCGATCGGACGCCGTTGCGCTTGGTCCATGCCAGCGATCAACACCGGGTCGACCATGTCGAATTCCTGCAGCAACGGCTCCTCCTCGATCTTGACCTGCAGTCGCTTGGCGTAAGGCTCGGCGGTGTCCAGTGCCCCAACAAAGGGCGAGGCAAGAATCCTGGGAGGCTGGACAGGCAGTTGCGGAGATAGCGCGTCTGCCTGCTTGCGCCCCGCCTCTGTCAGTGGAATCAAGGCATGGGGCATGGTGATGCCTCCGGCGTTGGAGACACTTCCTCCGTGACGTACCAGATAGATGGAGCGAAGCATCAATGCGGATTCCTATCAGCTTGGCCTGATACCAGATGGGAATTCACAGCCTCTTGCGGGAATGGGTGATTCGCCCCCATGCCCCGTTAGTCCGCGTCCAGTACCTGCGGCACATAGATGCGGCGCAACGGCAGCAAGCCCTTGTGTCGCGAATCGAACTGCTCGTAGTGGGCGAAGACCAAGTCCACCAGTTCATCGCCGTCGATCAGGCGCAGGTTGGCCTTGCCCTGTTCGAAATTGCGACAGGCCGGGCTGTAGCTGCCCAGGGTCACGAACAGCCCGTATTCGCCGTGGGACAGCTTGCCGTACAACGCCGACACATCCTTGTCGGTCACGGTGTTGGGGCTGCTCTTGACCTGCACCTTGATGATGGGCGGTTCGATGCCCAGGTGGTCCTTGTGGGCAATCACGTCCACGCTGGGTTCGTTCACCCGGGTCTTGCGCGCGTGGTAGCCCATGCATTGCAGCAGATGCACCACAAAATCCTCCAGCGGGAGGCCCTTCAATTCCTGCGCCAAGCGCTTGAGCACGAAGTCGCGGGTGGTGTCTTCCATGTCATCGGTGACCAGGCCCACCGAATGGTCCTGGTCCACCGGCAGCGCAGGTGCAGACTTGCCGCCCACCGCCACGCGGAACTCGTCCGCATAGCTCTTGACCTGGAACAGGCTGAGCGCCGAGCCGATCTCGTACAGCGCGCCCTGAATGAACTGCAGGCGTGGCACGTGGCTCAGCCATTGCACGCTGCGGCGGTGCGGATAGCCTTGGATGGCATCGGCCACGTACTGGTACGGGCCAGTGACGCGGCCAATGTGCACTTGCTTGTCCTGCTTGGAGGGGTACACCACCAAGTCGCCGGACTTCATCTCGTGCAGGAACCGGTAGGGAATACCCGAAACGGTGGCAATGCCGCCCTTCTTCGCCTCCGGGTAGGCCTGCACATAGCACTGCCGGAAGGCGTCGCGGTCGGCTGCCAGCCGCGACAAGTCGCCCATGGCATCCCAGCCAATGGCAATGCAGCCTTGTTTGAGGAACAAGGCATCGGCATCGCCGGTGCGGCCTGCATGGATGCCCCAAACCACTTCATTCATCTGGATGGCCTTGTGTCTGCATGTGGGAGTCAGCCGTCTTCACGGATATCCAGCGGTGGCAACGCAGCGACGATCTTCTGGGTTTCGAGGCTGACGGTGACCACGCGCTGGAACAGTTCCAGCGGGTACTTCGGATCGTGCATGGTCTCGATGGCCCAGTCGTTGGCGTCGTTGACGATGCCGCTGTCCTTGTCCACGCGCACGGCCTGGCGTTCCATCACCCAGTCCAGCGCGGCCTTGCCGTTGACGATGTAGCCCCAGGCTGCCTCGGGAATGTCGCGCAGGGTGATTTTGGTGTTGTAGACCACGGTGCTGCGGTCCTTGACGGATTTGCCGGTCGCCGGGTCCTTGACCTTGGCGAACTTCATCTTCTCCACGCGATAATCGGCCTCAAGTAGCGGGCCCTTGGTGTCGATGGTCAGCGGATACGGGGCGACGGTTTCGTAGTTCAGGTGCAGCGCGGCCAGGTCGCGGCCGGCCCGGCTGAAGTGCCAAAAATCCTGTGCCGTCCGCGCGCGCGGGATGCGCGGAAGTTCCTTGGCCAGGTTGTCGGCATAACGCTGCCGGTAGTCGGGCGAATGCAGGAGGCCGTAGACGTAATAAAACAGGTCTTCCTTGCTGATCGCCTCGCCCGGGTAGGCGCTGGTGAAGTGGGCGAGGCCTGCATCGGTGATGGCGTCGCGGCGGCGTGGGCCGTTGCCGGCGTGGCCAGTGAACAGGCCGTCATCGGATTGCTGGGCTACTTCGTCGTAGAGGTAAAGCGGTAAGCATTGGCCTTTGGCCAAACAGTCGTAGTTGGGAAGCGTCTGCGAAATGGTCGCCGAGAAGTCACTGACTCCTCCCGTGCCGGAAACACAGATCACCAAGTTCTCCGCCGCGGCATCCGGGAAGATGCGCGGCATCTGATAGACCCTTTCGTTGAAGCGGCGATTGAAGTACAGCCATTGCTTCGTGAACGGGCGATACAGGCTGGGCACGAGGCTCCCGATCTCGAACGCGTAGCGATGATCCCGTACCAGATCCTGCTTGATGTTGTGCGTCCAACTGATCCGCGTCGGGTCGCTATTGATGAAGCTGTCCACGCGCTCTTGTCGAGCCTTGCTATCTAGCCCCGGATACGCGGCATCGAAACGTGCCACCTCGGCATTGTAGAAGCCGATCATGCCCGCCATATTCGCTGCGAGCTTGGCTTTGCTTTGGTTGTAGGCCCAGGCATCTCGCGCAGTCAGCACGCCTTGTGAGAAGTTATCGAACAGCTTTGCGGCATCGCCCTTCTTGTCGCCCAGCACGATGAAGCGCCCGAAACTATCATCGCGCTGCTTCAGCCAGTCGCCATGCGCATCCGGGGTGAGGCGCTGCCAATCCTGTTCGGGAATGCCGCCGATGCTGGCATAGGCCTCGATCTTCTCCAGCTTGTCCTCGCGGCTCAGGTAGTCGCCGATGTCGTGGAAGAAGATGCGGCCGTTCTCCGTCGCCTGTGGGTTCTTGACCAGCAGCGAGATGGCGATGGGAGCGCGACTGCCGCCTCCGAACACATTGTCCTTCTCCTTGCGTCGGGCTTCACCCGAAGTGCGTGCATTGCCGCGCAGATGAAACACATACAAGCTGGAAAACTCCTCGGCCAGGCACTGGCGCAGGCCATCGGCGGTGTTGGCTTCCAGCCAGCCGGCATTGGTGACGAAGCCGATGATGCCGGCATTGCCGATGCGGTCACTGGCCCACCGGATGGCGCGGATGTAGCTGTCGTACAGCCCCTTCGACAGGGTCGCATCCGAGCGCGCCGCGTAGGTGTCGCGGATGCGCGCATCCAGCGCCGGATAGGCCACGTTGTCGTTGTTGTCGTTCTCGCTTTTCTGGCCGATGGAATACGGCGGATTCCCCACGATCACGCGGATATCCAGCGCCTTCTGCCGCTTGCGGCGCTGGCTGTTGTCCACCAGCAGCGCATCGACCAGATCGTCCTTCTCGTACATCTGGAAGGTGTCGGTCAGCAGGATGCCTTCGAACGGCACGTAATCGCCGCCGGCCAGTTCGTGATACGTCGCCTCGATATTGACGGCGGCAATGTAATAGGCCAGCAGCACCAGCTCGTTGGCGTGCAGCTCGTGTTTGTACTTGTAGGCCAGCTCGCCCGGCTTGATCAGGCCGGACTGCAGCAGCCGGGTGATGAAGGTGCCGGTGCCGGTGAACGGGTCCAGGATGTGGACGTGCTTGCTGCCCAGGGTCTGGCCGAACTCTTTCTGCAGCAGGTGGTCCACGCTGTGCAGGATGAAATCCACCACTTCCACCGGGGTGTAGACGATGCCCAGGCGCTCGGTCATGCGGGGGAAGGCGTTACGGAAGAACTTGTCGTACAGCTCCACCACGATCTTCTGCTTGCCGGCGGCGTTGTCGATGCCTTCGGCGCGCAGCTTCACGCTGTCGTAGAAGGCTTGCAGGGTGCTGGCTTCCTTGTGCAGTTGTTCGCCTTCCAGCACGCCCAGCACCGCCTGCATCGCCTTGCTCATCGGGTTGTGGCTGGCAAAGCTGTAATCGGCAAACAGCGCGTCGAACACCGGCTTGGTGATCAGGTGCTGGGCCAGCATCTCGATGATTTCGGCATCGCTGACCTTGTCGTTCAGGTCATCGCGCAGTTCGGCGGCAAAGGCGTCGAAGGCGTTGCGGGCGGTGGTGTGCGCCGGGTCGGCCAGCAGGGCCTTGATGCGGTCGATATGGGTCTGGGCGATTTTGGCGATGTCGTTGGCCCATTCTTCC
Source organism: Stenotrophomonas sp. SMYL41 (assembly GCF_036319965.1). Classification (NCBI taxonomy): domain Bacteria; kingdom Pseudomonadati; phylum Pseudomonadota; class Gammaproteobacteria; order Lysobacterales; family Lysobacteraceae; genus Stenotrophomonas; species Stenotrophomonas sp. SMYL41. The sequence goes on along the minus strand of NZ_JAWIRX010000011.1, from coordinate 58,133 downwards.
CAGTGGTGGCGGTTGCCGCATTTCTCCACCACCTTGGCGTACAGGGCGCGCTCGATCTCGCCCACTTCAAAGGCGAACTCGCCTTGCACTTCGGCTTCGTAGCCGGCCGGCGCTTCGCCAATGGCGTACTTGCCCTTGGCCTTGGCGGCCTTGGCCTCGCCGGTGTCGGTCAGCCGGGCGGTCTTGCGCTGGATGGTGTCGGCAATAGCGACGACTTCCATCTTGCTGCGATCCGGGCCCACCAGGTCCAGCTTGTTGACCATGGCGTCGAAGCGGTCGTCATGGCTGCGCAAGGCCTGCAACACCTGCCAGACCACGGCGTAGGTCTTGTTGTCGTCCAGCGCCTGCTCCGGCTCCACCCCGGCGGGGATGACCACCGGCAGCACCACGTAGCCGCGCTGCTTGCCCGGCGCGTTGCGCATGACCCGGCCGACCGACTGCACCACGTCCACCTGCGAGTTGCGTGGGGTTAAGAACAGCACTGCGTCCAGCGCGGGCACGTCCACACCTTCGGACAGGCAACGCACGTTGGACAGCACGCGGCAGGTGTCCGGCGGCGTGGGCGCCTTCAGCCAGTCCAGCTTGGCTTCCTTTTCGCCGGCGTTCATGCCGCCGTCCACGTGTTCGGCCTGGCAGGTCAGGCGGGCGCTGTCCTCGATGTCTTCGGCGTCCTGGTAGGCCTCGACCACGGCCTGGAACATGCCGGAAATCTCCTTGGAGCTGACCTTGTGGGTCTTGCCGCCCTTGCCCGGCTCGATCACCTGGCAGAACGCCACGGCGCGCTGCATGGGCTGCGGCGATTCGCTGCCGGTTTCGTGCAGGCCCACCTTGGCCAGCGCCTTCCAGCAGCCGACGATCTTGGCGGCATCGTCCACGCGCAAGGTGTTGTTCTCGTCCTTCAGCAGGGCCTGCAGCTTGCGGTTGATGTGGCTTTCTTCCACCGCCAGCACGATGACCTTGTAGTCCACTAGCAGGCCGCGTTTCACGGCCTCGGAAAAGGTAATGACGAACAGCTGCTTGCCGTACCAAGCCTCGTTGTCCATCGAGTACAGGGTGGCATTGTCGCGCTCGGCGATGGCCTGAGCCTCGTTGCCGTAGATGCGCGGGGTGGCGGTCATGTACAGGCGCTTGGCAGCGCGGATGTAGGCGGAGTCGTGCACGCGCACGAACGCGGATTCGTCATCGCCTTCAAACGTGGCGCCGGTGGTGCGGTGGGCCTCGTCGCAGACGATCAGGTCGAACTCGGCCAGGCCCTGCTGCTGGGCGTCGTGGATGACCTCGATGGAGTGGTAGGTGCTGAACACCACGGTCATGTGGGTGTCGTCGCTGCGCGCACCGACGCTTTTCGCCAGTGCACGGGCGTCGGTGGTGGCCGGGTAGCGCAGTTCGTGGGCGAGGGTCTGGACGGCGTCATCCTCCTTGCGGCCCTTCTTCTTGCCCACGTCGCTGTCCGAGCACACGGCAAAGCTGTGCAGCGGGATGGCGCTTTCCTGGGTCCATTCGGTCAGGGTCTGCTGCAGCAGCGACAGGCTGGGCACCAAGAACAGCACGCGCCCGCCTTTGCCGGCCAGGCTTTCGGCAATCTTGAGACTGGTGAAGGTCTTGCCGGTGCCGCAGGCCATGATCAGCTTGCCGCGGTCGGCATCCGCCAGGCCGGCGGTGACGGCCTTGAGCGCGGATTCCTGGTGCGGGCGTAGCGACTTCTTCGGCTTCAGCGCAACGGCGTCCTTCGGCTGGAATTTCGCCCAGTCGATCTGGCTGGCTTCCAGGTCATGCAGAGTGATCTTGCTGACAGGCGGCTGCTGGTCGATCAGCGCGTTCTCGGCGTTGTCGCTCCAGTGATCGGTGCTGCTGACGATGACGCGGTGGGCGAAGGGCTTGCGGCCCGAGGCGGTGAAGAAGCTGTCGATGTCCTTCTTCTGCAGCCGGTAATCGGGGTCGTAGAACTTGCACTGGATGGCGTGGATCGCGCCGGTGCCGACTTCCTCAGCGACCAGGTCGATGCCGTCGTCCTTGGCGCTGAAGCCGTGCGTGGGCGCCCATTCGGCCCAGGTCCACACCTGGCGATAGAGGTCCTTATAGGTGGCCTCGTTGCGCAGGTACGCGAGAATCAGGTCCTCGAAATAGGTACCCTTTTCGCGCTCGGTCATCGAGCTCTGGCGGAGGGTGTCGAGTAGGGTCTCAAGTGCGGTCACGAATCCGGATCCTGAAAAGCGGAAAATCGAAGGAAGAAATGGACGCGACAAGACTCCAACACCATCTGAAATCAATGACATGCTCGGCATCATGCTCCGTCCAGCCCTCGATTGTAGGGGCCACCGACCTAAAGGGCGACTAGCGGGGACGATCGGCAGCCGGAATTATTGCCCGGATCCACGTAGACCCGCGGGAACCAGACTGCGGGGCCGGCGGAAGGACTTCGCACTCGCCGCTGGACGCCGTCAGCTGCCGGATGATCCGGGCGGACTCCAGCCTGTCGACGAAATCATTGACGGGGGGGTGTAGAAGTTCGGAATCCGCTCGTTCTCTTCGTCGGTGAATACTCAGTAGGCAAGTCTCCCCTTGGCGAATCCCTCACGTTGGGCTTGGTCACGGGCGGCGTACTGGGTGAGGAAGAGCCTGTACAGCGCCCGCTCCTGGCGGAAGCTCCGACGCACTCAGTTGGTTGTAGAAAGCGATCCAGCCAGCGATCACCACCGTGCCGTGTACCTGGCTCTCGAGTCTGTGCCGGTGCAGGCATTGCTCTTCCATTGTCCACATCACGCGTCGACGTACTGGCCCAGGACGGCGCACTGGCAGGCCGCGTGCGCCTGAGCGTGCCCACCACCTATGGCCACTACCGGCTGCCGCCCGTGCTGGCGCGCTTTGCGCAGCAGTACCCGCAGGTGCAGGTGGAACTGAACATCACCAACCGCAACGTGGACCTGGTGGCCGAAGGCTTCGACCTGGCCATCCGCCTGGGCCAGCTGCCGGACAGCGGGCTGGTAGCGCGAAAGTTGGAAGACGCGCCACTGCTGCTGGTGGCCGCGCCGGACTACCTGCAGCGCCGCGGCACGCCGCAGACGCTGGACGACCTGCAGCAGCACCTGTGCCTGCCGTTCGTGATGCCGCGCACCGGGCGGCTGGCGCCGTGGATCTTCCGCGACGGCGGGCGCGACGTGGACTGGCTGCCGCGTTCGTCCATCGAGACTTCCGACGATGTGCTGGGCGTGGTGTCGCTGGCCGAACAGGGCATCGGCATCTGCCAGAGCTATGCGTTCATCGTGCGCGAGCGGTTGCAGCGTGGGGAGCTGGTGGAGGTGTTGCCGCAGCTGCGCGGGCGGTCGCGGCCGTTCTCGGTGATCTATGCGCCGCATCGGCGGCAGTCGGCGGCGGCACGGGCGATGATTGAGTTGTTGGTGGGGAATGCGGGTGAGGATGGCGTTGGGTGAAGCTGTGAGCTTGTTACGGTGTCGGGTTTGAACCGATTTTCGGGCTGTGCGATCGGTCGCGCGCCGCTGCCTGCCGAAGCGGACTAAGAACTGTTGTAAAGAAGGCTGTCGCGCTATTCGCTTGTGGCGTGGGCGATTGCGCCACTTTGATTCGCTATCGACAGACCAGCTGCGCGAATGCGGCTGTTGGCGTCGCGTGTTGCACGATTGGTGCGTGCAACAATAGTTCTTCGCTCTCGGATTCAGAGATTCCTTCGCGAATTTCTATTGGCATTCAGAGCGACCGCGTAAACACCATGGCGCGCCACCGACAACGGGTGGCAACGGGTCTGCAAACCCGCTTGATGCACGCGCACGTTGTTTACGCTTGCCCGTCGGCACCGTCCTTAACCGGTGCCGGGGGGCAATCCGTCGGCCTTTATGGCGGGCGGTGCGTGGGAGTCTTCGGACTCACCGGCCAATTGCGCAGCATCAACCGGTTTGCAGCCACGCATCGTCCGCCACCCGCTCACGCGGTGGCGCTGTTAAGCACAGCCAAGGAAACCGACGCCATGAACGAACCCGACACCTTCTCCTCGTACGCCGCTGTTGAGCCCATCAACGACGATACTCCCCTTCCCGACCTGAACTACCTCCTCGGCATCCTCAAGCGCATGCGCGGCTGCGAGGGTGCAGATGGGCATCCTTGGCCGGAAACCGACGTATCACCCGGCCGTCGCGTGAGTCTGGCCAGGAGCGAGCGCGCGATGGTCGGCGCGCTGACCGTGCTGGAGCTGTTGCACGCGGCGGACCGCTGCCGGGTGGCAGCGGACCCGGAGCGGCATTTGGATGAGGGGGTTGTGGATGGGTTGTTCCTGGCGTGCCGGGGGCTGGTTGAGTGGGCTGCTGTGGAGGTTAGGCCACAACGAGAGGAAATCCGCTAGATCTAGATCCAGTGAAATGTCCGATGATGTTAGCTGAGGAGCGAAAGTACGCTCACGCAGGTGACTTCACCAGCATTAATCTCGCAAGAGAACTCTGAATCAATAAGAAATTGTTAATGCTGAAACCCAAAGAATCCAGCAACTCTTCAAGCAAGTGGAAGCAAAGATTATCTTACACCGCGCTCTTTCAATACAAACAAGGATGCGGGATCAAATACTCTATTTGGCCACAACTCACCAGCGGTAAGCCGATGCACGGGCAACCTCAAGGCTCTGGCGATCGCCAGCTCGGCTCGCACCCACGGAGATTTCAAGCAGCCAGGAGTCTGGATCAACAGGAACACGTCCGATCGCAATAGAGCCGAAACTACGCCAAGCTGCTGAAAACGAAGGTTATGCTGAAGAACGCAATGTATAAATGGCTTACAGTGGCTACGCAGTGAATCATAGAGCGCCTTTAACATTTCGTCATCTACAAATCCATCTCTCCGCGTATATGAAACGAACAACCTCACGACACAAGCCCGCCCAAGTGCAGAATAAACACCACCAGATTAACCATCAAAATTATCGCGTAAATCCACATTGAACTATTGAAACCAGCCTTAAATATCAACTTGAATGCATTCCCTTTGCTTCGTTCAACACTAATTATTTCCGACGCCCTCGAACCTTTCGGAAGAGACTCTTTCTCGGAACCCCTTTCAAGAAGATTCCTCCGTATCTCCTCCATGCGACCGCGAATCTTAACCTGATAATAGTAAGCCGTAGAATCAAGAATCCAAAAACAAACCGCAACAACAGCTCCTGCAACAAACATCGACGCATCGATTGACTTTTGCAGGGTGGCAATCAATGAAATTACGACGAACCCCGTCGTAACACAAAACTTCTTGATCTCAAAACAAAAACCACTGAATTGAGACACAGCGACATGAAGCTGATCAAGAAGCTTCCAATCCAATTCATCATTCAACGTCTTGGAATACGAAGACATACCAAGCACCCTTCCAGTAAAAACAGCTTCCCTAGCTTAAATTAATTGCAAACACAGAGGAGCGAATCGACGCTTTTCGCCAGCGCTCTCAATACCCATGCAATTAACCGGAATTATTTAAATCAACCTCAATACCGCTAGCCTTCATCTCTTTAGCAAGCAAAAACCGCCATGCACCAGCCGGATCCAATGGAAGGTAAAGGACTCCCGAATAGTCCGAAGGAAGTTCAATATCCCCGGAGTATAGAACGCAGACTCGCTGCCGACCCAACGCCCCCATAAAGAACCCTAATTCAAGAACAACATTCTGACGCGGCCTTGACCTAGCTTGCTCCACCTTATTAACCGGATACCCAACGTCATCAGGAGTAAATAGAACGACCGCAAAATCAACGTCAGCAAGCCGCTCAAACTTCTCAATTATAGTTCTTCCCTGATTTGGCTGCTCATGAAGAATGACTGGTGTCATTTCAAGTTTGGACAAGTATCGGGCCACAGTTTCCTTCAGACCGTCATCATGGCCATGCACTACGAAAACACGCCGCGCGCTTTCACGGCCAATCACAGTAGATTTGGCCAATGCAGAAGCCTCATCAGAGTCTGCGATTCGCTCCTGAAAAATATCGCGAAGCGCCCTAAGCTTAAACAGCTCCCTCTTAATTCCCTCCCGATACCCAGCATGAACCTTCAGAAGAGGATCGGGGCCCCCTCCCATAATTAACGGAAGCGTATCCAAGGTCCCAATGGAATACTCTCTATATTCAACAGTGTCATGTCCAAGTACATCTTGAAGAGTACTGTTCACCCTCTTCTCCAAAGCTTCAATCGCTGGATCCCATCGCTGCTCAACCAAGTCGACGTCGAATGCCTCCAAATCTGCAATACGCCTCTCAATCTTTTTCAGACCAGACCGCATTTGTTCACCGGTAAAATTCGCAGATTTTCGCTGGGGAAGTTTAGCTCGGGCCATTGAGTTTTCACGTTTTAGGTTAAGTTTTTGGATTAACCAGAATATCAAGCAAGGAATCCACCTCAATCCAACCTAGAGGCAATTTCGATCTTAAGATCAATCCCCTTGACTGACAAGCTCAGAAGAGTGCCTTGCCTTACTCCGGCCATAAAGCTCTCAAGGGCTACTCGCCGTCGGAACATGCACCAATCGTCAGTTCGGCACCTTCTGCCGAGAGCCGAGCTCCAAGGCAGGTAAACTCTCTGACCACGGCAGGACGTCAGTGATGCAATCGAGCGTATGTAGAAACAACAAGGGCGCCTCTCGGCGCCCTCGTTCTTTCAACTCATTCCCACTCAATCGTAGCCGGCGGCTTCCCCGAGATGTCATAAACCACCCTTGACACCCCCCGCAACTCATTGATGATGCGATTACTCACCGTCCCCAGGAACTCATACGGCAGATGCGCCCAATGCGCCGTCATGAAATCAATCGTCTCCACGGCCCTTAGCGCAATCACCCACTCATAAGCGCGCGCATCGCCCACCACACCCACCGACTTCACCGGCAGGAACACGGCAAACGCCTGGCTGGTCTTGTCGTAGAGGTCCGCCTTGCGCAGTTCGTCGATGAAAATGGCATCGGCTTTGGCCAGCAGCTCGGCGTATTCGCGCTTCACTTCGCCCAGGATACGCACGCCCAGGCCCGGGCCCGGGAACGGATGGCGGTACACCATGGTGCGCGGCAGGCCCAGCTCGACGCCCAAGCGGCGCACTTCGTCCTTGAACAACTCGCGCAGCGGCTCCACCAGGCCCAGCTTCATGTGCTCCGGCAGGCCGCCCACGTTGTGGTGGCTCTTGATCACATGCGCCTTGCCGGTCTTGCTGCCGGCCGACTCGATCACGTCCGGGTAGATGGTCCCCTGCGCCAGCCACTTGGCGTTCTTCAGCTTGTTCGACTCTTCGTCGAAGATCTCAACGAACAGGTTGCCGATGATCTTGCGCTTGGCTTCCGGGTCGCTCACGCCTTCCAGCGCCTTGAAGTAACGGTCGGCGGCATTCACGCGCACCACCTTTACGCCCATGTGCTCGGCGAACATCGCCATCACCTGGTCGCCTTCCTGCCAGCGCAGCAGGCCGGTATCCACGAACACGCAGGTCAGCTTCTCGCCGATGGCCTTGTGCAGCAGTGCGGCCACGACCGACGAATCGACGCCGCCGGACAGGCCCAGGATCACTTCGTCATCGCCCACCTGTTCGCGCACGCGGGCGATCTGGTCGTCGATGATGTTGGCGGCGGTCCACAGGGTCTGGCAGCCGCACACGTCCACCACGAAGCGGCGCAGCAGCGCCTGGCCCTGCAGGGTGTGGGTCACTTCCGGGTGGAACTGCACGCCGTACCAGCGCTTTTCTTCGTTGGCCATGGCAGCCACCGGAATGCGGTCGGTGGTGGCGGTAATGGTGAAGCCCGGCGGCGCAACGGAGACGTGGTCGCCGTGGCTCATCCAGACATTCAGCTTCGGCTCGCCGCCGTGGTCGCTCAGGCCCTTGAACAGCGCATCAGGGTTGATCACGTTCACTTCGGCATGGCCGAATTCGCGCTGGTCCGCCGCTTCGGTGGCACCGCCCAGCTGCGCGGCCAGGGTCTGCATGCCGTAGCAGATGCCGAAGATCGGCAGGCCGCTGTCGAACACTTCCTGCGGCGCGGCCGGGGCGCCCGGCAGCGTGGTCGATTCCGGGCCACCGGACAGGATGATGCCCTTGGCGCCGAACGCCGCGATCTCGGCCGGGTTGTGGTCCCACGCCCAGATTTCGCAGTAGACGCCCAGCTCGCGGATGCGGCGGGCGATCAGCTGCGTGTACTGCGCGCCGAAATCGAGGATGAGGATCTTGTCGTTATGGATATTGGTCATGGTGCCGTTCCAGTGGTGTTTTTCGCAGCGCCCGGCGCTTCAAGGCTCTGCGTCAGCGTGGCGATGAACGCCTCGCGTTGTTGAATATGTGAGGGGTCTTCCTCGTCCCAGCGCAGCATCAGCAGGCTGTGCGGTGTGTTGGGGTTGGAGCGGTCAGCGCGCGGCAGCTCGGCGATTTCCTGCACTTCGGTGCCGGGCACGATGCGCCGTTGCATGGCGTGCATCGGGTAACCGGAATCCACGGCGTTGCCCCAGAACGCGGACTGCGCGCTCATCCGTTTCGGCTCCAGCGGCCCGAGCTCGGCGGTGACCACAGGATCTTCAAGCCTGTCACCCAGATCGGTAACGCATCGCAGGATGACCTGCAGCGGGCGCTCGCCGGTGCCTTTCAGCAGCCAACGCTGCTCGCCAGCGGCCTGCACCTGCCAGCCCTTCGGCAGCGAGAACGCGTTCTGGCACGCCTGCACGTCCTGCAATTGCGAAACCGCCGCGCCCGGAGACCCGGAGCGCGGCGGCGGTTCGGACAACGAACAGCCTGCCATCAGCAGGCTGCCCGTAATCGCAAGAGCAGTTCGCAAGCGCATCAGGCGCGGTAGTTCGGCGGTTCCTTGGTGATCGTCACGTCGTGGACGTGGCTCTCACGCTGGCCGGCGCCGCTGATCTTCACGAACTTGGGCTTGGTGCGCATTTCGTCGATGGTGGCGCAGCCCACGTAGCCCATGGTGGCGCGCAGGCCGCCCATCAGCTGGTGGATGATGCCGCCCACCGGGCCGCGGTACGGCACGCGGCCTTCGATGCCTTCCGGCACCAGCTTGTCGGCGCTGGCGGCGTCCTGGAAGTAGCGGTCCTTCGACCCCTTCTCCATCGCAGCCAGCGAACCCATGCCGCGGTAGCTCTTGTACGAACGGCCCTGGTACAGCTCGGTCTCGCCCGGCGATTCCTCGGTACCGGCCAGCAGGCCGCCGACCATGATGGTCGAAGCACCTGCGGCCAGCGCCTTGCCGATGTCGCCCGAGTAGCGGATGCCACCGTCGGCGATCAGCGGGATGCGATCCTGCAGGGCTTCGGCCACCAGATCAATGGCGGTGACCTGCGGCACGCCGACGCCGGCGACAACGCGGGTGGTGCAGATCGAACCCGGGCCGATACCAACCTTCACTGCGTCCGCGCCGCTGTCCAGCAGCGCCAGTGCGGCTTCGCCGGTGCAGATGTTGCCACCGATGACCTGCACGTTCGGGAAGTCCTTCTTGACCCAGCTGACGCGGTCCAGAACGCCCTGCGAGTGGCCGTGCGCGGTATCAACCACGATCACGTCCACGCCGGCGGCGACCAGCGCTTCCACGCGGCGATCGGTATCGCCACCCACGCCGACGGCAGCGCCGACCAGCAGGCGGGTCGACAGATCCTTGGCAGCGTTCGGGAAGTCGGTGTTCTTCTGGATGTCCTTGACCGTGATCAGGCCACGCAGTTCGAACGAATCGTTGACCACCAGCACCTTTTCGATGCGGTTGCGGTGCAGCAGCTGCAGCACTTCGTCGGAGGCGGCGCCTTCCTTGACCGTGATCAGGCGATCCTTCTTGGTCATGATGTGGCGGACCGGATCGTCCAGCTCGGTCTCGAAGCGCATGTCGCGGTGGGTCACGATGCCGGCCAGCAGGCCGTCGCTGCCCACCACCGGCACGCCGGAGATGTTGTGCGCCTGGGTCAGGGCCAGCACGTCGCGGATGGTGGTTTCCGGGCCGACGGTGATCGGGTCGCGGATGACACCGGCCTCGAACTTCTTGACCTTGGCCACTTCCGCGGCCTGCTGTTCCAGGCTGAGATTCTTGTGGATGATGCCCATGCCGCCGAGCTGGGCCATGGCGATGGCCAGGCGGGCTTCGGTGACGGTATCCATGGCTGCGGACAGGATCGGAAGCTTCAGCTTCAGGTCGCGAGTCAACCGCGTTTCGAGGTTGACGTCCTTGGGCAGGATGGTCGAATGGGCGGGGACGAGCGAGACGTCGTCGTAAGTGAGTGCTTCAGCCTGGATGCGCAGCATCGGCATACCCGAGATGTGGGGAAGCGCGACATTTTACCCCTTTTTCGCGCCCTGTGGCAGGGGGTAGATGCGACGCAGTGTCGCGCGGGCGGTGATTGGTTCAGGGGAGGCTGCAACCTGCTCTCAGGGCCTGGAATCTGCCCTTGGTGGGTGCGGACCGTTGGTCCGCACTCTCCCTCAGACACCAGTGCCCCAGCAGGAGCCCCACCCCTCTGGCATTGTGCCGACCAACGGTCGGCACCCACCGTAAGAGGATCACTCGGGCCAGTCCTGGAACTGCCTTTGGTAGGTGCCAACCTTGGTTGGCACGATCCGTCCGGCACCGTTGCCCCAGATGGGCCGATGGCCCCGATGGATGTGTGCCAACCAAGGTTGGCACCTACCAGGAGCGGGCCGCTGCGGTCAGCTCAGCGCTTCCGCCGCTTCCAACGTGTTCTGCATCAACGTGGCCACGGTCATCGGGCCGACACCACCCGGCACCGGGGTGATCCAGCTCGCCCGCTGGGCGGCCGCCTCAAACCCGACGTCACCCACCAGCCGGCCGTCATCCAACCGGTTGATACCCACATCGATCACCACCGCGCCCGGCTTCACCCACTCGCCCGGCACGATGCCCGGGCGGCCCACCGCCACCACCAGGATGTCGGCGTTGCGCACGGCCTGTTCCAGCACGTCCTTGGGGGTGAACTTGTGGCAGCTGGTCACCGTGCAGCCGGCAATCAGCAGCTCCAGGCCCATCGGGCGGCCGACGTGGTTGCTGACGCCGACGATGGTGGCGTTGCGGCCACGCACCGGCTGGTCGGTGTGGCCCAGCAGGGTGGTGATGCCGCGCGGGGTGCACGGGCGCAGGCCGAACTCGCGCAGGGCCAGGTGGCCGACGTTTTCCGGGTGGAAACCGTCCACGTCCTTGCGCGGGTCGATGCGCTGGATCAGCCGGCGCGCGTCGGGGATTCCCGGCAGCGGCAGCTGGATCAGGATGCCGTTGATCTTCGGATCGGCGTTGAGCTGGTCGATCAGGTCGAGCAGCTCGGCTTCGGTGGTGCCGGCCGGCAGGTCGTAGTCATGTGCTTCGATGCCGACCTTCTCGGCGGCACGGCGCTTGTTGCGCACGTACACGGTCGAGGCCGGGTCGCCACCGACCAGCACCACGGCCAGGCCCGGGCGGCTGCCACCGGCGGCCACGCGGGCGTCGACGCGCACCTTCAGGCTGTCGAGCAGGTCCTCGGCGATACGGCGGCCATCAAGGATGCGGGCAGGAAGCTGGGGGGCGGAATCGGTCATCGGGAGCAGGCGTGGGGCGGCGGGGACGCTATTGTCCCTGATTCAGGCCCCCTCGCCCACCGCGGAATGGGGTCGGATCCCTTTGCCGCAGGCAACGGGCTCTGACCCCAATCTGGCAAAACGGGTCAGAACCCTTTCCTTCAGAAAGGGATCGGACCCGCACACCTCAGTCTTCCTCTTCCGGCACATCCTGCGGGTTCAGCGTCTTGCTCTCGCGCTTCGGCGCAGTGAACGGCGTCGGCGTCGGCACGCCCTGCGGGCTGTTGCCGTAGATCATCCGCGCGCCGGCATTCAGACCGCCACCAGCAATCTCCAGCTCGAAACGTTCGGCGTCGCGGCGACGGATCTGCTCGGCAATCTCCACCGCATCGTCCTCATCCGCACCCAGTTCCACCAGCGCGGCCTGGCCGAACAACACCGCCGACTCAAACGTCTCGCGGATCTGGAAGTCGACACCGGCATGGATCAACCGCAGCGAATGCTCGCGGTCGAACGAGCGCACCATCAACTTGGCCTGCGGGAATTCATGGGCCACCAGTTCCACGATACGGTCGGCCGCCTCGGCCTTGTCCACGCACACCGCAATCGCACGTGCGGTGGCAGCGCCCGAGGCATGCAGCACATCCAGGCGGGTGCCATCGCCGTAATAGATCTTGAAACCGAACCGCGCCGCGCTCTGGATCATCTCCACATCGTTGTCGATGATGGTCACGTCCACATCGCGCGCCAGCAGCGACTGGCTGGCGACCTGGCCGAAGCGGCCGAAGCCGATCAGCAGCACGCTGCCGGACAGGCCATCGGCCTCGTCCACGCCATCCATGTTCACCGTCGGCTTCGGCGCGATGCGCTTGTAGACCAGCACCACCAGCGGGGTCAACGCCATCGACAGCACCACCACGGCGGTGAAGTTGGCATTGATCTCCAGATTGATCACACCGGCCGATGCGGCGGCGGAGAACAGCACGAAGGCGAACTCGCCACCCTGCGCCATCAGTACGCCACGATCCAGCGCCTGCGCATGATCGCTGCCCATGATGCGCGCCACCACGTAGATGCACAGCGCCTTGGCTGCCATCAGCGCCAGCACCAGGCCGAGGATCAGCTGCCAGTGCGCAGCTACCACGCTCAGGTCCAGCGCCATGCCCACGCTGAGGAAGAACAGGCCGAGCAGGATGCCGCGGAACGGTTCGATGTCCGCCTCGATCTGGTGGCGGAAGGTCGACTCGCTCAGCAGCACGCCGGCCAGGAACGCGCCCATCGCCATCGACAGGCCGGACAGCTGCATCAGCAACGCCGCGCCCAGCACCACCAGCAGCGCGGCGGCGGTCATCACCTCGCGCGCCTTCGATTCGGCCAGTACGCGGAACAGCGGGTTGAGCAGGAAGCGGCCAACCAGCACCAGGCCGACGATGGCACCAACACCAATCGCCACCGACAGCCAGCGCGAACCCTCGCCCTCGGCACTGCCTGCGCTCGGGCCCATCCAGGCTACCAGCGCCAGCAACGGCACGATCAGCAGATCTTCGAACAGCAGGATGGAGACGATCTTCTGCCCCGACGGCAACGCGATGTCACCACGCTCGGCGAGCAGCTGCATCACCACCGCGGTGGAGGTGAGCACGAAGCCGGTAGCGCCGATGAAGGCCACCTGCCACGGCAACCCGAACAGCTTGGCGATGCTCGTCAGTACCACCGCACAGGTGACGATCTGCAGCGTGCCCAGCCCGAAGATTTCCTTGCGCAGGCTCCACAGGTGCGAGGGCCGCATTTCCAGCCCGATCACGAACAGGAACATCACCACGCCGAGCTCGGCGGTATGCAGGATCGCCTGCGGGTCGGAGAACCAGCCCAGCCCGAACGGTCCGATCGCCAGGCCGGCAGCGAAGTAGCCCAGCACCGAGCCCAGGCCGGCCCGGCGGAACAAAGGCACCATCACCACCGCCGCGCCCAACAGGGCCACGACCTTGACCAGCTCGCTGGTCGCTGCTTCTACCGCCATGCGGTGTTTTCCCCAAGATCCAGACTCGAGTTCAACAATAGAGCAATGCCGATGACGGCAATAGCACGCATGTTGCGCCGGATTGTCTTGGAGGTAGAACGATGTCCGGGGCAGACCCCAACATCATCCCGAAACCATGTACCCGCTTCGGTAGGTGACAACCATGCACCCGCTTCGTTGGGTGCCAACCATGCACCCGCTTCGGTAGGTGCCAACCTTGGTTGGCACAAGAGCGCCGATCAAGGTCGGCATCCACCAATGCACTCCCCGGCCGGGTTCACCCGCCCCGGCAAAACGCGGCGTAATCGATATACCCCGGGAACGGCACACCCGGCGCACACACCGGGCAGTGCGGGTCCGGCCGGATGCCGGTCTCGCGGAAGCGCATGCCCAGCGCATCGAAACGCAGCAGGCGCCCCACCAGCGGCTCACCGATGCCCAGCAGCAGCTTCAGCACCTCGGTGGCCTGCAGCACCCCGGCCAGACCGGGCAGCACACCCAGCACACCGGCCTCGGAGCAGTTCGGCGCGAACTCCGGCGGCGGCGGCTCCGGGAACAGGCAGCGGTAGCACGGCGCCACGCCACGCTGGCGGCCGGCGTCAAACACGCTTACCTGGCCGTCAAAGCGCTCGATGGCGGCATACACCAGTGGCTTAGCGTGCTTGATGCAGGCGTCGTTGAGCAGGTAGCGCAGCGGGAAGTTGTCCGACCCATCCAGCACCACGTCCACGCCCTCCAGCAACGCATCCACGTTCTCGGACGTGACCCGTTCCGGCACCGCCTCGACCTCGATCGACGGGTTCAGCGCCAGCAGCCGCTCGCGCGCCGAATCGACCTTGAGCTGGCCGACACTGGCTTCGGTATGCACGATCTGCCGGTGGAGGTTGCTGCGCTCCACCCGGTCGTGGTCGGCGAAGCGCAGGTGCCCTACCCCGGCGGCGGCCAGATAGAAACCAGCCGGCGCACCCAGCCCGCCCGCCCCCAGCACCAGCACGCGCGACTGCTGCAGCGTGCGCTGGCCCGCCTCACCCACCTGCGGCAGCAGCAAATGCCGCGAATAGCGATCAAAGAAGTCACGGTCGGCGGCGCTGGCCAGCGGCTGCACCAGCGGCAGCGACTGCTCGCGCCAGGCCACGGTACCGCCCGTCACGGAAGCGACGTGGGTGTAGCCGGCCTCCAGCAGGAACTGCGCGGCATCGGCCGAGCGTTTGCCGCTCTGGCAGATCAGCAGAATCTCTTGGTCGAGTCGCGGCAGATGCGCAACCGGGTCGGCCTGCAGCTCGCCCTTGGCCACGCCGCGCGCGCCCTCGGCCATGCCGCCGGCCCGTTCGTGCGCCTCGCGCACATCGATCAGCACGGCGCCATGGGCCAGGCGCTCGCGTGCCTGTGCGGGGGAAAGCTCGTGGATGCTCATGGCTGCATTATCGCGCAGACACACTCGACGCGCCTTGCCCCGAACATGGCACCATGCGGGCGTTGCCCCCTGCCTCCCGGAACCGCTGCATGCGCTCTGCCACCGAATTCTGGCGTGACCCGCGCATGCCCTTCGTCGAAAGCCGACGGGCGTGCGACAGCCGCGCCTGCCATCGCCCGCACAGCCACGACACCTTCTCGATCGGCGCCGTGGACGCTGGCAACAGCGTGTTCACCGGCGCGGTAGAAGGACCGCGCCTGCTGCAACCCGGCAATCTGGTCGGCGTACCCGCAGGCCGCGTGCATGCCTGCAACCCCCTGCCCGGCCAGGTCTGGAGCTACCAGATGCTGCACCTGGATGCGCGCTGGATGGCCGAGGTCCGCGCCGAGTATGACGGCCTGCCCGGACCCGATTGGCAGCAGGAACCCATCCGGATTTCCCACCATCGCCCGCGCTACCAGCAGTACTGCCAGCTCAACGAGACGCTGTTCTCCGGCGATCCGGTCAGCGTCAAGGAAGCGGCCCTGATCGCGTTCGTCGGCGATCTGGATGAGCACGATGGTGTAGCCGTCGCCGGCCCGCCTGAAGATGCCGCACTACAGCAGCGGGTGCAGCCGGTGATGGACGTTCTGCGCCAGCGGCTCGAACACACTCCGGCCCTGCAGGAGCTCGCATCGCTGGCAGGCATGAGCCGCTACCAGCTGATCCGCGCCTTCCGACGTGCCACGGGCCTGACCCCACACGCCTGGCAGATCGACCAGCGCATCCAGGAGGCCCGCCTACGGCTGTGCGAAGGGCAGGCGCTGGCCGTGGTCGCGCATGCGCTGGGCTTTGCCGACCAGAGTCATTTCCAGCGGGTCTTCAAGGCCCACGCCGGTGCGACCCCGGGCCAGTACCGGCGCTGAGCCTGCAATAACGTTCAATACCACCGCGCGGCACATCCTCACACTGGCGCCCCAGCCAGCCTCCGCCGGACCCGATGGAACAGTTTCTGGTCATCGCCACCGTACATTTTCTCGCCCTGCTATCACCCGGCCCCGATTTCTTCCTCGTTGCACGCACCGCGATCACCTCTGGCTGGCGCACCGCCAGCGGCGCCTGCGCAGGCATCGCCGTCGGCAACGGCGTCTTCATCGTGGCGGCCTTCACTGGGATGGCCATGCTGCGCGCGGGCAGCGCAGGGTTCATTGCGGTGCAGTTGGCGGGCTGCGGATTCCTGTTGTACCTCGGCACGCTGTTCCTGCGCCATGCGGGTTCGACGACGCTGCAGGCATCTGAAGCTGCCGCCGGATCGCCAGCGGGCGGTGCACATGGATGGTGGAAGGCGGCAGGGCTGGGCGCCCTGTCTGCGCTGCTGAACCCGAAGAATGCGCTGTTCTACGCAACGTTGGCGGCAATGCTCAACGGCCCGCAGGCCAGCGCCGCAACGAAATTCTTCTATGGCGCGTGGATGTTCGGCATCGTCCTGCTTTGGGATCTGCTGGTAGCCGCGCTGGTCGGCCACCCGTGGGTGCTGCGTCGGTTCGCACGCGCCCTGCCCTGGCTGGAGCGGGCCGCAGGGCTTCTGATGATCGCACTGGCGCTATGGATCGTCGTGTCGCTTTGGGCCGGCTGATGCCGGCGATTCGCGCCTGTCGCAACGGCGTTCAATACCGCGCGTTCACACCCGCCCACACTCTGCACTTTCTGTAGGTCAGCGGCAGGTTTACGTGCAGCAGTTCTTCATCGTCGCGGTGCTGTACGGTTTCGCCATGCTCCTGCCTGCTTCGCATCACGCGAAGATCCTGCGCACCGCGATGGGCGCGGGCGGGCACGCCGCCATGGCCGCGTCGTTCGGTATCGCCATCGGTACGGGCGTCATCTGTGCCACGGCTTTCATTGCAGCGGGCATGCTGGCAAACCGCGGCCTGTGGACGCTGGCGATGCAGTGCGCGGGCTGCCTCCTGCTGCTGCGCCTGGCGGGCATGTGCCTGCGCGACGCAGGCTTGACCCCTTTCTCTCCGCTTTCCCTGCAGATGCCTTGGGGCCTGCGCGCCCGCTCCCGTTGGCCGCACGCCGAAGCAGGATGCCTGCTGGCCCTCGCCAGCAGCAACAGTTGGATGCTGCAGTTCGCGATTGCAGCCCTGGTTACCGGCCTCGTCGCCGACTCTGGCGCCAAGGTTGCTTACGTGGCCTGCCTGAGTGGCGTCGCGCTGTCGCTCGGCCTGCTGATGGCGTGGCTCGGCAGCCAACCGCGCTGGGCACAGGGGTGTTGCCGACTCCTTCCATGGCTGGAGCATGCCGCGGGCCTGCTGATCGGGGCGGTGTCGGTGGCGTACCTGGCAGGTGCACTGGGTACGACCCTGGTCTGGGCAAGCATCACGGGGCAGGTGCAGCTGCCGGAATCGATCCCTGCCACACGCCAGGCGCAACCGGCTTCAACATCGCGGCGCGGCCGAGGCATGCCATGCGCGTTGCCGCATTGCCGCGCTCGTCGCAGCAGTTCGCCATGATCGAGATCTGTAGACGTGGGGTAGTGCCGGCCGGCCGCTGGCCGGCACTATCACAAACGAAAAAGGCGGCCCTGCGGTCGCCTCTTCCTGCATCACTTGCCCTTGACGTGCTTCATCAAGCGCCGCTTGGCCTTGACCTGCCGCTCGGTGAGGACATTCTTCTTGCCCTCGTACGGGTTGGTACCCTCGCGGAAGATGAAGCTCACCGGCGTGCCGATCAGCTTGAAGCGCTTGCGGAAGAAGTTCTCCAGGTAGCGCTTGTACGATTCCTGCAGCTCCTTCAGGCGCGTGCCGTGCACGATGAAGGTCGGCGGATTGGAACCGGCCGGGTGCACGTAGCGCAGCTTGGAGACATGGCCGCGGATGGTCGGCGGCGGGTTGGTCTCGTAGGCCACTTCCAGCGCCTTGTTCACTTCGCTGGTGGTGAAGGTCTTGTTCGCCGATTCGTGCGCGCGATGCACCGCACGGAACAGCTCGCGCAGGCCAGAGCCATGCTTGGCCGAGATGCGCACGGACTCGGCCCACGGCACGAAGCCCAGCTTCAGCGACAGCATGGTCTCGGCCTGCTCGCGCTGGTACTCGGTCAGGCCATCCCACTTGTTGATGGCGATCACCAGCGCACGGCCCGCGTCGAGCACGGCACCGAGCACGGTGGCGTCCTGGTCGGTCACGCCTTCGGTGGCGTCCAGCATCAGCACAGCCACCTGGCACTGCTCGATCGACTGCATGGTCTTGACCACCGAGAACTTCTCGACGACCTCGTCCACGCGCGAACGACGGCGCAGGCCGGCGGTGTCGATCAGGCGGTACTCGCGGCCGTCACGCTCCAGGTCCACCGCGATCGAGTCGCGGGTGGTGCCCGGCACGTCGGAGGCGATCATGCGCTCCTCGCCGAGGATGCGATTGACCAGGGTCGACTTGCCCACGTTCGGGCGGCCGACGAAAGCGATGCGGATGCGGTTCGGATCGTTGTCCAGCTCTTCGCCGCTGCCCTCTTCCGGTAGGCGCTGGATCACTTCATCCAGCAGGTCGTCCAGGCCCTGGCGATGCGCAGCGGAGACGGTCAGCATCTCGCCGAAGCCATAGCGGGCGAACTCCGAACGCACGGTGTCCTCGTCGGTGCCGTCGATCTTGTTGATCAACAGCAGCGTCGGGCGCGACAGCTTGCGCAGCCAGGCCAGGATCTCGTCGTCCATCGCCGAGGTACCCTCACGGGCGTCGACCACGAACAGGATCAGGTCGGCTTCCGCCGCAGCGGCACGGGCCTGGCGGGTGGTAGCCCCTGCCAGACCCTCTTCCTCTTCCGCGATACCGCCGGTGTCGACGACGAGGAAATGATTGTCCTCGTCCAGACGGCAGACACCGTAGTTGCGGTCGCGGGTGACGCCGGGCTGGTCATGGACCAGCGCGTCACGGGTGCGCGTAAGCGCATTGAAAATAGTCGACTTGCCGACATTCGGCCGTCCAACCAGGGCGACCAAAGGCAGCATCGCGATTACTCCAATTTTTAATTTGCCAACCGGAAGGCGGTCAGCTTGCCATCAACGTTCTGCACCAGCAGCACCCCGTCTGCGACGACCGGCTGGGCCAGCAGGGCGTCGCCGCCACTTTTTGCCCGTGCCGCCATCGCACCATCGGACGCCTGCAGCCAGTGCACGTATCCCTTGTAGTCGCCGACCACCACGTAGTCGCCGTGCAGCGCCGGGCCGGTCAGCGAACGACGCGCCAGCGCGGTCTGCGACCACATCGCCGCGCCGCTGGCCTTGTCCAGGCCGAACACGCCGCCCTTGTTGTCGGTGACGAACACATTGCCCGACGACACCGCAACGCCACCGGCACCGCCATGGTCGCGCGCCCACAGCGGGCGACCGGTCGGGCCTTCGATGGCCATGGTCTGGTTCTTGAAGCTGCTCACGTAGAGGGTGTTGCCCTCCAGCACCGGAGCGCCGTCGACGTCCGCCATGCGCTCCAGCTCGGTGCGGCCTTCGCCGTTGCCGAGGGTCTGTTCCCAAAGGGTGCGGCCATCCTGCTGGGCCAGGGCCGCAACCGCGCCCTCGTCCTTGCCGATGAACAGCACGCCCGGACCGGTCACCACGGGCGCGTTGCCGCGCACGGTCAGCGCCGGCAGTTCGCTCGGGTTGAACCACTTCTGGGTGCCGTTGCCGGCATCGAAGCCGGTGATGCGACCGTCGTTGCTGCGCACGTAGACCATGCCCTGGGCAACGGCCGGCGCGGCAATGACCTCACCCGGGACACGGGCACGCCACTTCTCGCTGCCATCGTTGATATCCAGGGCGATGACCTGGCCATCCAGCGTGCCGATCACGACCAGGTTCTCACCGACACCCGGGCCGCCGGACAGGCGCAGCTTGGCCTTCTTCTTTTCCTTCTTCGGCTCCCAGGTCCAGACCTTCTTGCCGGTCTGCAGGTCGATGGCGTGCACGCCACCGGTGATCGCCGCGGCGAACACGTGGCCGTTGGCCACTGCCGGACCCTGGCGCACGCCGATGCGGCGCTCGCCCTTGCCGAGGTTGACCGACCAGGCCTTGCTGACCTTCAGGGTGGGCTCGAACTTGACCAGCTCAGCCGGTTCCTGTGCTTTCTTCGCGGCCGCGTCCTTGCCGGCGAACCAGCCCTTCATGGTGCTGCAGCCGGTCAGGGCCATGCCCATCAGGAGCACGGTGGCGACGCGGGTGATCATGACCTTCTGACTCATCAAACCGACTCCGCAGGGGCGGCGACGGTGCCGCCGGCGTCCATAACCTTGGTTTCCAGCAGGCGCCGCTGCGGCGCTGCCACATCCAGCGTCTTCAGCGCCTTCTCGTACTGTGCACGGGCGTCGTCACGCTTGCCCTGCGCCATCAGCGCATCACCATGGATTTCCAGGCTGCTGCTGTCGGTGGCGCTGCCCAGCAGCTTGATCGCCTCGTCGCTCTTGCCGGTGGCCACCAGCAGGCGGGCCACACGCTGGTCGACCACGCGCTGCAGGTCGCCTTCGACCTTCACATTGCGCAGGGTAGCCAGTGCCTCTTCGTTCTTGCCGGCGTCGACCTGGGCCTTGGCCAGCTGCAGCGCCGCGAGGTCGCCGTAGATGCTGGACGGGCCGGCTTCGAGCGCCTTGACCGCCTTGGCGGCGTCGTCAAGCTTGTTCTGCTGCAGGCCCTGCAGGGCCTTCTGGTACTCGACATTGGCCGCAGCCATCTTGCCGCCCTGATCCTTCTGGTACCACTGCCAGCCGGCAATGGCACCGATGGCGATGACTACGCCACCGAGGATGCTGGCGCCATTCTTCCGCAGCCAGCTGCGGACGCGTTCACTTTGTTCGTGCTCGTCGAGCAGATCGTCGATCGCCATGCGTACTCTCGCCCCGCCCATCGGGAGGGACCATTGGGTTTAATCGAAGGTGGTGAAACCGCGCCTCAGTGCGAAACCGGGACTACGGAGCCTTCAGAGGATACCTGAAAGCGTGCCACGTTGGCTCGCTGGTAGGGGGTCAGATCGACGATAGCGCCGTTCTGCTGAACCTGGACCGCCGAGGCGTTGCCCAAGGTCACCCGGGTCACCTGGCCCGGCGTGAAGCTGCGGGTCTCGCCGGACTTGATCAGCGCCTTCTCGACAGTGCTGCCGTCCGGGCCGCCGATGTCGACCCAGCTGTCGCCGCTGAACTGCATTTCCAGCGCATTGCCGGAAGCCGCCGGGGCCGGCGCCGGGCGCGGCACCGGGGCCAGCGAGGCCACGTACGGGGTAGCCGCCGGCTTGTTGGCCGGGGCAGTGGTCGCTTCTGCCGGCGCGACAGCCTCGGCACCGGCCGCGGACGGGGCGACCGGCACGGCGGCCGGGATCACGTCCAACGAGGCGGTGCTCGGCGACGGGGTCGCGCTGTCGTCGAAATGGCCACGGGTGGCGAACCACACCGGCACCGCCAGCACTGCAGTGATGCCGACGTACAGCGCGCGCCGGCCGAGGTTCTCGGCGATGCGGCGCGCACGCGGGGTATGGGTATGGCTGACCAGGGTGGGCGGAACCACCGGGCCGACCTGGGCCTGTTCCAGCAGCTGGCCCACGTCCACGTCCAGCAGGCGCGCGTAGCTGCGCAGCTGGCCGCGCACGAATACCGGCGCCCCCAGCTTCTGCCATTGTTCCTCTTCCAGCGACTTGACCACCTGGACCGGCATGCGCAGGCGCGAGCCGACATCTTCGAGGGTCAGTCCGGCCGCTTCACGGGCCTGGCGCAGGCGGGTGCCGCAGCCGGCCGCAGTCTCGAGAGCGCTCACAGTCTGGTCATCAATCACAATGCATCAACCCTGGAGTTAGGAGCCCGCTTCCTGCGGAAATTCCTGTCGAATCCGCTGCAGATAGCGATCAGATGCCGCCCGATCGCCCAGCCTCGCTTCGATTTGAGACGCAAGTTGTAACACGGAACGCGTTGCGGGTGCAGCCGCAATCCTACGTTCGGCGAAGGCCCGGGCCTCCATGTAGCGGCCCTGGCGGAAGCTCAGCTGGGCCATCGACTCCAGCGCGACCGGGTTGGCCGGCGCCGCGACGAGGGCCGCACGCAGGTCGCGTTCGGCACGCTCAAGCTGGCCCGCGTCCAGTGCGCAGCTGCCGGCATTGGCCTGCGCCTCGCCCGGGGTGGCATAGCCCGGCGCCTGCAGCGCCCGATCGAACCAGACCAGTGATTCGGCCGCCTGGCCCTGCTGGCACAGCCAGGCACCGTAGTTGTTGAGCACGTCTCCGCGCTGCGGCGCCAGCTCGGCGGCCTTGCGGAAGTTCTCTCCCGCCTGGCGGGTGCGGCCACGGCGGTCGTCGATGCCGGCCTGCAGCACCAGCGCATCGGGGGCCTCGGGCGCCAGCTTCAGCGCTTCGCGTACCTTGCGCTCGGCGGCGTCGAGATTGCCGACCTGCATGTCGCGGGTCGCCAGGGTCAACAGGTCGCGCCAGCGCACTTCGCGCCGCACGCTTTCCGGGTCACCCACCGAATAGACCGGCGCCTGGCTCGGGCCGAGCTTGGCCTTGGGATGGGATTTGCAGCCGCCGACCGCAACGGCCAGCACGCCTGCGAGCAGAACCAGCCAGAGGCGGTCAGGCCGCGGCATCGCTCCCCTTCCCCGCCTGCAGCGTCTTGTTGAACTCCGCCTGGCGGCGGGTGCGGTCCATCACCTGGCCCTTGAGCTGGCCACAGGCGGCGTCGATGTCGTCGCCACGGGTGCGGCGGACCATCGTCAGCACGTTGCTGTCGAGCAGGATCTTCTGGAAGGCGCGGATGTGTGCTTCTTCCGAACGCTCGTAGCGGGTGCCCGGGAACGGGTTGAACGGAATCAGGTTGACCTTGCCCGAATCCTTGGCCTGGACCGCGTTGTCGAACTGGCGCATCAGGCGGGCCAATTCGCGGGCATGCTCGGGCTTGTCGTTGATGCCCTTCATCAGGGTGTATTCGAAGGTGACCGACTCGCGGCGCTTGTTGGCGCGCAGGTAGCGCGCGCACGAAGCCATCAGCTCGGCGATCGGGTACTTCTTGTTGAGCGGCACCAGGGTCTCGCGCAGCGCGTCGTTCGGCGCATGCAGCGACACTGCCAGCGACACGTCGCTTTCGGCGGACAGGCGGTCGATCTGCGGCACCAGGCCGGAGGTCGACAGGGTCACGCGCTTGTTGGCCAGGCCGTAGCCCAGGTCGTCGCGCATCACGCTCATGGCGCGCACGACGTTGTCGAAATTCATCAGCGGCTCGCCCATGCCCATCATCACCACGTTGGTGAGGCGGCGCATCTGGTGCGGCACGTTGCCCAGGTGGCGTGCGGCAACCCACACCTGGCCGATGATCTCGGCGGTGGTCAGGTTGCGGTTGAAGCCCTGGGTGGCGGTGGAGCAGAACGTGCAGTTCAGGCCGCAACCGACCTGCGAGGACACGCACAGCGTGCCGCGGGTCTTGTCGGGGATGTACACGGTCTCGATGGCGTTCTTGCCATCCACGCCCATCGCCAGCAGCCACTTGTGGGTGCCGTCGGCGGAGGGCTTGTCGAACACGATGTTCGGAACCAGCACCTCGGCATGGGCCTGCAGCTTGGCGCGCAGGACCTTGCCGAGGTCGGTCATTTCATCGAAGTCGGTGACGTAGCGATGGTGGATCCACTTCATCACCTGGTGGGCACGGAACTTCTTCTCGCCGAGAACCTCGACGAAAAACTTCTCCAGGCCCGCGCGATCGAGGTCGAGCAGGTTCTGCTTGCCAGCCGTGGGTGCCGACTTCGGCAGCGGCTGGATGGCGGGGGACTGTACGACCTCGTTCACGGCATTACTCTCAGCGCGAAACGACTTCGGTAGCGGCGAAGAAGTAGGCGATTTCAATCGCGGCATTCTCGACCGAGTCCGAGCCGTGGGCGGCGTTGGCATCGATGGATTCGGCGAAGTCGGCGCGGATGGTGCCCGCAGCGGCTTCCTTCGGGTTGGTGGCGCCCAGCAGGTCGCGGTGGGCCAGGACGGCGTTCTCGCCTTCCAGGGCCTGGATCATCACCGGGCCGGAGATCATGAACTCGACCAGCGCGTTGAAGAACGGACGCTCGCGGTGCACGGCGTAGAAGCCTTCGGCTTCACGGCGCGACAGCTGCTTGTACTTGGCGGCCACGACCTTCAGGCCGGCCTTCTCGAAGCGGGCGTAGATTTCGCCGATGACGTTCTTGGCAACGGCGTCCGGCTTGATGATCGAAAGGGTGCGCTCCAGCGCCATGGGATGTCTCCAATGGAATCGGGCCGCGGATGGCCCGAAGGGTAACATGAAAAAAACCCGCGTCGGGACGCGGGCTTAGCCTGATAAACGTAGGCGAATTGTAAAAGATAAAGCGGCAGGGTGGTAGTGGCGGGGGGGGGGGGGGGGGGGGGGGGGGGGGGGGGGGGGGGGGGGGGGCGGGGGGCCGCCCCGCCCCCCCCCCCCCCCCCGCGGCCCCCCCCCCCCCCCCGCCCGCGCCCCCCCCCCCCCCCCCCCGCCACTACCCTTTGCGCCCATTCACCCACCTGAGCGGATTCTGACCGCTCCGGGCATTTTTGCTGCACTGCAAAATGCCATACGCCACCGTCTGGTCCTAGTATCAAACAATCGTTTGATTAAGGTCCGCCCGCCGATGGCCAAACCCGCCCACTTCTCGACCAAGGACCGCATCCTCGGCGCGGCTGAGGAGCTGTTCGCACAGCACGGCTTCGCCGGTACTTCGCTGCGCCAGGTGACCAGCCAGGCCGACGTCAACATTGCTGCGGTCAACTACCACTTCGGCTCCAAGGAAAACCTGGTCAACGAGGTGTTCCGCCGCCGCATGGACGAGATGACCGGCGCCCGCCTGTCCCAGCTCGAACGCGCCCGCAGCGAACACCCCGGGCAGCTCCGCCCGGTGCTGGCCGCCTTCGTCGAGCCGGCGCTGGCACTGGCCCAGGACCGCCAGAACGGCGGCGCCTTCGTGCGCGTGATCGCCCGCGCCTACGCCGAGAAGAACGACAACCTGCGCAAGTTCCTGTCCGACCACTACGGCCACGTGCTGCGTGCGTTCGGCAAGGCCATCGGCGAGTGCGTGCCCGGCCTGAGCAAGGAAGAGCTGTACTGGCGCCTGGACTTCCTCGCCGGCTCGCTCACCTATGCCATGGCCGACTTCGGGCTGATCAAGCGTCCCGCCGGTGTCACCGAAGCGGCGCATCGTGCCCATGCCGCCCACGAACTGATCCATTTCGCCGAAGCCGGGTTCCGCGCCGCCGCTCGCGCCAGCGCCCTGCCCGCTTCCCTTTGATTCCACCCAGTAACTGCTGACCAACAAAGGCCCTACACCATGTCCAATTCCCTGCTAGTCCGCCGCGCCGCCGTGCTGGGTGCCGGCGTCATGGGTGCCCAGATCGCTGCCCACCTCACCAACGCTGGCGTCGACACCGTGCTGTTCGACCTGCCCGCCAAGGAAGGCCCGGCCGACGGCATCGTGCTGAAGGCGATCGCCAACCTGGGCAAGCTGAGCCCGGCACCGCTGGCCAGCAAGTCGCTGGCCGAAGCCATCACCCCGGCCAACTACGAGTCCGGCCTGGAGCAGCTGAAGGACTGCGACCTGATCATCGAGGCCATCGCCGAGCGCATGGACTGGAAGCAGGACCTGTACAAGAAGATCGCGCCGTTCGTGGCCGACCACGCGGTGCTGGCCTCCAACACCTCGGGCCTGGGCATCAACAAGCTGGCCGACGTGCTGCCCGAGCAGCTGCGCCACCGCTTCTGCGGCGTGCACTTCTTCAACCCGCCGCGCTACATGCACCTGGCCGAGCTGATCCCGGCCACCACCACCGACGCCGCCGTGCTGGAAGGCCTGGAAGCATTCCTGGTCACCACCCTGGGCAAGGGCGTGGTGTATGCCAAGGACACCCCGAACTTCATCGGCAACCGCATCGGCGTGTTCTCGATCCTGTCCACCATCCACCACACCCAGCAGTTCGGTCTGGGCTTCGATGAAGTGGACGGCCTGACCGGCCCGCTGGTCGGCCGCCCGAAGTCGGCCACCTACCGCACCTCCGACGTGGTCGGCCTGGACACCATGGCCCACGTCATCAAGACCATGGGCGACACCCTGCCGAACGACCCGTGGCATGAGTTCTTCAAGTCGCCGAAGTGGCTGGATGCGCTGATCACCAAGGGCGCGCTCGGCCAGAAGACCGGTGCCGGCATTTTCCGCAAGGTCGGCAAGGACATCGTCGTGCTGGACCTGGAGAAGCAGGACTACCGCCCGGCTGACCGCGCCGCTGCACCGGAAGTGGTCGAGATCCTGAAGATCAAGAACCCGGCCGAGAAGTTCGCCAAGCTGCGCGAGAGCCAGCACCCGCAGGCGCAGTTCCTGTGGGCGACCTTCCGCGACCTGTTCCACTACAGCGCCTACCACCTGGCCGACATCGCCGAGACCGCGCGCGACGTCGACCTGGCCATCCGTTGGGGCTACGGCTGGTCGTTGGGCCCGTTCGAAACCTGGCAGGCCGCCGGCTGGAAGCAGGTCGCGCAGTGGATTGCCGATGACATCGTCGCCGGCAAGAGCATGAGCAACGCCCCGCTGCCGGACTGGGTGTTCGATGGCCGCGATGGCGTGCACGCCGCCGAGGGCAGCTACAGCCCGTCGCGCAACGCCAAGCTGCCGCGCTCGTCGCTGCCGGTGTACCAGCGCCAGCGTTTCCCGGATCCGCTGCTGGGCGAAAAGTTCGCGCCGGGTGAGACCGTGTTCGAGAACGACGGCCTGCGCATGTGGCACGACGGTGATGGCATCGCGGTGGTCAGCTTCAAGACCAAGATGAACACCGTGTCCGACCAGGTGCTGGACGGCCTGCAGGAATGCGTCAGCCGCGCCGAGAAGGACTTCCAGGGCCTGGTGATCTGGCAGCAGAAGGAACCCTTCTCCGCCGGTGCTGACCTGGCCGGCGCGCTCGGTCTGCTGCAGGCCGGCAAGGTCGACCAGTTCGAAGAGATGGTGGCCAACTTCCAGCGCACCAGCCAGCGCATCAAGTACTCGCTGGTCCCGGTGGTTGCGGCCGTGCGCGGCCTGGCCCTGGGTGGCGGCTGCGAGTTCCAGATGCACAGCGCCAAGACCGTGGCCTTCCTGGAAAGCTATATCGGCCTGGTCGAGGCCGGTGTCGGCCTGCTGCCGGCTGGCGGTGGCCTGAAGGAACTGGCCGTGCGCGCCTCGCAGGCCGCGGGCCCAGGCGGCGACGTGTTCGCCGAACTGAAGAAGACCTTCGAGACCGTGGCAATGGCCAAGGTCTCCAACTCCGCGGTCAACGCCAAGGAACTGGGCCTGCTGCGCAGCACCGACAAGGTGGTGTTCAACAGCTACGAGGCCCTGCACATCGCCAAGGCCGAAGCGCGTGCCCTGGCCGAGGCGGGCTATCGTCCGCCGCTGCCGGCACGCCGCATCCAGGTCGCCGGTGACGTGGGTATCGCCACCTTCAAGATGATGCTGGTCAACATGCTGGAAGGCCGTTTCATCAGCCCGTACGACTACGAGATCGCCGAGCGCATCGCCACCGTCCTGTGTGGCGGCAAGGTCGACCGCGGCACCCTGGTCGACGAAGAGTGGCTGCTGACCCTGGAGCGCAAGCACTTCGTCGAACTGGCCCAGCAGGAAAAGACCCAGGCCCGCATCGCGCACATGCTGAAGACCGGCAAGCCGCTGCGTAACTGATTGATGGCGGGTGCCGACCTCTGGCCGGCACTTCTCTGCTTCTGGTGGGTGCCGACCGTCGGTCGGCACTCCAGCTAAAAAATTCGAGAGATCACTGCAATGACCAAGCAAATCCAGGACGCCTACATCGTCGCCGCCACCCGTACCCCGGTTGGCAAGGCGCCCAAGGGCATGTTCCGCAACACCCGCCCCGACGACATGCTTGCGCACGTATTGCGCAGTGTCGTCGCCCAGGCCCCGGGCGTGGACGTCAACCGCATCGATGACGCCATCATCGGCTGCGCCATGCCGGAAGCCGAGCAAGGCATGAATGTGGCTCGCATCGGTGTGCTGCTGGCCGGCCTGCCGAACACCATCGCGGCGCAGACGGTGAACCGTTTCTGCTCCTCCGGCCTGCAGGCCGTGGCGCAGGCCGCCGATGCGATCCGCCTGGGCAACGCCGACCTGATGCTGGCCGGCGGCACCGAGTCGATGTCGATGGTGCCGATGATGGGCAACAAGATCGCCATGGCGCCGAGCGTGTTCGACAACGACCACGTTGCCATCGCCTACGGCATGGGCATCACTGCCGAGAAGGTCGCCGAAGAGTGGAAGGTCTCGCGCGAAGACCAGGACGCCTTCGCCCTGGCCTCGCACCAGAAGGCCATGGCCGCGATCCAGAACGGCGAGTTCAAGGACGAGATCAGCCCCTATGAGATCGTCTCGCACCTGCCAGACCTGGCCGATGGCCAGCGCATCATCACCCGCAACAAGATCGCCGACACCGACGAAGGCCCGCGCCCGGATTCCTCGGCCGAAGGCCTG
This sequence comes from Stenotrophomonas sp. SMYL41, assembly GCF_036319965.1. NCBI lineage: Bacteria > Pseudomonadati > Pseudomonadota > Gammaproteobacteria > Lysobacterales > Lysobacteraceae > Stenotrophomonas > Stenotrophomonas sp. SMYL41. The sequence continues at coordinate 29,709 of NZ_JAWIRX010000011.1, read as the reverse complement.
GCCAAGCTGCGCCCGGTGTTCCGCAACGGCCAGTTCGGTGGCACCGTCACCGCCGGCAACTCGTCGCAGATGAGCGACGGCGCCGGCGCGGTACTGCTGGCCTCGGAGCAGGCGATCAAGGACTACGGCCTGACCCCGCTGGCCCGCTTCGTCAGCTTCTCGGTGGCCGGCGTGCGCCCGGAAGTGATGGGCATCGGCCCGATTGCCGCGATCCCGAAGGCACTGAAGCAGGCCGGCCTGACCCAGGACCAGCTGGACTGGATTGAACTGAACGAAGCATTCGCCGCGCAGTCGCTGGCGGTGATCCGCGATTGCGGCCTTGATCCGGACAAGGTCAACCCGCTGGGCGGCGCGATCGCCCTGGGCCACCCGCTGGGTGCGACCGGCGCGATCCGTACCGCGACCCTGCTGCACGGCCTGCGTCGTCGCCAGCAGAAGTACGGCATGGTGACGATGTGCATCGGCACCGGCATGGGCGCGGCGGGTATTTTCGAAGCGCTGTAAGGTTCAAGGCGTGCCGGCGGACGTTTCGGTTCGCTGTGGGGCCCGGGTGGGTGAGACTGCCCGGGCCATCCAATATTCCCCGCGGCGTAGGGATGAGCAAAAGCAGTAGGTCCATGCCATGCGTGGATGCTCTGGAAGCAAGAAAGGCAGCCATCGGCTGCCTTTCTTGTTTCTGCTCCGCTCTTGATTCCGCCCTTCCCGTCCGCGCCCACGGGAAATCTGACAGGTGGGACGGGTGGACCTTTGCAGGACCGTTGGCGCCATGGATGGCGCCATCGAGCCCCCATGGACGGGTTTACGGTGTGTCCTGCAAAGGCCCACCCATCCCGCCCATCACGTATCAATCAAGGCGCTGCACGGAGCGCTCGATAAACCTTATTCCGCCAACATCGCCGCCAGCTTCTCCCGCGCCGGGCCAGCCAGCTTCGGGTTGTCCAGCGCGAAGCGGATCGTCGCCTCGACCAGCCCCAGGTGCGTGCCGCAGTCGAAACGCGTGCCCTCGAAGCGATAGGCATCGACCTCTTCGGTCTTCAGCAGCGCCGCGATCGCATCGGTCAGCTGGATCTCGCCACCGGCACCCGTGCCGGTCGCCTCCAGCAGTTCGAAGATCTTCGGGCTCAGCACATAGCGGCCGACCACGGCCAGGTCGCTCGGCGCGTCCTCCGGCTTCGGCTTCTCCACGATCTGCGAAATGCGACCCTTGCGGCCGTCGAACGCATCAGTGGCAACGATGCCGTAGCTGGCAGTCTTGTCATGCGGCACGTCTTCGACGGCGATCACGCTTGCACCACTGGCCTCATTGAGGTCGGCCATCTGCTTCAGCGCACCGGCACCCCGGTTCCAGATCAGGTCGTCGGGCAGCAGCACGGCGAAGGGTTCGTCGCCGATCACCGCCTTGGCACACAGCACGGCATGCCCCAGGCCCAGCGCCTCGGCCTGGGTCACGAAGATCGCGCGCACGCCATTGGGCAGCACGTGGCGGATCAGCTCCAGCTGCTCCTGCTTGCCAGCGCGCTCGAGCTTCTGCTCCAGCTCGTAGGCCTTGTCGAAATAGTCAGCGACCGCGTGCTTGTAGCGGTTGGTGATGAACACCAGCGTATCGCAGCCGGCTTCAATCGCCTCATCCACGGCGTACTGGATCAGCGGCCGATCAATGATCGGGAGCATCTCCTTCGGCACAGTCTTGGTTGCTGGCAAGAAACGTGTCCCCAGCCCTGCCACCGGGAAAACTGCTTTGCGGATTCGCTTGCTCATTGGTGCCTGTTTGCCTCACGTGCCGGAAAAGGCACGACTTTAGCGGATGAAATGTAAGCATCCTGTTCGATTGGCGAGAATTCCGGCATCGTCGCAAACAGGATTTCCTGGATGCTGGCAGTGTCGTAGCTGGCAATCGCCTCACGCAGGCGCGGGACGTTGCCCAGCACCAGATCCCGCGAGAATGCACGCACGCCGGCCTCGAGAATCTTCGGGTGTGCGGTGGAGCGGTAGTCTTCGTCCGAATAGAACAACGTCTCGTGCAGCTTCTCGCCCGGACGCAAGCCGGTATAGATGATCTGGATGTCCTTGTACGGTTGCTTGCCGGTCAGGCGGATCATCTGTTCGGCCAGCACGCGGATCGGCACCGGCTCGCCCATGTCGAGGGTGTAGATCGCGCCATGCGAGGCCGAGGCGGCCGCCTGCAGGATCAGCTGGCAGGCCTCGGGGATGGTCATGAAGTAGCGGCTGACTTCCGGATCGGTGACAGTCACCGGGCCACCGCGCAGGATCTGCTCGCGGAACAGCGGCACGACGCTGCCGGCCGACGCCAGCACGTTGCCGAAGCGCACCGTGACGAAACGAGTGTGCGTGGACTTCTGGTCCAGGCTCTGGCAGATCATCTCGGCGTAGCGCTTGCTTGCACCCAGCGCATTGACCGGATCGACCGCCTTGTCGGTGGAGATGAACACGAAGTGCTCCACGCGGGCCTCCAGGCAGGCGCGGGCCACGTTCTCGGTCGCCAGGATGTTGTTGCGCACCGCCTCGCGCAGCTGGCGCTCCAGCACCGGCACATGCTTGTAGGCCGCAGCATGGAAAGCGGTATCGACCGGGTGCAGCGACAGCGCGTAGCGAATCACCGCCGGATCGCCACAATCGCCCAGCACTGCCTCGATCTCGACATCGGGGAAGCTGCGACGGAGCTCGCCTTCGATGGTCAGCAACAGCAGTTCACTGATTTCCAGCAGGATGATGCGGCCGGCACCATGGCGCGCGCACTGGCGACAGAGCTCCGAGCCGATCGAACCACCGGCGCCGGTGACCATCACGGTGCGCCCGCCCAACCAGCCGCGGATCAGGTTCCAGTCCGGCATGATCGGCTTGCGGCCCAGCAGGTCCTCGATCGCCACTTCCTTCAGCTGGCCCGGCAGCGACTGGCCCTGCAGGATGTCACTGAGCTTGGGCACGGTACGGAACGGCACGCCGGTGCTTTCGCAGATCGCGACGACGCGCTGCATGCCCGCAGCATCCAGCGACGGCATGGCAATGACCAGCAGCTTGGCAGCAGTCTCGCGGACCACCGTCGGTGCGTCATCCAGGGTGCCGAGGATCGGCAGGCCCTGCAGCTTGGCACCACGCAGGTGGGGTGCATCGTCGAGCAGGCCGACCGGCTCGAAGTTGCCGGAACGGCGCAGGTCGCGGACCAGGGTTTCGGCGGCCTGGCCGGCGCCGAGGATCAGCACGCGACGGGCGCTGGAATCGGACTGCAGTGCCTGGTAGTCCTTCCAGGCCCGGTACAGAAGGCGCGGCGCACCCAGCAGCGCCGACAGCGCGAACGGATAGATCACCAGCACCGACATCGGCACGCCGTCGAAGCGCTTCCACATCAGCACCAGGACGATGGCCACCATTCCGATGAAGCTGGCCTTGAAGATGTTCAGCAGGTCGCTGACGCTGGCGAACCGCCACAGGCCGCGGTACAGGCCCACGCGCCAGAACACCAGGCCCTGCAGCAGCAGGACCAGGGTGGTATCGACGTTCCACAGAGGTAGCGCCGGGGCGTTGGGCAGGATCGAGTAACGCCCTGCATGGAGCAACTGCCAGCATGCCCAGACCATGAAGAGGTCGTGGCAGACGATGGCCGAACGCGGCATCAGGCCGAGGATTCTGTCCCGCCAGGGTGAAGCCATAAGTCAGGTAATTCCTTGTCGGTGGCGCATTCCATTGCGCAGGAGGAGCCAGAGGACGCTCAGCGCGATGAACCACGCGATCGCCACGGCAGCCTCCCACCTCGGCTGCAAATTGGAGCAGACATTGAACACTGTAATACTGAACAGGCCCAAAGCAAAGTACATCCCTGTCACCTGGGGGTGACTGGCTCCTGCCTGCACCGCGCGCTGGTAGACATGCTGGGTATGGGGTTCCATCCAGCGTTGTCCTGAAATGATGCGCGCCAGCAGTGTGAAGCCCGCGTCCACAAGGAACGGCGAAACCGGTACCAGCAGCAGCAGCCAGTTGATATCGGTCCGCACGCTGGCGAGCGCCAGCACGGCGGCGACCGCATACCCCAGCGCGCCACTTCCGACATCGCCCATGAAGATCCGGGCCCGAGGGAAGTTGAACGGCAGGAATCCGAGGCACGCCAGCCCCAGGGCCACAGCGGCAAGTGAGTACGGCCACGGCAGCACCGGCACCAGCCCCAGCATCGCCACGACGGCCTGGCTGGCGGCAATGCCATTGATGCCGTCCATGAAGTTCCAGATGTTGATCAGCGAGGCGGTGAACAGCAGCACCAGCGCCGCCAACAGCCAGCTGCCACCGTTCACCTTGACCAGGCCGGCCAGCAGCGCCGCAGCGATGAAATGCACCAGCAGGCGACGCATCGCCGGCAGGGGCCTGTGGTCGTCCCACCAGCCGATGCCGGCCACCAGCACCAGCCCAAGGCTGGCCACCAGCACACTGGGCGTGCTTTCGGGCCAGGCCCAGATGGCCACGCCAGCAGTCACCAGCAGGCTGATGACGATGGCGATGCCGCCACCGCGCGGGGTGGCGACGCTATGGCTGCGGCGTTCGCCGGGCTGGTCCATCAACTGCTGGCGCAGTGCATAGCCGCGTGCAGCCCAGGTCAGCAACGCACTCAGCAGGGCGAGCCCCAGCAGCGCGCCCATCACAAGCCAGGGCATGGATCAGAGCACCGCGTAGTTCAGCAGCGGCTTGACCGTTCCCCATTCCTTGCAGCTCGGGCACTGCCAGTGGTGGGTACGCGCACCGAAGCCGCAGCGCGTGCAGCGATAAGCCGGGTTGCGCACCAGCAACTGGTCGGTGATGTGCTTGAGGTCATGCAGGGTGGCGGTGGAATCGGCCCCCTCGGCGAGGGTCAGGTCGATCAGCGCGGACTCACCCCGCACCGACGGCCGATCCTTGAGCTGGCGACCGAGGTAGGCACGGGCCGGAGCCACGCCCTCCTGCTCTTCCATCAGCCGGGTCAACGCCAGCACCGGGGCAATGCCGCGGTAATGCTCGGTCATCTCAGACAGGAAGGCACGTGCGCCGGCCAGGTCGCCGACCTTGCGATAGTTCTGCATCAACGCCGGCAGCAGTTCCGGCAGGTACTCAGGATCGTTGCGCGCGGCGCGCTCAAAGGCGCGCACGGCAGCTTCCGGATTGCCCGCGTCGGTTTCCAGCCGGCCCTCGATGATACCGGCGCGCACCGACATCGCATCGGCCTGATAGGCCCGGGCGATCGCTGCCCTCGCCTCTTCCAGCTTGCCGGCACCGCGGAACCGCTCGGCCAGCTCGCACTCGAACTGCCCGATCAGCTTGCCCATCGGCTCGCCGGTGACGTCCTCGAAACGGGTGGCGTTGTCGATCGCCTTTTCCCAATCGCGTTCGGCCTGGTAGATACCGATCAGGTGCTTGAGCGCCTGCGGTGCACGTTGATCCAGCTGCGCCAACTCGGTGAATACAGTCTCGGCACGATCCAGCAGGCCGGACTTCATGTAGTCCTCGCCCAGCGCCAGCAGCGCCTGCACGCGCTGCGCGTCACTCAGGTCATGGCGGTTGACCAGACCCTGGTGCAGGCGGATGGCGCGGTCGACTTCACCGCGGCGGCGGAACAGGTGGCCCAACGCGACCTGGGTCTCGAAGGTTTCCTTGTCCAGCTCGGCGATGTGCAGGAACAGCTCGATGGCCTTGTCCGGCTGCTCGTTGAGCAGGTAGTTCAGGCCACGGAAATAGGTGCTCGACAGGCGGCTGACCTGGCTGTCACCGTGGCGTTGACCACCACGCCGCCCGATCACCCACCCGGCCAGTGCGGCCAGCGGAACGAACAGGAAGAACCAGAACCACTCGGTGACGAAATCCATCTTCGATCAACGTCCATCAAAAGATTGCGGGGAAGCCACCGGTGCCGGCGAAGCGACAGCGGACTTGTTGGCACGGCGCAGCTGGCCGTAGAGCGGAATGACCACGCTCACCAGCACCAGCCCGGCACCGACCACGACACCGACCAGCAGCGCAGCGATCAGGGCCACGCCCACCGAGGTATGCAGTTCGGTAAACAGCAGATTGATCGACATCGCGGTCATGTTGACCGCACCGATGATCAATCCAAGGATCAGCACCGCCAGCAGGACCAGCAGACGAAAAACCTTCATGCGACAGCTCCAGTGGCAGGAGTCCGTAGCTTATCCGACTCGCGGCTGGATTCGCACGCGGTGGCGCGACGGAAGGCTCAGGCCGGATCGGCGTCCAGCGGCAGCACACTGCTGACCCGCTCGCGCAGTTCCTTGCCCGGCTTGAAATGGGGGACATGCTTGCCCGGCAGGGCAACCGATTCGCCGGTCTTCGGGTTGCGACCCAGGCGCGGCGGACGATAGTGCAGCGAGAAGCTGCCAAAACCCCGGATTTCGATGCGATCCCCGGCGGACAGCGATCCGCCCATCATTTCCAGCAACGACTTCACCGCCAGATCGACATCATCGGCCTTCAGGTGCGCCTGGCGGCGCGCAAGGATTTCGATCAGTTCGGATTTGGTCATTACCGGCTCACATCAGGGGCATCTCAGCCTGAAACGGCCCGGGCAATGCCCGGGCCGTCCAGGAAACAACGAACAGCGTAAGGCCGATTACTCGGACTTGTTGCCGTTCAGCTGTGCACGCAGCAGCGCGCCCAGCTGGGTGGTGCCGCTGGAAGCCGAAGAGGACTGGTATTCCTCCAGCACTTCGCGCATTTCCGCGTCGTCCTTGGCCTTGATCGACAGCTGCAGGGTACGGCCCTTGCGGTCCATGCCCACAAACTTGGCTTCGACCTTGTCGCCGACCTTCAGGTGCTGGGTGGCGTCGTCAACGCGCTCGTTGGCGATGTCGCGGGCCGAGACGTAACCTTCGATGCCGTCAGCCAGCTCGATGATCGCGCCCTTGGCGTCGACTTCCTTCACCACGCCTTCGACCTTGGAGCCCTTCGGATTGGCAGCCATGTACTGGCCGAACGGATCCTGCTCCAGCTGCTTCACGCCCAGGGAGATGCGCTCGCGCTCCGGATCGACAGCCAGGACGACGGCGTCCAGGGTATCGCCCTTCTTGAAGTTGCGAACGACGTCTTCGCCGGTGGTGTTCCAGCTGATGTCCGACAGGTGGACCAGGCCATCGATGCCGCCGTCCAGGCCGATGAAGATGCCGAAGTCGGTGATCGACTTGATCTGGCCCGAGACCTTGTCACCCTTCTTGTGGGTGGCAGCGAAGGTTTCCCACGGATTGGCGGCAACCTGCTTCATGCCCAGCGAGATGCGGCGACGCTCTTCATCGACGTCCAGCACCATCACTTCGACTTCATCGCCAACCTGGACAACCTTGGACGGGTTGACGTTCTTGTTGGTCCAATCCATCTCGGAGACGTGCACCAGGCCTTCGACGCCCGGCTCGATCTCAACGAACGCACCGTAATCGGTGACGTTGGAGACCTTGCCGAAGACGCGGCTGTTGGCCGGGTAACGACGGCCGATGTTGTCCCACGGATCCTCGCCCAGCTGCTTCAGGCCCAGCGAAACGCGGTTGCGCTCGCGGTCGAACTTCAGCACGCGGACGTCCAGCTCGTCGCCGACGTTCACGACTTCCGACGGGTGACGCACGCGCTTCCACGCCATGTCGGTGATGTGCAGCAGGCCGTCGATACCGCCCAGGTCCACGAATGCGCCGTAGTCGGTCAGGTTCTTGACGACACCCTTCAGGATCGCGCCTTCCTGCAGCTTGTCCATCAGCTGCTCGCGCTCTTCCGAGTGCTCGCTTTCGACGACAGCGCGGCGCGAGACCACGACGTTGTTACGCTTGCGGTCCAGCTTGATGAGCTTGAACTCGAGCTCCTTGCCTTCCAGGTAGGCCGGATCGCGCACCGGGCGCACATCGACCAGGGAACCCGGCAGGAAGGCGCGGACATCCTTGATGTCCACGGTGAAACCACCCTTGACCTTGCCGCTGATGCGGCCGGTGATGGTTTCGTTCTTTTCCAACGCTTCTTCCAGCTCGTCCCACACCATCGCGCGCTTGGCCTTCTCGCGCGACAGGACGGTTTCGCCGAAGCCGTTCTCGATCGAGTCGAGGGCGACCTTGACGATGTCGCCTTCGGCGACGTCGATTTCGCCAGCGTCGTTACGGAACTGTTCGATCGGCACGATGCCTTCGGACTTCAGGCCAGCGTTGATCACCACGACGTCGCCGCGGACTTCAACAACGGTACCGCTGACGATGGCGCCCGGCTTCAGCTTGGCCAGATTGGCCTGGCTGGCTTCAAACAGTTCGGCAAATGATTCGGTCATTAGATTTACTCTGTTGGACACATGGGTCGGTGGCGTCCCCTTCAGGGGAATGGCGACCGCCCGCCTGTTGGTCGACCCCGGAAACGCAGGTCGTGTGTAGTAGGAAAACCGCCACGCATCATTGCGCGACGGAGCTGGTACAGCACTGCTATGCGCGACCACCGCCGATGCTGCTGGCAGTGCTCCCGCGCGAACGGATCAGGCAGCCGGAACCGGAAGCAGATCCATCACTCTGGCAACGACATCATCGATGCCGATGCCTGTGGTGTCGATGAGGACAGCATCGTCTGCCGGCTTCAGGGGCGCCACGGTACGCTGAGCATCACGGGCGTCGCGGGCCATGATCTCGCGCAGGAGGTCATCAAAGTTAACAGAAACCCCCTTGTCTTTCAACTGCTTATGCCGGCGCTCGGCGCGCTCCTCGGCACTGGCGGTCAGGAAGACCTTGTAGGAGGCGTCCGGGAAGATCACCGTACCCATGTCGCGGCCGTCGGCGACCAGGCCCGGCAGCTCCCTGAATGCGCGCTGGCGCTCCTTCAGCGCAGCCCGGACCTCGGGAATGGCGGCAATGGCCGAGGCCAGCGCCCCGGTGGTCTCCAGGCGCAGCTCGTCGGTGGCATCGGTGCCGTTGACCATGACCCGCATGGCATCACCCTGCTCGACAAACTGAACGTGGGTGTCGAAGGTGCATCGAACCAGCGCCGAGGCATCGGAGGTATCGATGTCGGCCCAGCTTGCAGCCACCCCCACCGCCCGGTACAGCGCACCCGAATCCAGGTAATGCCAGCCCATCCTGCGCGCGATGATGCGGCTGATGGTACCCTTGCCGGCCCCGGATGGGCCGTCGATGGTCAGGACGGGAGCGAGTGGATTCATGGGGGTCCCAGAGCGTGTGAAGAGGCCATTCTAGCCCCTGCCAGACGCCCCGAGCGGGATCTTTTGTGCAACCACTTGAAACCACGAGGAAAAGCCCGGTAGAATGGCGGGCTTGAACGAGCGTCAACTGCCGATTGTCTTTCGCATATCGCGGCCACGCTCCACCCGAACAACTACTGTTTACGCCGAGGTATGCCATGAAAGTCCTGTCCTCCCTGAAGTCGGCGAAGGCCCGTCACCGTGACTGCAAGGTCGTGCGTCGTCGTGGCAAGATCTTCGTCATCTGCAAGTCGAACCCGCGTTTCAAGGCGCGTCAGCGCTAAGCCTCACAGCCTTCCGGCTGCGGCTGGCCCTGCGCGGGGCCGACCCGATGCAAGAAACCGCCTTCGGGCGGTTTTTTGTTTATGCGGCTTTTTCCTGCCGTTTTTGCTGTAATCGCCTTTCTTGACCACTGGGGAGTAGATCGAGATGAAGCGTTACCTGTCCGCCCTGGCCGTGATGGCCACCCTGGCCGCCGCCACACCGGCACTGGCCGATACCCTGCTTGTCGACCGTGCCCGCGAGAAGCCGGCCGGTGCCGTGCCCGTGCGTGGCCAGAGCATGCAGCAGGTGCAGGCGCAGTTCGGCGCACCAAGCGAGCAGCTGCAGCCGCGTGGCGGGCAGAAGCGTCAGTGGCCGACCATCAACCGCTGGGTGTACCCGCAGTTCACCGTCTACTTCGAGAAGCAGAAGGTGATCAACGTGGTGGCCAACCAGGCGGACCCGAACGAAATCGGCCCGAAACCGCCGATCCGTTGATCCCATTACCCGCCGTGGGCGGGCCTGTGTAGCGAGACCATGAACCAGACCCTTCGTTTTCCTGCCGAGTGGGAAGCCCAGAGCGGCGTCCTGATTGCCTGGCCCACCGCCGACACCGACTGGGCCGACCGCCTGGGCCAGGTGGAAGAGACCTACATCGCCCTGGTCGCGGCCATCACCCGCTTCCAGCCGGTGCTGATCTGCGTGGCCGACGACGATGTGGAGACCTATGCCGAGATGCGGCTGCGTTCCAACCGCATCGACATGGACAAAGTCCACTTCACTACGGCGGCGTACGACGATACCTGGCTGCGCGATTCCGGCCCGATCACCCTGCGCCGTGCCGACGGCGGGTTCCAGCTGCTGGATTTCCGCTTCACCGGCTGGGGCGGCAAGTTCGACGCCACGCTGGATGACCAGCTGGTAGGCGTGCTCGACCAGGCCGGCGTGTTCAACGATGCGCCGGTGCGCAGCATTCCGTTCGCGCTGGAAGGCGGCGGCATCGAAACCGATGGCGAAGGCACCCTGCTGACCACCTGGAAGTGCCTGCACGAGCGCCATCCGGACCGCGACCGCGCCAGCCTGAGCGCCGACCTGGCCGACTGGCTGCAGCAGGACCGCGTGCTGTGGCTGGACCACGGCTACCTGGAAGGCGACGACACGGACGCGCACATCGATACCCTCGCCCGCTTCGCTTCGACCGACAGCATCGTCTACCAGGCCTGCGACGACGAGAGCGACTCGCATTACGCCGAACTGCAGGCGATGGGCAACGAACTGGCCGCGCTGCGCACAAAGGACGGCCAGCCGTATCGCCTGTTCCCGTTGCCGTGGGCGCAGCCGGTGATCGACGAAGGCCGCCGCCTGGCCGCCTCGTACGCCAATTACCTGATCGTCAATGGCGCGGTGCTGATGCCGGCCTATGGCGATCCGGCCGATGATCTGGCCCGCGATGTGCTGGCGCAGGCGCACCCGGGCCGGGAGATCGTGCAGGTGCCCTGCCGCTCGCTGATCTGGCAGAACGGCAGCCTGCACTGCATCACCATGCAGCTGCCGGCGGGGTTGTTGAAGGCGTAAATCGCGCGGTAGCGCCGGGCCATGCCCGGCGAGCGCAGCGGCATCTGGAAAATCCGCCGGGCAGGGCCCGGCGCTACCGGTTGCGTGCACCCATTCAGCGCGCGACACGCCGTCGCCGCCCATCCGCGCTAACATGCTGCTTTTCCCCCGCAGGAACGCCCCGCATGAACTCGCGCAGCCCCCTTACCGTCGCCCTGATCCAGGAGCGCAACCACGGTGATGCCGCCGCCAACCTGGCGGTGATCGAAGCACGCGTGGCCGAGGCGGCTGCGCAGGGTGCCAAGCTGGTGCTGCTGCAGGAACTGCACAACGGCCCGTATTTCTGCCAGCACGAATCGGTGGACGAGTTCGATCTGGCCGAGCCGATTCCGGGCCCGAGCACCGAGCGCCTGGGCGCGCTGGCGAAGAAGCATGGCGTGGTACTGGTCGGCTCGCTGTTCGAGCGCCGCGCTGCCGGCCTGTACCACAACACCGCCGTGGTGTTCGAGAAGGATGGCACCCTGCTCGGCAAGTACCGCAAGATGCACATCCCGGACGATCCGGGCTTCTACGAGAAGTTCTACTTCACCCCGGGCGACATCGGCTTCACGCCGATCGACACCTCGGTGGGCCGCCTTGGCGTGCTGGTCTGCTGGGACCAGTGGTACCCGGAAGCGGCACGCCTGATGGCGCTGGCCGGTGCCGAACTGCTGCTCTACCCGACCGCGATCGGCTGGGATCCGGACGATGTGCAGGACGAGAAGACCCGCCAGCGCGACGCCTGGGTGCTGAGCCACCGCGGCCACGCCGTGGCCAACGGCCTGCCGGTGCTGAGCTGCAACCGCGTCGGCCACGAAGCCTCGCCGCTGGGCGCGTCGGGCATCCAGTTCTGGGGCAACAGCCACGTGCTCGGCCCGCAGGGCGAGTTCCTGGCCGAAGCCGGCACCGACGCCACCGTGCTGCTGTGCGATGTCGACCTGCAGCGCAGCGAGCACGTGCGCCGCATCTGGCCGTTTCTGCGCGACCGCCGCATCGACGCGTACGGCGACCTGCTCAAGCGCTACATCGACTGAGCCGGAGCCCGCGCATGGCCGTCCTCATCCGTGATGCCGGCCCGGCCGACATCGACGCGATCACCGCGATCTATGCGGTGGAAGTGACCGACTTCGTCAACACCTACGAGTACGACATTCCGGACGCGCCCGAGATGCTGCGCCGCATGCGCGACATCATCGACCGCGGTTTCCCCTACCTGGTCGCCGAGATCGACGGCCGGGTCGCCGGCTATGCCTACGCCAACACCTATCGCACCCGCGTTGCCTACCAGTGGACCGTGGAGAACTCGGTCTACGTCGATGCCCGCTTCCAGGGCCAGGGCGTCGGCACCGGCCTGCTGCAGGCCCTGATCGATGCCTGCGTGGCGCGTGGTTACCGGCAGATGGTGGCGGTGATCGGTGAGCCGACCAACACCGCGTCGATCAAGCTGCACGAACGCTTCGGCTTCGAGCTGGTGGGCGTGTTCCGTGGCCTTGGCCGCAAGCACGGCCGCTGGCTGGATACCGTGCAGATGCAGCGCGCGCTCGGCGATGGCGCCGACACCGCACCTTCCAATGAATGAATCCATGACTGAAACCCTTCCCGAGACCGGCGACGACCTGTTCGCCGGCCAGCCGGTGCGCGTCGTCGAACGCGACGGCGTGCGCTACACCCTGCTGGGCACCGCCCACGTTTCACGCGCCAGCGTCGAGGCAGTGGAAAAGGCCATCGACAGCGGCCGCTTCGATGCGGTGGCCGTCGAACTGGACCCGCAGCGCCTGCAGGCACTGAGCGACCCGGATACGCTGGCCAAGCTCGACCTGGTCGAGGTGATCCGCAAGGGCCGCGTCGCCCTGTTCGCCGCCAACCTCGCTTTGTCCGCCTACCAGCGGCGCCTGGCCGAACAGCTCGACATCGAGCCCGGCGCCGAACTGAAGCGTGCAGTGGAACTGGCGCGCGAGCGCGACCTGCCGGTGCACCTGATCGACCGCGAAGTCGGCCTGACCTTCCGCCGTGCGTCGCAGCGGCTGGGGTTCTTCGGCAAGCTGAAGCTGGTCGCCGGGCTTGGCGCCGGCCTGTTCTCGTCCGAGGAAGTGGGCGAGAACGAGATCGAGAAGCTCAAGCAGGGGGACATGCTGGAATCGAGCTTCGGCGAGTTCGCCAGCGAGAGCCCGGCGCTGTACGAGACCATCATCGGCGAGCGTGACCGTTACATGGCCACGCGCCTGCGCGAAGAACACGACCTGCAGCAGCGCGAAGTGCTGGCGGTGGTCGGCGCCGGCCACCTGGCCGGGCTGGCCCGCTACCTGGAAACCGACACCGAGGCGCCGGCACCGCTGCGTGCCGAGCTGGAGGCGGTGCCGAAGAAGCGCAACATTCCTTGGTTCACGCTCGGCATCCTGGCGATCGTGGCGACCGGCATCGGCGTGGGCTTCTACCGCGGCGGCCTGGGCGTGGGCACCGAGCTGCTGGCGACCTGGGCGATGTATACCGGCGGCTTGGCGGGCCTGGGCTGCCTGCTGGCCGGCGGCCACCCGCTGAGCATCCTCACCGCGATCGCGGTGGCCCCGTTCAAACCGTTCCGCCTGAGCATCCCGACCGGTGCGTTCTCGGCGCTGGTGGAAGCGCGGCTGCGCAAGCCCGCGTATGAGGACTTCCTGAAGCTTCGCGATGATGCGCAGAGCCTGAAGGGCTGGTACCGCAACCGGGTCACCCGCGTGGTGCTGACCTTCATGCTGACCAACATCGGTAGCATGCTCGGCCTGTGGCTGACCACCTTCAAGGTCTGGGGCAAGGTCGCCGGTTGACGGCTTTGTCTGGAGTCGAGCCATGCTCGACTGCGCTCTGGTAGGTGCCAACCCTGGTTGGCGCCGCCATGGCCGGCGAGGGAAAAAAAAGGGGGAGGCCGCCCCACTACGACCGGCCTCCCCCACACCACAACACGTTGTCGCGCATTACAGCCGGGCAGCGCCCGGCTCTACCATCTCCAGGCCACGCGCGCGGCGGATCAGCCGCGTCACGGCAGTGCGCAGGTCATCGAGCACCGCGTAGATGGTCGGCAGGAACAGCAGGCTGACCACGGTCGAGAACGCCAGGCCGCCGGCAATCGCGCGCGCCATCGGTGAATACTCCGGGCCATCGCCGAACATCTGCGTATCCGTCAGCGAGATCGGCACCATCGCCAGGATCGCCGTGCCCATGGTCATCATGATCGGGCGCAGGCGTTCGCGTGAGCCCTCCACCAGCGCCTGGGTACGGCCCATGCCGCTGCGCCGCAGGTTGTTGATGTGCTCGATCATCACGATGCCGTTGTTCACCACCACGCCCATCAGCACCAGGATGCCGATGAAGGACATGATCCCGAACGAGGTTCCGGTGATCCAGAACAGCCAGAACACGCCGAAGATCGAGAACAGCACGCCGCTCATGATCGCCGCCGGGAACAACAGCGATTCGAACACCGCCGCCATCACCACGTAGATCATCACCAGCGCGATCAGCAGGTTGAACACCATCTGCTGCATGGCTTCGTCATCGTTGCCGTAGTCACCGCCGTCGAAGGTAAAGCCATAGCCGGCCGGGAAGTTCATCGGCTTGAGCACGGTTTCAATCGCCTTGCGCCCATCCGGTGCCGTGATCTTCTCGGCCAGGTTGGCCTTGATGGTCAACGTGGTCTGGCGGTTGGTGCGGCCGATCTGGGTGGCCGACGAACCGACATCGACGGTGACCAGGCTCAGCAGCGGCACGCTGCGACCGTCGCCGGTGCGCACGCTGAAGCCGGCCAGGTCTTCCGGGCTGCTCTGCTCGGCACCAGCGAAGCGCACCCACACCGGTACTTCATTGTCGCCGCGGCGGAACTCGCGCATCGGCGCACCGCGCAGCGCCAGCCCGACGAAGCTGGCCACCTGCTCGGCATTGAAGCCGAACGCCGCGGCACGCTCGCGGTCCACGCGCACCTTCAGTTCGCCGCCCTTCTCGCCGTTGTCGATGCGCACGTCGCGCAGTTCGGCACGCTGCGCCAGCAACGGCACCACTTCCTGTCCGATCTCCTGCAGCATCGAGCTGGAATCACCCACCAGCTGCACCTGCACGCCCTGGTTGCCGCCGCCACCGCCATCGCCGCCCTGGTTGCCGACGAAGTAATCGGTGCGGGCCGACTTCGGCAGGCCCTTGCGCAGTTCCTCCTGCAGCGACTTGATGTCCTTGGCGTACTTTTCGTCCAGGGTGACGACCGTGGAGCTGCCTTCCTGCTCGCTGTACCAGGAGTACACCTGCTTCACGTGCAGGCGTTCGCGGTTCTGGTCGATCCAGTTCTCCACCCGCGCCACCTCCTCGGACATCTGCCGGTAGGTGTAGGCACCCTTCCACATGTAGCCGATGAAGATGTCCTTGCCACCCTCGCCACCGAACATGTCGACCTTGGTCAGCTTCATCGGCACCAGGCTGACCAGCACCACCAGGAGGATGCCGAGCAGGCTCCATCCGCGGTGATGCAACGACCAGTCCAGCAGCTGCGCGTAGCGCCGCTGCAGGCGCGCGATGAGGCCGGTCTGCGAGTGCACCAGCTTGGGCGTGGCCATCCGTGCGGACAGCATCGGGATCAGGCTGACCGCGACCAGCCACGAGGCCAGCAGCGAGACCGAGATGGTGATCGCGATCTGCGCCATGAAGATGCTGATGTTGTTGGTCTCGCCGAACAGGTTCGGCACGAACACGATGCAGTGGCACAGTGTTCCGGCGCTGAGCGCGATGGCCACGTTGCGCGTGCCGATGATCGAGGCCAGCCGTGGCTGCCCCGGCATGCGCTCGCGCTCCTGGTAGATGCTCTCCACCACCACCACGGCATTGTCGACCAGCATGCCCACCGCCAGCAGCAGGCCCATCATGGTCAGGATGTTCAGTGTCACCCCGACGAAGTACATGAAGCCCAGGGTGATGGTGAAGCAGATCGGGATGGCCAGCGTCACCATCAGCGTCGACGGCCAATGGCGCAGGAAGAAGAACAGCACGGTTACCGACAGGATCAGGCCCACCGCGCCGGCCTCGGCCAGCTCCAGCAGCGAGGACGTCACCGCCTTGCCCTGGTTGTCGATCACCTTGATCTGCACGTCGCGCATCGACGGCTGCGCGCGGATCGACTCGACCTCGGCCAGCGCCGCACGCGAGACGTCCACCAGGTTGGCACTGCGCTCCTTGAAGATATCCAGGCCAACCGCCGGGTTGCCATCGAGACGGCGCCCGTAGTTCATCCGCGCCGGCTTCAGGCGCACATCGGCGATGTCGCCCAGGCGCAGCCCCTTGGCATTGATCACCAGGTCGCGCATCTCCTGCAGGTCGGTGATCTCGCCCACCGGCTGCACGCGCACGCGCTGGCCGTTGTCGTCGATCTGCCCGGCCGATATCGAGAAGTTCAGCGTGCGCAGGCGCTCGCTCAGCTCGTTGATGCTCAACCCATGCGCGTTGAGCCGGTTCGGATCGATGGCGATCTCCACCTCGTTTGGCGGCGCGCCGGTGATATCGACACGGGCCACGCCAGGGATGCGCTCGATGCGCCGCTTGAACTCGCGGTCGAGCATGTCATAGGCGTTGGTCAGATCGGTGGTGCTGGCGAGGCGCACCTTCAGCACGGGCTGGTCGCTGCTGGACCACTTGAACACGTTGTAGCGCTGCAGGTCGTCGGGCAGGTCGCTGCGGATCGCATCGATGCGCTCACGTGCATCGGACGCGGCAATCGCAATGTCGCGGTCCCAGTCGCTGAACTCGATGTAGATCAGCGCCGCCTCGGAGGTGGCCGACGAGCGCATGCGCTTGATGCCGGTCATCGTCGCCAGCGATTCCTCGACCGGCCGGATGATGGTCCGTTCCACTTCTTCCGGGGTCGAGCCGGTGTACGGAATCTGCACGAACAGGAACGGTGCGGAGATGTCCGGCAGCGCCTCCAGCGGCAATCGGAACGAAGCGATCAGTCCGATCACCACCAGCGATACGAAGCACATGATGGTGGTGACCGGGCGGCGGATGGAGAACTCGGCAACACTCATGCCGGTTCCTCCCCACCTGCCACGCCGCCTTCATCGCCGTGCAGGCCTTCACCGGCGTGCTTGCGGCCGCGCTCTCGATAATAGGCGTCGCCACGGCGATCCATCAGGTCATATACCACCGGGATCACCAGCAGGGTCAGCAGCGTCGACACCAGCAGGCCACCGATCACGGTGATCGCCATGGGTGCGCGAACCTCGGCGCCCTCGCCCATCGCCACCGCCAGCGGCAGGAAGCCGAACAGCGTGCACAGGGTGGTCATGATGATCGGGCGCAGGCGCGAGCGTGCACCTTCCACCAGCGCCTCGTGCTTGGCCACGCCGGCCTCGCGCAGCTGGTTGACCTTGTCGATCAGGATGATCGCGTTCTTGGTGACCAGGCCAACCAGCAGGATCAGGCCGATGAACACCACCACCGAGATGGGCTTGCCGGTCAGCATCAGCGCCAGGATCGCGCCGACCAGCGCCAGCGGGATGGTGAACAGGATCACGAACGGGTGCAGCAGCGATTCGAACTGCGAGGCCATCACCAGGTAGACCAGGAAGATCGCCAGGCCGAAGGCGAAGATCAGCGACTTCGCCGCCTGCGCCAGCTCCTCGCCCTGGCCGCCGATGTGCAGGCCGACGCCCGCGCCCAGCGGCTGCTCGGCGACCATCTGCTGCACTTCGCGCATGGCTGCGCCAAGATCGATGTCGCGCAGGTTGGCCGACACCACTGCAACCCGGGTCTGGTCGGCGCGGTGGATCTCGCTGGGGCCAGTGGTGGCGACCACATCGGCCACCGCGTCCAGGGTGACCGGACGGGTGCTGCCGGGGTTGACGATCAGGCGGCGGATGCTCTCCACGCTGGCGCGGTCACCTTCCTGCGCACGCACCAGCACGTCGATCTTGCGGTCACGGAAGCTGTAGCGGGTGGCGACATCGCCGCGCACCTTCTTCACCACCACGTCGGCGATCTGGCGGGTGGTCAGGCCCAGCGCACCGGCGCGCTCCTGGTCGAAGCGGATCTGGATTTCCGGGAAGCCCTCTTCCACCGTCGACTTCACGTCGGCGTAGTGCGCATTGCCGCGCAGCATCGCCGCCAGGCGCTGGCCGGCCACTTCCAGGGTGGCCATGTCCTGCCCGCGCAGCTCGATTTCCAGCGGCGTGGAGAAGCTGAACAACGCCGGTCGCGCGAAGTCGACCTGGGCACCCGGGTGCTGGCTCATGGTGCCGCGCAGGCGCTCGGTGATCGCCGCTTCAGTGTGGGCATTGCCGCCGCCTTCCATCACCACGGTCAGCTTGCCGATGTTCTCGCCGCTTTCGGTCGGGCTGGCATCCAGCCGGGTGCCGCTGCCGCTTACGCCATACAGCGAGGCCACGCCTTCGCCCTTGCCGTGCGCCAGCTGCAGCTCGCGCACCAGCGCATCGGTCTGCTTGAGCGGCGTACCGGCCGGCAGCTTCACCGTCATTTCGAAACGGTCCTGTGCCAGCTGCGGGATCAGGTCCGCGCCAAGCATCGGCACCAGCGCCATGGTCGCCACGAAAATGATGGCCGCCACGCCCAGCACCTTGCCGGGATGCGCCAGTGCGCCCGGCAGCAGGCGCAGGTAGCCACGCTCGGCACCGGCATAGGGCTTCATCGCCAGGTCGCTGGCCTTGCGCATCACCGGGCCGACCACCGCGACCATGCCGCGCCACAGGCGCACCACCAGCCAGGCCAGCGCATAGAAGCTCCAGCGCACGCTGGCGACCACGCCACGGCGGCCCAGCGCAACCGGCTTCTGCCAGCGCTTCTGCGGCTGCCACGCTGCGTTCGGCGCCTCTTCCGGGAACGCCAGCGGTGGCCGTCCCTTCAGCGAGCTCAGCATCGGGATCAGGGTCATCGACACCAGCAGCGAGATCGCGATGGCGATCGCCACGGTCAGCGCCTGGTCGCGGAACAGCTGCCCTGCGATGCCGTCGACGAACACCAGCGGCAGGAACACGGCGATGGTGGTCAGGGTCGAGGCGACCACCGCCATGCTCACTTCACGGGTGCCAGCAATCGCTGCCTGCAGGATGCCCAGGCCACGCTCACGGGCCTTGGCGATGCTCTCCAGTACCACGATCGAGTCATCCACCACCAGGCCCGTGGCCAATGCCAAGCCCCCCAGCGACATCACGTTCAAGCTCAGGCCGAGCTGGCCCATGAAGAAGAACGTGGCGATGATCGAGACCGGCAGCGACAGGCTGATCACGAACGTGCTCCAGCCATCGCGCAGGAACAGGAAGATGATCAGGATCGCCAGCAAGCCGCCGATCACGGCATCCTTCTTGACGTCGGCGATGGCGTGCTCGATGAAGCGCGACTGGTCCTCGATGGTGGTCAGCTCGACATCGGACGGGAACGTGCCCTTGATCTGCTCCAGGCGCTTGCGCAGCGCTTCGGCGGTGGACACGGTGTTGGCGTCACCTTCCTTGTAGATGGCCAGCTCGACCGATTCCTTGCCGCCCAGGCGGATGATTGCTTCACGCTCCTTGTAGCCCTGGCGCACGGTGGCCACGTCCTTCAGGCGCACCGGCACGCCGTTGGCAACCACGCTGGAGCCACCACCGGACGATGCGCTCTGTGCCGCCGACGCCGCGGCGATGGCGGCCGCCGAACCGGTCGACGCGGCGATGTTGAACATCTGCTGCAGCGCCGAGTCCGCCGCGCTGCCATTGGCGGCCTGGGTAGTGACCAGCAGGTTGCGGATTTCCTCCAGGTCGGCGAACTGGTTGACGGTACGCACCAGGAAGCGTTGAGAACCCTCCTCCAGGCGACCGCCGGAAATGTTGATGTTCTCGTCCTTCAGACGCTTGATGACGGTGTCGATCGGCAGGTTCAGCTGGGCAAGCTTCTGCTGGTCGATGTCGACCTGGATCTCGTCCTCCAGGCCACCGCCCACCTTGACGGCCGCCACGCCGGTGACCGGCTCCAGCTTCTTCTTGAGGTCTTCATCGGCATAGCGGCGCAGGCCGGTCAGCTCGCGCACCGCATCGGCATCGCTGGTCGGCGCCGTCTTGTTCGACAGCACCAGGCGCATGATCGGCTCGGTGGATGGATTGAAGCGCAGCAGCACCGGGGCCTTGGCCTCCAGCGGCAGGTTCAGCGCCTCCATCTTGTCGCGCACCTCCAGGCTGGCCTGGTCCATGTTGGTGCCCCAGGCGAACTCCAGCACCACGTCGCTCTGGCCGGTACGCGAGACCGACTTCAGCTTGCGCAGGTTCTTGACCACGCCGACCGCCTCTTCGACCGGCTGGGTGATCAGGGTTTCGATTTCAGTCGGCGCCGCACCGGTGTATTCGGTGCGCACGGTCAGCGTCGGGTAGCTCAGGTCGGGCAGCAGGTTGACCTTGAGGTTGCCCAGCGCGATCAGGCCGAACAGCAGCAACGTGACCGTGCACATGGCGATGGTCACGCGGCGGCGGGTGGCGAATTCCACCAGGCCGCCGCGCATGCCGGCGGCGGCGCCGTCGCTCGCCGGCGAGGCACCGTGGTCGTGGCCCGGGGCGGTCATTGCTTGCTCCCGGCCTTGTCTGCCGGCTTGGCGGCCGCTGCGACCGTCTTCGCCTTCGGATCGGCAATCACCTGCACCGTGGTGCCGTCGCGCAGGGCGACCTTGCCGGCGGTGACCACCTGATCACCGGCCGCCAGGCCATCACGGATCTCCACCCACGGGCCCTCGGCGTAACCCAGCTTGACCGGAACGCGCGCGACCTTGCCTTCGCGCACCCGGAACACCGCCGGCTCACCGTCGTCGAGCAACGCCAGGCGCGGTACGACCAGCGCATCGGCACGCTGGTCGTAGTCGATGCGGATGCGACCGAACATGCCGGGCTGCAGCGCGTCTGCGGCACCGTCGAAGGCGCTGACCACGCGAAACGTGCCGCTGCCCGAGTCCACCACCGGCGCGATGCGATCGACGGTGCCGGTGAAGCTCTGCCCCGGCAGCGCGTCCGCCGCCAGCGTCACCGGCTGGCCGGCGCGCAGGGTGGCCAGCTCGCGCTCGGGCACGTTGAGGGTGGCTTCCAGCCGCGAGTTGTCGACGATGCGGAAGATCGGCGTGTTGATCTGCACGAAGTTGCCGGTCTTGATCGAGCGCGAGGCGATCACGCCGGAGATCGGTGCCACCACCGTGGTGTAGGACAGCTCCAGCGTGGCCAGCCGGTACTGCGCGCGGACGTTTTCCAGGTCGTAGCGCAGCTGGTCGACATCGGCGGCGCTGACCATCTGCTGGCCGACCAGCTTCTGTGCACGCTGGTAGTTGTTTTCCAGCTTGCGCATCTGCGCTTCGCTCTGCGCAACGGCCAGGCGTGCACGATCCGGGTCCAGCCGCACCAGCGGCTGGCCGGCGGTGACCCGCTGCCCTTCCTCGACCAGCACCGCCAGCGCTACGCCGGAGGTCTTGGCGACCACCTGCGACTCGGCGCGTGGTTCCAGCGCGGCAGTGCCGGTGTAGCTGGCGGCGACGGCACGATGGCTGGCCACCGCCACTTCGACCGGGACGGCGTCGACCTTCTTCTCCTCCTTGGTCTCGGCAGCCTTGGCTTCGGAATTGGGCCCTGCGGCGCAACCGCCCAGCAGCAGGGAGGTGGAGATCAGCAGTGCGGCAGCGCAGATTCCGCTGCGACGGCCGGACAGGAAGGTTGGGTGCGACATCGTCAGGTCCCTGGAGGATGCGTGGACAGGTGTGGTAGCAAAGTAATGCACCACTTCACGGCAACACCATATCCCAAAGGTCATGGTGTCTTCACGCCGCTGGTCGGCCCACCCCCATTTCAGCTAGATGAAACCTGGGGCTATACTCGGGTCGTTCCGTACCCCACGCCGGAACGACCAGACCCGAATCCCCGGAAACGACACCATGCGCCCGCAGCCGCTCGCCGCTTGTCTCGCTCTGGCCGTCCTCCTGCCCCTTGGGGCCGCCGCACAGCCCGCTCCTGCTCCTGCCACACCCGCCCCGGCACCGGCTCCCGCCGCTGCGCCCGCGCCCGCCGCGCCCACTGGCAATTTCGACAATGGCCGCGTGCTGGCCTACACCTGCCAGGGCTGCCACGGCATCACCGGCTACAAGAACGCCTACCCCAGTTACCGGGTGCCGAAGATCGGCGGCCAGACCCAGCAGTACCTGGCCCAGGCGCTGACCGAGTACCGCCAGGGCAAGCGCCGGCATCCGACGATGCAGGCGCAGTCGATGAGTTTCAGCGAACAGGAGATCGCCGATCTCTCTGTTTACCTGTCCACCGTCAAGTAAGGCCCGCCCATGTCGAAAGCCGCGCATCCGATGCGTCACGCCATCGCCCTGTCCGTTGCCCTGCTGCTGGCGGCCTGTTCACAGTCGCAGGTGGAAAACAGCGAGAAATCCGCCGCCGACCCGGGCCATGCCAGCGGCGAACACGGTTCTTCATCCTCCGCTGGCCTGCCGCCGGGCCGCGAGGCTGCCGGTGAAGCCCGCGCCAAGGTGAAGGGCAAGGCCACCAACCAGAGCTGCATCGACTGCCACGGGGCCGATGGCAACGCGCCGATCGATCCGACCTATCCGAAGCTGGGTGGGCAGTACGGCGATTACCTGGCGCATGCACTGCAGGCCTACCGTGCCGGTGACCGCCAGCATGCGCTGATGACGCCGCAGGCCAAGGACCTGAGTGATCAGGACATTGCCGATCTGGCGGCGTATTTCGGCAGCCGGCCGAGCCAGCTGCGGGATCTTCACGGGGTCAAATGACCGCTGGCCCCCCCGGTGGGTGCGGACCTGGGTCCGCACTGATGCAGCCATCCACGCAGGGCGTGGATCTACCCGGCATCGGCGTCGGTAGGTGCGGACCGTTGGTCCGCACGGATCCCTGAGTTCACCGGCAGCGCCGGCAGACGCTCAGCCTTCCAGTTCTTCCCAGCGTGCGTACGCGGCATCCAGCTCGGCCTGCACCTTGGCCAGCTGCTGGGTGTGCGCGGTCACTTCGGCACTGCTGCGGGTGTAGAACGAGGGGTCGTTCATCGCCGAGGTCAGGCCTTCGACATCGCTTTCCAGCTTCTCGATGGTCTTCGGCAGCTGCTCCAGCTCGCGTGCTTCCTTGTAGGCCAGCTTGCGCTTGGGGGCTGCGGGAGTCGCCGCCGCCGCAGCAGCCGCCGGTGCAGCGGACGCCGGCTTGGCTGCCGGGGCCGCGGCAGGCGCAGCCACGCTGGCCGCATAGCGCTGCCAGTCGCTGTAACCACCGACGTACTCGCCGATCACGCCGTCGCCTTCCATCACCAGCGTGGACGTCACCACGTTGTCGATGAAGTCACGGTCGTGGCTGACCAGCAGCAGCGTGCCGGTGTACTCGCCCAGCAGCTCTTCCAGCAGCTCCAGGGTTTCCACGTCGAGGTCGTTGGTCGGTTCGTCCATCACCAGCAGGTTGGAGGGCTGCGCGAACAGCTTGGCCAGCAGCAGGCGGTTGCGCTCGCCACCGGACAGGCGGGTGATCGGCGCGCGCGCGCGCTCCGGAGTGAACATGAAGTCCTGCAGGTAGGCATGCACGTGCTTGCGCTTGCCGTTGAACTCGAGGAAATCGCGGCCTTCGGCCACGTTCTCGATCGCGCTCCAGTCTTCGCGCAGCACCGCGCGGTACTGGTCGAAATACGCGATCTGCAGGTTGGTACCGGCGTTGACCTCACCCTTGGCCGGCTGCAGTTCGCCCAGCAGCAGCTTCAGCAGCGTGGTCTTGCCGCTGCCATTGGGGCCGATCAGGCCGATGCGATCGCCACGCAGGATGGTGGTGGTGAAATCGCGGACCATGGTGCGCTCGCCGAAGGCGAACGAAATGTCCTTGACGTCGATGACCTTCTTGCCGGAGCTGACGCCCTGCGCGGCTTCCATCTTGACGTTGCCGCTGAGGTCGCGGCGCTGCGAACGTTCGGTGCGCATCGCCTTGAGGCGGCGTACGCGGCCTTCGTCGCGGGTGCGGCGTGCCTTGATGCCCTGGCGGATCCAGACTTCTTCCTGCGCCAGCAGCTTGTCGAAGCGTGCGTTTTCCTGCGCCTGTGCGTTGAGGCGTTCCTCACGGCGACGCTCGTAGTTGGCCCAGTCACCCGGCCAGCTGGTGACCTGGCCGCGGTCGATCTCGACGATGCGGGTGGCCAGCGCACGCAGGAAGCGGCGGTCATGGGTGACGAACACCACGCTGCCGCTCCAGCCCTTCAGGAACGCTTCGAGCCAGTCGATGGCCTCGATGTCCAGGTGGTTGGTCGGTTCGTCCAGCAGCAGCACATCGGGGCTGGACACCAGCGCGCGGGCGAGCAGCACGCGGCGCTTCATGCCGCCGGACAGGCGGCCGAACTCGGCCTCGCCGTCCAGGTCGAGCTTGGTCAGGGTTTCGCTGACCCGTTGGTCCAGGCCCCAGCCGTTGGCGGCGTCGATCTTGGCCTGCACGTTGCCGAGGGCTTCGCCATCGAAGACCTCGGCATGGCTGAGGTGGTGGAACTCGGCCAGCCACTGGCCCAGTTCGCCGAGGCCATCGGCGACGACGTCGAACACCGAGCCGGCCGCGCCGTGTGGCACTTCCTGCTCCAGGCGGGTGACGCGCACGCCCTGCTGCACGCGGACTTCGCCGTCATCGGGCTTGTGGTCGCCGGACAGCAGCTTGAGCAGGGTGGATTTGCCGGCGCCGTTGCGGCCGATCAGGGCGATGCGTTCGCCCGGCTCGATCGACAGTTCGGCCTTTTCCAGCAACAACGGGCCGCCGACGCTGAAGTCGACGTTCTGCAGAGTAATCAGAGGCATCCGGATATTGTACGGGTTGGGGGCGTCGGCCGGGTTGCACCCGGCACCCGCAGAGGCAACGGCCGCAGCCAAAGCAACGTCAAAAGCTGGTTTCCTGTGGGATGGCGGGGTGGGTCCGGTTGCGGGGGCCGCTGCAAGTACGTCCATGTAAGCTCGGTCGCCGCATCCATGCGGCTCACGCCCCCGCAACCGGACCCATCCCGCCTTCGACAGATTTCTGCGATCTGTCGGAACGGCATTCTGCTCTGGTGGGTGGCGACCTTGGTCGGCACGGTAGATCCACGCCATGCGTGGATGAGCGCTGCAAGACCTGTCGATCTGTCGGGGTCGGATCCCGTTGCTGCGCAACGGGCTCTGACCCCTTCGTGAAATTCGCGCAGTGTAAGACCGATCCCTGCTACTGCACCTCCCCCAACAACGCCTGCAACCCCGGCAGCCATTGCTTGCCGGGGTGGCGTACCAGCCACAGGGTGCGCTGCAGGGGCGGCAGCGGGGTCTCCAGCACACGCAGGCGGCCGAGAGCCAGCGGCTCTTCCAGCGCATGACGCGAAAGACAGGCCAGGCCGAGGCCGGCGATGGCGGCTTGCTTGATCGCTTCGGTGTTGCCCAGCTGCAGGGTCTGGGCGAAGCCGCGCAGATGCGGCAACAGCGCCTGTTCGACCGCTTCGCGGGTGCCGGAGCCCGGTTCGCGCAGCAGCCAGCGTGCGCGGCGCAGTTCGTCCAGTGACCAGCGCGCGGCAGCGTCTGCCGCGCCGACGATCACCAGCGGATCCTGCTGCCAGGCGGTGACCTGAAGCCCGCGCTCGTGGCATGGGCCTTCGATCAGGCCGGCGTCCACATCCAGGCGCTGCACAGCGGCAACCACGCAGGCACTGTTGTCGATGCGCAGGTCGACTTCGGCCTGCGGCGCCTGTCGCAGCAGATCGGCGATGCGCGGTGGCAACAGGTAGTTGCCGATGGTGGTACTGGCCGCCAGCACCAGCCGCAGCGGTGCACCCTGCGACGGGTCGCCGCCAGCGGCCAGCTGCCGCTCCAGATCGGCGGCGTTGACCAGCAACGTGCGCGCCGGCTCCAGCAGCGCGCGGCCGTGCCCGTTCAGGGCCAGGCGGCGGCCGATGCGGTCGAACAGCGGGGTACCGAAGTGCGCCTCCAGCTCCTGCAGCGCGGCGCTGCTGGCCGACTGCGAGAGCGCAATGGCCTGGCCGGCGGCAGTAGTGCTGCCATGGTCGGCGATGGCGACGAAGACCTGCAGCTGGCGCAAGGTCAGGCGCATGGCATTTACCCGCTTGATAGGTAGGTTTCACCCATATTATTCGTTTTACAGGTCAGCGACAGAAGCGCACGCTTGCCTCATCACTCCAGCCCTGCCCTGCCATGAATGCCCCCGCTCTCTCCTCCTGGTCCCTGCCCGCCCTGCGCCAACGCTGGCAGCCGCGGCTGCCCGGCCTGCTGCTGGTCGGCCTGATCGCGGCGGTCTCGCTGTACCTGGCCGAGCTGCCCTGGCTTCAGGCGCACGGCCTGAGCGCGCTGACCGTGGCCATCGTCGCGGGGATCGTGGTCGGCAATACGTTCTACCCGCGGCTGGCACCGGGCAGCGCGGCCGGTGTCGGCTTCTCCAAGCACTGGCTGCTGCGCGCCGGCATCGTGCTGTACGGCCTGCGCCTGACCTTCCAGGACATCGGCCATGTCGGCGTCACCGGCGTACTGATGGACGTGCTGGTGGTCGCCAGCACCTTCGGGCTGGCCTGCTGGCTGGGCATGCGCGTGTTCAAGATGGAGCGCGAAGCGGCAATGCTGATCGGCGCCGGCAGTGCGATCTGCGGCGCGGCGGCGGTGATGGCTGCCGAACCGGTGGTGCGCGGCCGTGCTGCGCAGGTCACCGTCGCGGTCTCTACTGTGGTGGTGTTCGGCACGCTGGCGATGTTCCTGTACCCCGCCTTGTACGCGCTGGTGCAATCGCATGGCTGGCTGGCAATGGACGCGCGGCAGTACGGCCTGTTCACCGGTGCGACGGTGCATGAAGTGGCACAGGTGGTGGCGGCCGGCCGTGCGGTCAACGAAGCGGCGGCTGACACGGCGGTGATCACCAAGATGGTGCGGGTGATGCTGCTGGCGCCGTTCCTGGTCGCGCTGTCGTTGTGGCTGGCGCGTGGCGGCAAGGCCAGCGCCGACAGCAGCAAGGCGCGCATCGTGGTGCCCTGGTTCGCGTTCGGTTTCGTGGCGGTGGCCGGGTTCAACTCGCTGCATCTGCTGCCGGCCGGCCTGCAGGCCGGGCTGGTGCAGCTGGATACCGTGCTGCTGGCAATGGCGATGGCCGCGCTTGGCCTGACCACCCACGTCTCGGCACTGCGCCAGGCCGGGCTGAAGCCGCTGCTGCTGGCGCTGATCCTTTTTGCGTGGCTGCTGTTCGGTGGCCTGGCCATCCATCAGGGTGTGCTGGCGGTGCTGGGCTGAGCAGGAGCGTGCCGGCCAAGGTCGGCACCCACCAGCAGATCCACGCCATGCGTGGATGGCGGCTCCAATTGGGGGTCAGAGCCCTTTCCTGCGGAAAGGGATCCGACCCCACCCCATTAGACGGGGGCGGCCGCGCGGACGGGTACAATGCGCCATGACTGACTTCTCGACCCTGCCGCTGAGCCCGGCCCTGCAGCCCGGCCTGGATGCCCTCGGCTACACCACCCTCACCCCCGTGCAGGCGCAGAGCCTGCCGGCCATCCTCGATGGCCGCGACGTGATCGCACAGGCGCCGACCGGCAGCGGCAAGACCGCCGCCTTCGGCCTGGGCCTGCTGCAGGCCATCGACCCCAGCCTGATCCGCGTGCAGGCGCTGGTGCTGTGCCCGACCCGCGAACTGGCCGACCAGGTCGGTAAGCAGATCCGCAAGCTGGCCACCGGCATCCCCAACCTGAAGCTGCTGCTGCTGGTCGGCGGCGTGCCGCTGGGGCCGCAGCTGGCGTCGCTGGAAGGCCACGATCCGCATGTGGTGGTCGGCACGCCTGGCCGCGTGCAGGAGCTGGCACGCAAGCGTGCGCTGAACCTGGGCGCGGTGCGCACGCTGGTGCTGGATGAGGCCGACCGCATGCTCGACATGGGCTTCGAGGAGCCGATCCGCGAGATCGCCGGCCGCACCCACAAGGATCGCCAGAGCCTGCTGTTCTCCGCCACCTTCCCCGACAGCATCCGCGCCATGGCACGTGACCTGCTGCGCGACGCGGTGGAAGTGACGGTGGAGGGTGCCGACCAGGCCCCGGCCATCCGCCACCTGTTCTGCGAGGTGGAGCCGGCGCATCGCCAGAAGGCGCTTGCCGGCCTGCTGCTGAAGCACACACCGGAATCGGCGGTGGTGTTCTGCAACACCCGCAAGGACGTGGACGAAGTGGCCAACTCGCTGCAGCAGTTCGGCTTCTCCGCACTGGCCCTGCACGGTGACATGGAACAGCGTGACCGCGAGGAAGTGCTGCTGTTGCTGGCCAATCGCAGCTGCAACGTGCTGGTGGCCAGCGACGTGGCCGCACGCGGCCTGGACGTGGAAGAGCTGGCCGCGGTGATCAACTACGAGCTGCCGACCGACGTGGAGAGCTACCAGCACCGCGTGGGCCGTACCGGTCGTGCCGGTGCCAGTGGCCTGGCGATCAGCCTGGTGGCCGGCCGCGAGAAGACCCGTGCCGAAGCGATCGAAGCGCAGATGGGGCAGCCGCTGGACTGGCAGAAGACGCCGCTGGCGACCGCGCGCCCGGCCGAGCTGCCGCAGGCCGCGATGCGCACCCTGCGGATCGACGGTGGCAAGACTGACAAGCTGCGCCCGGGCGACATCCTCGGTGCCCTGACCGGCGACGCCGGACTGTCGAGCAAGTTCATCGGCAAGATCGCGATCTTCCCGACCCGCTCCTATGTGGCAATCGCGCGTGAGCAGGCCAACAAGGCCGTGGCCAGGCTGGAAGCCGGCAAGATCAAGGGCCGTCGTTTCCGCGTGCGGATGATGTAATCGGGTGACCTGCAGGGTCGAGCCATGCTCGACCCTGTGCGCACAGCAAACGGCAGGCGGTGGCAACCAAGGTTGGCACCCACCCTCTGATCAGAACACCAGTTCGGTGTGCAGCGGCAGGTTCGCTTCCCAACGGGCGCGGCCACCGAGGCCATCGAGCTCGACCAGCACGCCGGCACCGACCACGTCAACGCCCAGGCGGCGCACCAGCGACAGCGCAGCGACCAGCGTGCCGCCGGTGGCCAGCACGTCATCGATGATCACTACGCGGGCACCCGCCGTCAGCGCATCGGCGTGCACTTCGATGCAGTCGCTGCGGTATTCCAGCGTGTATTCCTCGCGCAGCACCTGGCCCGGCAGCTTGCCCGGCTTGCGCACCGGCACGAAGCCCACGCCCAGCTCCAGCGCCATCGCGGCGCCGAGGATGAAGCCACGCGATTCGATGCCGACCACCGCGTCCAGCTTCTGGTCGCGCCAGCGGTCGGCCATCGCGGTGATCGCGCCGCGGAAGTCCTCGCCGTGGGCGAGCAGCGGCATGATGTCCTTGAACAGGATGCCGGGCTTGGGGAAGTCGGCGATGTCGCGCAGGCGGGAGGCCCACTGCGGAGCGACGATGGCGTCGGTCATGTCACATTGGCTAACTGATGGCGGCATAGGGTACCTGTTCCGGGCGCCGCCTGCCTGATGGGGGTGTCGGCCGGGCTGCGCCCGGCACTTGCAGAGGCCAGAGCGCAATCAAAAGCGAAAGCAAAAGCCGCATTCCGAGGGATGGCGGGGTGGGTCCGGTTGCGGGAGACGCCGTAAACCCGTCCATGGGGGCTTGGCCGCGGCATCCATGCCGCGGACACCCCCGCAACCGGACCCACC
>NZ_JAWIRX010000010.1:169752-174341 GCF_036319965.1 Stenotrophomonas sp. SMYL41 | reverse complement strand
GGATTGCGGGGTATCAGCCGCATGGGCCCGAGGCATGCCTCGGGCGGGTTGGGCAGGACGCCCAACCCCGGTCTTGCCGTGTGCGCAGGACTGCGCACACGAGCAAGCGGCTGCCAAGCCTACACGGACGTACTTGCGGCGTCCCCGCAATCCGACACCGCCCCGCCAACCCACGGAATGCCCGCTGTTGCTGTTGCTTTGGCCTCTGCAGGTGCAGGGCGCAGCCCTGCAAAAGAGCCCCCTTACAGCGGCAGGGGTGCCTGCGCCGGATCGATCCGCCCTTCACCGCGGGTGATCTTCTTGAACTCCGCACGGCTGACCGACACGTAACGGTCGTTGCCACCGATCTCCACCTGTGGGCCGTCCTGTACCGCGTGGCCGTGCTCGTCCACGCGCACGGTCATCGTTGCCTTCTTGCCACTGTGACAGATGGTCTTGATTTCCTGCATCTCGTCGGCCCAGGCCAGCAGGTACTGGCTGCCTTCGAACAGCTCGCCGCGGAAGTCGGTGCGCAGCCCGTAGCACAGCACCGGAATGCGCAGCTGGTCGACCACCTCGCTGAGCTGCCAGACCTGCGCGCGGGTCAGGAACTGCGCCTCATCCACCAGCACGCAGCCCATGGGGCCGTTGACTGCCAGATCCTGTTCCACCCACCGCTGCAGGTCGGTGTCGCGGTCGAAGGCCATGCCATCGGCGCGCAGGCCGATGCGCGAGGCGACCACGCCGGCGCCGGCACGGTCGTCCAGGCGCGGGGTCAGGATCGCCACCCGCATGCCGCGCTCGCGGTAATTGTGTGCGCTCTGCAGCAGGGTGGTGGTCTTGCCGGCGTTCATCGCCGAGTAGTAGAAGTAGAGCTTGGCCATCGCCCAATTCTAGTCGCCGCCCGGCCCGCCGTGGCGGATCTGCCGGGGAGCGCCGATCTCGATGCTGGGCGGTAGCCGGTGTTCTGCCAGGTCTGCTCCTGCAGGCTCAAGCAGGCGGCCGGTTTCCCGAAGGCGCCGTGGTAGTAGTCATCGCCGGTGACCGGCCGGCTGGCCTTCGGCCAGTACCCGATGCCGCTGCGCCGTAACCAGCCGCTGCCAGTAGCACCGGCACGAAGGTATCGATGGCACGGCAGGCGCGGCTCATCGCCCGGCTCTGGCCAGTTCCTCGTCCTGCCATTGCCGGTAGGCCACCGGGTCCCAGTAAC
This sequence comes from Stenotrophomonas sp. SMYL41, assembly GCF_036319965.1. Lineage (NCBI taxonomy): Bacteria > Pseudomonadati > Pseudomonadota > Gammaproteobacteria > Lysobacterales > Lysobacteraceae > Stenotrophomonas > Stenotrophomonas sp. SMYL41. Next base: position 173,152 of record NZ_JAWIRX010000010.1, on the reverse strand, counting down.
GGGCCTGCTGGTGCTTCTCCGGTTGCAGCACGCGGGGCCCGGCATCGCCGCGGCCCTGGCTGCGCATGGCGCCGCTCCAGCCGGCGCGGCTGCCGGTCTGCTGCATGCTGCCGGCGCGCAGTTCGCGTTCCAGCCGCGGCGTGGCGGCGGGGTCGCCGAACTCGGCGTACAGCGTGCGGCCCTCGCGCACCGCGCGCTCGCGTTCGTCCGCTGACAGCGCCTCCCAGAAGCGTTCGCGCTGCACCACCAGCCACTCCGTGCCGCGCTCGGCCGCCAGGTCCATCCATGCATAGCCCAGGGCGCGGTCGGCCGGGCCGCCTTGCCCGTTCCACAGCATGTCGGCCAGCGCTGCCTGTGACAGCTTGTCGCCATAGCGCGCGGCATTGCGGAAGTTGTTGCGGGCTTCTTCGTCGCGGCCCCGTTTGCGGGCCTCCATGCCCAGCTGGCGGAAGCGCAGGTCCGGGTGGTAGACGAGGAACTCGTGCGACTGCAGCACGATCGTTTCATAGGCATCCGTGCGCGGCGGCGGGCCGGACCCGGCCGCAGGCATGGCCAGCAGGCCCAGCAGGGCGGCCGCAAGCGGCCGGGCAATGACATTCGAGGACATGGACCACGCTCCTGTGTTCCGGTGCCGATTCAATACCTTACGGCCGGGCACCACGCAAGTCAGGTGGGCCTGCCGGCACCCCGCTACAATCCTGTCCCCATGCACGGTCTGAATCCTCCCCAAGCTGCCGCGGTCCTGCACGTCGAAGGCCCGTTGCTGGTGCTCGCCGGCGCCGGCAGCGGCAAGACGCGCGTGATCGTGGAGAAGATCGCCCACCTGATCAGCTGTGGCCGCTACCCGGCCCGCCGCATCGCCGCGATCACCTTCACCAACAAGTCGGCCAAGGAAATGCGCGAGCGCGTGGCCAAGCGCCTGCGCGAGCAGGACGCCGACGAGGTGACCATCTGCACCTTCCATGCGCTGGGCCTGAAGTTCCTGCAGATCGAACATGCCGCCGTCGGCCTGAAGCGCGGCTTCTCGATCTTCGATGCCGATGATGCCGCCGCGCAGATCAAGGACCTGATGTACGGCGCCAAGCCCGATGACATCGAGGACATGAAGAACCTGGTGTCGCGCGCGAAGAACGCCGGCCTGTCGCCCGAACAGGCGATGGCTGCCGCGCGCAGCAACCGCGAGAAGGAAGCGGCCAGCGTCTACGAGCGTTACCAGCTGCGCTTGACTGCGTTCAATGCGGTCGACTTCGACGACCTGATCCGTTTGCCGGTGCAGATCCTGGAAGAGAACCCCGAGATCGCCCTGGCCTGGCGCGAGCGCATCGGCTACCTGCTGGTGGACGAATGCCAGGACACCAACGACGCGCAGTACCGCCTGCTCAAGCAGCTGGCCGGTGAGAAGGGCAACTTCACCTGCGTGGGCGACGATGACCAGTCGATCTACGCCTGGCGTGGCGCCAACCCGGAAAACCTGCAGCAGATGGGGCGTGATTACCCCGCGCTGGAGATCATCAAGCTGGAGCAGAACTACCGCTGCTCCAACCGCGTGCTGCGCGCGGCCAATGCGTTGATCGCCAACAATCCGCATGAGCACCTGAAGAAGCTGTGGAGCGACCAGGCCGACGGCGAGCGCATCCGCGTATGGGAATGCCGCAACAGCGAACATGAAGCGGAGAAGGTCGCTGCCGAGATTGCCTTCGTGGCGCAGTCGCGCAACGTGCCGTGGAGCGACTTCTGCATCCTGTTCCGTGGCAACTTCCAGTCGCGCCCGCTGGAAAAGGCGATGCAGCTGCTGCGCATCCCCTACCACCTGACCGGCGGCACCATGTTCCTGGAGCGCCAGGAAGTGAAGGACACGCTGGCCTGGCTGCGCCTGCTGGTGAACCCGGACGACGACACCGCGTTCATGCGTGCGGTGCAGTCACCCAAGCGCGACGTCGGTGCCGGCACGCTGGCCAAGCTGGCCGAACTGGCGCAGGAAAAGGACATGCCGATGGCGCAGGCCGCCGAGGCGATCGGGGCGCTGCAGCAGCTGCCACCGCGCGCGGCCAACAGCCTGGCGCGCTTCACCGACATCCTGCGCGACCTGCGTGCGCAGACCCGCCAGGTCACCTCCGGCGACATGATCCGCAAGGTGGCCAAGGAATCAGGGTTGTTGAGTGAGCTGCGCCAGCAGGCCAAGGAAGAGGCCAGCTACCAGCGCCGTGCCAACAACATCGAGGAACTGGCGCAGTGGTTCGAAAGCGGCCCGCGCGGTGCCACCGCCGCCGATCTGGCCGGCCAGCTGGCGCTGCTGTCGCGCAGCGACAAGGACGAGGGCGGCAACCAGGTGCGCATGATGACCATGCACGCTTCCAAGGGCCTGGAGTTCCCGTACGTGTTCATCGTTGGCTGCGAGGACGGCGTGCTGCCGCACCAGGTCAGCCTGGACGAGGGCAATCTGCAGGAAGAGCGTCGCCTGCTTTACGTGGGCATCACCCGCGCCAAGATCCAGCTGTGGATGAGTTACAGCAAGCTGACCCGCAAGTTCGGCGAGCACGTGCGGTTGAAGCCGAGCCGGTTCTTCGAGGAGATTCCGGCCGAGGAGATCCAGCGCGATGGTGCTGACCCGGTGGCCGATGCGGCACGCAAGAAGGAGCGGGCGAGTGCCGGGTTGGCGGCGATCGAGGCGTTGTTCGATTGACCCGGGGTCGGATCCTGTCCCGCAGGGAAGGGCTCTGACCCCAGGGCCGCCCTCAGGGGTCAGAGCCCTTCGCGTTGCGAAGGGATCCGACCCTCCAGTTCACGGAGGTCTGTGCATGCATCCCATTGAAAGCGAACGCCTGCGCCTGCGCGCGATCGAGCCCGACCGCGATGCGGCGCCGATGCTGGCGCTGTTGAATGATCCAGGCTTCGTGCGCTTCATCGGTGACCGCAACGTGCGCAGCGAGGAGCAGGCGCGTGAGTACATCGCGCTGCGGGTGCTGCACAGCTACGCGTTGAACGGGTTCGGCATGTATGCCATCGAGCGTTTGGCCGATGGCGCGTGGCTGGGCAATGCCGGGCTGGTGCGGCGTGATGGCCTGCCGGGGCCGGATATTGGTTATGCGGTGCTGTCCGAATTCGCCGGGCAGGGCTATGCCGGTGAGGCGGCGCGGGCGGTGTTCGCGCATGCGCGCGCTGAACTGGGCCTGCAGGATCTGTATGGCATTATTGATCTGGACAACGTGGTGTCCGGGAAGATCCTGCTGGGCCTGGGCATGCAGGAACGCGGGGTGATCCAGCTGCCGGGCGTGGACAGCCCGAGCCGGTTGTACGCCACGCCGGGCGCGGCCGAGGTTTGATGGTGGTGGGTGGCGCCCGGTGGGGGGCGCCCCCGCCGGCAGCCGCGCCGGTGCGCCCGGGGCGCCGGCAGTGCGGC
>NZ_JAWIRX010000010.1:30496-169742 GCF_036319965.1 Stenotrophomonas sp. SMYL41 | reverse complement strand
GTGGCGCCCCCGCCCGGGGGGGCGGCGGGTTTTGGGGGGGGGGGGGCCCCCCCGGGGGGCCCCCCCCCACTCCTTCAGCCGCGCAGTTCAGCCAGTTGCGCCTGCAGTTCGGCCACGGCCGCTTCCAGCTGGGCCACGCGCTCGGCCAGGCCCGGGTCGTTGGCCTCGCTGCCACCACCGCTGCTGGCGTACCTGGCGGCCAGTGCCGCGCCGTCCACTTCGCCGCACAGCAGGTGCATGTAGCGGTCTTCGCGCTGGCCGCTGGCGCGCGGCAGCACCACCAGCAGCGCGCGCTGCTGCAGGCGCTCGATGGCATGGCGGGCCTCGTCGATGTCGGCGAAGCGGTGCAGGCGCTCGCTGCGCGTCACCAGCTCGCCCAGGGTCTGCGGCCCGCGCAGCAGCAGCATCGCCAGCAGCACGGTCTGCTGCCGGGTCAGGTCCAGCGCGGCCTGCAGGCGGTGCTCGTAGCGGTCGGCGCGCGAAGAGAAGTGCTGGCGGGCCAGGCCCAGCGTCTCCAGCTGGCGCAGGGCGTGCTGCACGCTGCCGGCGTCGACGTTCATCACCGGCTCGCGGGCGGTCTTCTGGTTGGCGGCCGACTGCGCCGCGTTGACCGTCAGTGGGTAGGTATCCGGGGTGGTCGCCTCCTTCTCCACCAGGCAGCCCAGCAGGCGGGCCTGCACGGCGTCGAGCAGGGGGACGTCGGGGGTCTGGGCGGAATCGGTCATGGCGGCCTCCGGAAGGGCAACGGGTCAACCGCCAAGCATAGCCGTCCCCGGGCCGGCTTTGCCGGTAAAATGCGCCGGTATATCTGATTGCCGGTGAACCCATGCGTCGTCCCGTTTCCCTGTCCCTGACCCTGCTCGCCACCGCGGCGCTGGGCCTGTCCGCCTGCAAGCGCGTGGAGGCGCCTGCCGCTGAAGCAACTGCCGCGCAGGCCCCGGCCGCCGCCGCCAAGGTTGATGGCGCGCGTGATGCGACCGCCAACGACAACCTCAACGCGGTGCTGTGGATGCAGCGCGCGCAGGAGTACAAGGCGATCACCGAGCAGACCTACCGTGCCGCCGCCGACCACCTGGATGCGGCGCTGAAGGAAGCCCACTGGGACGCGCTGGTGCCGGAAGAGCGCGGCAACGAGGCCAAGGGCCTGAAGCCGGCCGTGGTGCTGGACGTGGATGAGACCGTGCTGGACAACTCGCCCTACCAGGCGCGCCTGGTGCGCGACGGCAAGGAATACGACGAGCTGACCTGGGACCAGTGGGTGGCCGAAAAGAAGGCCAAGGCGATCCCCGGCGTGGTTGATTTCGCCAAGGCCGCCAACGCCAAGGGCGTGACCCTGCTGTACATCTCCAACCGCGCCGTGCACCTGAAGGACGCAACCCTGGCCAACCTGCGCGAACAGGGCCTGCCGGTGGCCGACGACAGCGTGTTCCTCGGCCTGGGCACGGTGGTGCCGGGTTGCGAGCAGAGTGGCAGCGAGAAGAACTGCCGCCGCCGCCTGGCCGGGCAGAAGTACCGGGTGCTGATGCAGTTCGGCGACCAGCTGGGTGACTTCGTGGAAGTGACCGCCAACACCAATGAAGGCCGCGACGCCCTGCTGCAGCAGTACCACGACTGGTTCGGCGAGCGCTGGTGGATGCTGCCGAACCCGACCTACGGCGGCTTCGAGCCGGCGCAGTTCAACAACGACTACAGCCAGTCGCGCCAGGCTCGCCACGACGCCAAGCGCGCTGCCCTGGACTACGCACCGTGAGCCGCGCACCGCTGCCGCTGCGCGATGACGAGCGCCTGATCTTCGCGCTGGACGTGCCTGACCGCGCGCAGGCGCTGGAGTGGGTCGATCGCCTCGGCGACAGCGTGGCGTTCTACAAGATCGGCATGGAACTGCTCGCCTCCGGCGAGTACTTCCAGGTGCTCGATGAACTGGCCCGCCGCGACAAGCGCGTGTTCGTCGACCTGAAGTTCTTCGACATCCCGGCCACCGCTGCGGCGGTGATCAAGCGCCTGTCGCAGTGGCCGGTCAGCTACGCCACCATCCATGGCTGGCACCCGGCGATGATGGAAGCCTGCGCGGCCGCCAACGGCAGCGACATGCGCCTGCTGGCGGTGACCGTGCTGACTTCGATGGGCCGCACCGACCTGGCGCAGATGGGCATCGACCGCGAACCGGTGGAGGTGGTGGTCGAGCGCGCTCTGGCCGCGCAGGCGGCCGGCATCGACGGCGTGATCGCCTCGGGGCAGGAAGCCGGCCCGATCCGCGCCGCCACCGGCGCCGGGTTCTCGATCGTCTGCCCGGGCATCCGTCCCGGTGGCCCGGTCGGCGACGACCAGAAACGTACTGTTGGCGTGGCGCAGGCCTTTGCCGATGGCGCCGATGCCATCGTGGTCGGCCGCCCGATCCGCCTGGCGGCCGATCCGCAGGCCGCAGCGCGGGCGATCCAGCAGGAGATCGCGTCGGCTCTGGCTGCACGCTGAGCCCAGCGCCGACGCCGGTCACGCCGGTACCACGAACGCCATCCCGATCCATGCGGGATGGCGTTCGCATTTGTGGGTCTGCGCCTGTCGCAGGCAGCGCAATGCACCGGAACTGTGCGGGCGTTCGCGCTGTGGGCCTCACCACTGCTCCTCAATCGATGCACCGGCACGGACCGCGGCCGTGCCGGTTCCAACCATCGCTAGAGGAGTACAGGGATATGTATCGCAGCACCTCTTTGTTCATCGGCCTGCTGTTGGCCGCATCTGCCGTACCCGCCATCGCTGCGCCGCAGGTTCGCGAAGCACCGCGCATCATTGGCGGTGAAGCGGCCCCGGCCGGCGAGTACCCGTTCATGGTCAGCATCCAGGGCATCTCCGGCGGCGATTCGGATCATGACCGCCACTTCTGCGGGGGCACCCTCATCTCACCGTCGTGGGTGTTGACGGCCGCGCATTGCATGCAGGGGGAATCGCCTGGCGGCATCGCCGTTGTCGGCAACACCACTGCCCTGTCTACTGAAGCCTCGCCCCGTGCCTCCAACGTCAAGGCGATCCACGTGCATCCTGCATTCAACAGCGGTAATTCGCTGGAGCACGACGTGGCCCTGATCCAGCTCAGCACACCCGTGGACGGTGTACAGCCGGTGGCACTGCGGTTGCGGCCCGACGCCAGCTACCTCAAGCCGGGCCGCGAATTCACGGTGATCGGCTGGGGAGACACCGACATCGGCGATGGCCGGGTCTACCCGACCCAGCTGCAGACCGTGCAGGTGCCGTTCGTGGCGTTCAATGAATGCCAGCAGGCCTATGGCGGGGAACTGTCGCGCGGCAAGGTGATCTGCGCCGGCCGCGAGGGCATGGATAGCTGCCAGGCGGATTCCGGAGGCCCCTTGCTGCTGCGCCTGCGTGAAGGCTGGACCCAGTTCGGTGTCGTTAGTTGGGGTGAGGGTTGCGCGCTGGCCGGCTACCCGGGGGTTTATGCCCGAATCGCCGAAAAACACGCCGTAGATTTCATTGAATCCGTCTGGCAGCACGATTGATTCAATAAAATCAATAACATACATACTATTACGTGAAGTGTTGCCTTAACTTGAAGGGCAGCGTAGGATCGCCGCCATCCGGTCCTCGGACCGGACATGTGCCACACCACTGTCCCCCGGCCTCGTGCCGGTTTGAAGAGCCTGCGATCCCCGTGATCCGGGCTCTTTTTTTATGCCGATCAATGGTTTGTGCTGGCAATGCCGGAAACCGTGACCGCGCGGCTTGCCGCTGTCACGTCGCAGGCCGCAAGATGCGGGCCGGTCCGGGGAGTCCGATTGCATGAGCGTGGCGGTGCGAGGAAGGTCTGCGCGTGGATGGGGGCTGGTGGCCATGCTGCTGCTGGCCGTGGCGGCGTGCCGCGAGTCTGCCAACGATCCGGCCAGCCCGGCGGCCGAGCCGGTGGCCGCGGTGCAGGCGATGGCGTTGCGCCTGGCCGAAGATGATCTGGTCGGCTACGCAAAGCTGTCGGTACCGCCGGGCCAGTACCAGCGCCTGCAACAGGCCTGGGCCGAGGGCCACAGCCAGTGGCCGCTGACCGAGCTGCCGCTGGGGGACCAGCTGCTGCCGATGCTGGCCGCGCTGCGCAAGCCCGATGCCAGCGCCGAACTGCAGCGCAGCTTCGACCGCCAGCTGGCCGGCCAAGCCAGCGCTGTGCGCCAGGCTGCGCAGTCGATGGGCAACTTCGGCGTGCAGTACCTGCGCCATCAGAAGGGCTACACCCCCGGCCAGCAGGCCCATTACATCGCCCTGGTCGAAACCCTCGCCGGGTGGGCGCAGGGCGCGCCGATCAGTGACCGCGCCCGCGCGCGCAGCACCATCGCCGCGCTGGTCGGCGCGGCCGGCAAGGTCGGCTTCGATGACGAGGCAGGCCTGCAGGCCGCGGGCATGGAAGGCAGCCTGCAGCAGCTGGCGCCGTTCATCCACACCCTCAAGGCGGTGCTGGGCAGCTACGGGCTGGGCGTGGACGACGCGCTGCGCAGCGTGCGGGGCGAGCTGCTCTCGGTGGAGGGCGACAATGCGCTGGTACGCCTGCACTACGACCTGGCCGGGCGCGAGATGACCCTGCAGCTGCCACTGAGCCGGCGCGAGGGCCACTGGTACCTGACCCGTACCCTGGCCGACACCGACGCGTTGCTGCGCAAGGCTGACGCGGCCCGCGCTGCTGCGTCGCCGGCACCGGCGCAAGCCCCCGCCGAGGGTGGGGAAGCGGCAACGCCGCCGCCTAAGCCATAATGGCGCCGATGTCGAAACAGAACCCGCTGCCGTTCCCCGGCGAAGAATCCCAGTCGACGCCCGCCGATACGGTGCCGGCGTCCCCCTCGACCGGTACTGGCCCGAACCCGGTACCGCCGCCCGCGCACGCGCGTCCGGCCGGTCGCCGCCCGCTGTGGGCGCGCCTGCTCGGCCGCCTGGTCGAGCCGTGGCTGTCGCTGAAGATTGAACCGGAAGACCCGGGCCAGTACAACGATGGCCGCCCGGTCATGTACGTGCTGGAGGACTACGGCCTGTCCAACGCGCTGATCCTGGACAAGGCCTGCCGCCAGGCCGGCCTGCCGTCGCCGCTGGTGCCGCTGGCCGGTGACCCGACCGGCCGCAAGCGCGCCTACCTGGCCCTGTCGCGGCGCAGCTCCAGCAATTCGCTGATTCCCGAACAGCGCGGCGCGAAGACCCACTCCGATTCGCTGGCCAAGGTCCTGCAGGCACACCGCGTGCGCGATGACCTGGACGTGCACCTGGTGCCGGTGTCGATCTTCGTCGGTCGCGCCCCGGACAAGCAGAGCGGTTGGTTCGCGGTGCTGTTCTCGGAAAACTGGGCACTGGTCGGCCGCTTCCGCCGCCTGCTGGCGGTGTTGCTCAACGGCCGCAGCACCATCGTCCGCTTCGCCCCGCCGATCTCGCTGCGCAGCACCGTGGACGAAGGCCTGGAGCCGGAACGCACGGTACGCAAGCTGCAGCGCGTGCTGCGTACGCACTTCCGCCGCATCCGTGAATCGGTGATCGGCCCCGACCTGTCGACCCGGCGCCTGCTGGTGGACCAGGTGCTGGCCGCCGAGCCGGTACGCGAAGCCATTGCCGCACAGGCCAAGCGCGACAACTCGAAGCCGGCCGACGCCTGGAAGAAGGCGCACGCCTACGCCTGGGAAATCGCCGCGGACTATTCCAGCCCGGTGGTGCGCTCGGCCAGCTTCATGCTCAGCCACGTGTGGAACCGCATCTATGCGGGCGTGCTGGTGCATCACCTGGACAAGTTCAAGGCCGCCGCGCCGGGCCACGAAGTGGTCTACGTGCCCAGCCACCGCAGCCACATGGACTACCTGCTGCTGTCCTACCTGCTGTACGACCGTGGCATCGTGCCGCCGCACATCGTGGCCGGCATCAACCTGAACCTGCCGGTGGTCGGCACCCTGCTGCGCAAGGGCGGTGCGTTCTTCATCCGCCGCTCGATCCGTGGCAACGCGCTGTACTCGGCGGTGCTCAGCGAATACGTCGCGCAGCTGGTGGCCGGTGGCTACTCGCTGGAGTACTTCGTCGAAGGCGGCCGCTCGCGTACCGGCCGCCTGCTGCAGCCCAAGGGCGGCATGATCTCGATGACGCTGCGCGCATTCCTGCGCCAGCCGCGCAAGCCGGTGCTGTTCCAGCCCGTCTACATCGGCTACGAGAAGCTGATGGAAGGTGGCAGCTACCTGGACGAACTGTCCGGCCGGCCGAAGGAAAAGGAATCGATCTGGTCGTTGCTGTGGGGCATCCCCAAGGTGCTCAAGCAGAACTACGGCCAGGTGGTGGTGAACTTCGGCGAGCCGATTGCACTGAACGACGTGCTGGCCGAGAAGGCGCCGGAGTGGAAGGGCGAGGCGGTGTCCGAGGATGAGAAGCCGGCCTGGCTGTCGACCACGGTGGATACGCTGGCCGAACGCATCCAGGTGCGCATCAACGGCGCCGCCGACGTCAACCCGATCAACCTGCTGGCGCTGGCCCTGCTGTCCACGCCAAAGCATGCGATGGGTGAGGCCGACCTGATCGCGCAGATCGAACTGTGCAAGACCCTGCTGGTCGAGATGCCGTACTCGGACCGGGTGACGGTGACCCCGCACTCGCCGGAGCGGATCATCGCCCATGCCGAGGAAATCAACGTCCTCACCCGCATCAAGCATCCGCTGGGCGATGTGCTCAGCGTCAGCGGCGACACCGCGGTGCTGCTGAGCTACTTCCGCAACAATGTGCTGCACCTGTTCACCGCCTCGTCGTGGGTAGCCTGCTGCTTCCAGAACAACCGCCGCATGAGCCGCACCGGCCTGGTCCAGCTGGGCCGCACGGTGTACCCGTTCCTGCAGGCCGAGCTGTTCCTGCCGTGGAGCGAGGACGAGTTCGCCCAGCGCATCGACCAGACCATCGATGTGTTCGTGCGCGAGGGCCTGCTGCAGAACGTCAACGATGACGACGGCGGCATCCTGGCGCGCAATACGGGGCAGACCGACGAGGTGTTCCGCCTGCGTGCGATCGGCCATTCGCTGCAGCAGGCGTTCGAGCGCTACTACATCGCCATTTCGGTGCTGGTGAAGAACGGCCCCGGCGTGCTCGGCGCCGCCGAGCTGGAAAGCCTGTGCCAGCAGGCCGCGCAGCGGTTGAGCCTGCTGTACGCACCGGCGGCGCCGGAGTTCTTCGATCGCGCCCTGTTCCGCGGCTTCATCCAGAAGCTGCGCGAACTGCGCCTGGTGTGGCCGGATGAAAACAGCAAGCTGCTGTTCGACGAACGCCTGGATGCCTGGGCCAAGGATGCCAAGTTCATCCTGGGCCGCGAGCTGCGCCACACCATCGAGCGGGTCAGCCCGGAAGCGGCTCGCCCGGACGAGCCTGCGCCGCAGGATTGACGGCAGCGCCGGGCGATGCGGTGGGTGTGGACCTTGGTCCACACCTTCCAGCCGTGCCAACCCGGGTTGGCACCTACCAGAGCAGTAGGCCAACCCAGGTTGGCACCCCCATGGATGGGCCGTCGGTCAGGCCGGTTCGTCGGGAATCTGCAGGCTCTCCAGCCTGGCGATGCAGTCCTTCAGCTGCAGCTTGCGCCGCTTCAGGCGCTTGGACTCCAGCTCGTCCTCGCCGTTGGCGGCCATGCGGGTGATCTGTTCATCCAGCAGGCGGTGCTCGGCGCGCAGGGCGGCGAGGTGCTCGGCGATCTCGGCGGGGCTGTAGGTGTCCACAGCCTCCGAGCATACACAGCGATGATGACCGCCGGGAGAGGGGAATCCCCGCCCCCGGCCGGGGCGGCTCCGAGCCGTTAGAATGGAACCCATGAGTGCCGTGATTTCCCTTCCCGATCCCCAGCCGCGCGTCGCCCGTGATCCGCGCGTGGCCGAGCGCGAGCAGCACAAGCTGGCCAAGCGCCTGCGCCGCCAGGTTGGCGAGGCGATTGCCGACTTCGGCATGATCGAAGCCGGCGACAAGGTCATGGTCTGCCTGTCCGGCGGCAAGGACAGCTACACCCTGCTGGACGTGCTGCTGCAGCTGCAGAAGAAGGCGCCGGTGCCGTTCGAGCTGGTGGCGGTGAACCTGGACCAGAAGCAGCCGGACTTCCCCGAGCACGTGCTGCCGGCGTACCTGGCCGGGCTGGGCGTGCCGTACCACATCATCGAGCAGGACACCTATTCGGTGGTCAGCCGGCTCATTCCGGAAGGCAAGACCATGTGTTCACTGTGCTCGCGCCTGCGTCGTGGCGCGCTGTACAACTACGCCGAAGCCCATGGCTTCACCAAGATCGCGCTGGGCCACCACCGCGACGACATGGTGGCCACCTTCTTCATGAACCTGTTCCACCACGCCAAGCTGTCGGGCATGCCGCCGAAGCTGCGCAGCGATGACGGCAAGCATGTGGTGATCCGGCCGCTGGCCTACGTGCGCGAGAGCGACATCGTCGACTACGCGCAGGCTCGCCAGTTCCCGATCATTCCCTGCAACCTGTGCGGCAGCCAGGAGAACCTGCAGCGCCGCCAGGTCGGCCTGATGCTGAAGCAGTGGGAAAAGGACCACCCGGGCCGCATCGAGCAGATCGCGCGTGCCATGGGCGAAGTCCGGCCCTCGCAGCTGGCCGACACCACCCTGTTCGACTTCATGGCGCTGGGCCGTCGCGACGACGCGCCGCTGCCCGATGCCCATGCCTGGCTGGCCGGCTCCCCGGCCGACGCCGACGCAGATCCCGAGACGCCCACCGTTTAAGGTCGGTCGCCCTTCCTCTTTGCCATCCGGAATTCCATGTTCTTTCGCAACCTGACGTTCTTCCGTTTCCCGACCACCACCGATTTTTCCGAAGTCGACACCCTGCTGCCGCACGCCCTGCTGAAGCCGGTCGGCGCGCTGGAAATGAATTCGCGCGGCTTCATCTCGCCGTTCGGCCGCGAGGAGAAGGAACTGCTCTCCCACCGCATCGCCGAACACCTGTGGCTGACCGTGGGCGGCGAGGACAAGATCCTGCCGGCGGCGGTGGTCAATGACCTGCTCGAGCGCAAGCTGGAGGAGATCGAGGAGAAGGAAGGCCGTCGCCCGGGTGGCCGCGAGCGCAAGCGCATGAAGGACGACCTGCTGCATGAACTGCTGCCGCGCGCCTTCGTGAAGTCATCGCGCAATGACGCCTTCATCGACCTGCAGCACGGCTACGTCGCGGTGGATACCTCCAGCCGCAAGACCGGCGAGTACTTCATGTCCGACATCCGCGGCCTGCTTGGCAGCTTCCCGGCAATGCCGCTGAACGCCGAAGTCGCGCCGCGCTCGATCCTGACCGGCTGGATCGCCGGCGAGCCGCTGCCGACCGGGCTGAGCCTGGGCGAAGAGTGCGAGATGAAGGATCCGGTGGAAGGCGGCGCAGTCGTCAAGTGCCAGCACCAGGAACTGCGCTGCGACGAGATCGACAAGCACCTGGACGCCGGCAAGCAGGTGACCAAGCTGGCGCTGATCTTCGAGGACAACCTGTCGTTCGTGATCGGCGACGACCTGATCGTGCGCAAGCTGAAGTTCCTCGATGGCGCGCTGGACCAGCTGGAGCATGCCGACGAAGACGGCCGCCGCGCCGAGTTCGACGCCCGCTTCGCCCTGCAGAGCGCCGAGATCCGCCGCCTGTTCCTGTTGCTGGAAGAAGCCTTCAAGCTCAGCAAGGCTGACTGAACAGGCACCCCGTGCGCCGCCGGTCATCCGGCGGCTCGAACCAGCGCTATGCTGGGCGCATGAGCCGTCTGCTGCGCCGCCTGATCTCGCCGACCCCGCCCGCCACCGTGCAGCGCGACACCGTTCGCCTGCGCCTGGAGGATGCCGAGATCGAGGTGCTGCGCGTGCGTGATCCGCGTGCACGCCGGATCAAGCTGAGCGTGGACGAACGCGGTGCACGCTTGACCCTGCCGCCGCGGGCCAGCCTGGTGATGGGCGAGCGTTTCCTGGAACAGCACCGCGACTGGTTGGCGCTGCAGCTGCGCCAGTACCAGAGCCAGGGCCTGCCGGCCCCGCTGCAGCCCGGCGAGGACGGCGTACTGCCACTGCGCGGCGAACTGCTGCCGTTGCGCTGGCAGGAAGGCCGCTATGCGCGGCTGGAGATCGACGCGCGGGGCGCCTGCGTGCAGTGGCCGACCCGTGCCGGCGATGCCACCCTGCGCCGCCTGCTGCGCGAGTTCTACGAAGCACAGACCCGTGCCGATGTCGGCCGCTGGCTGCCGAAATACCTGCCCACCCTGCCACGTGCACCCAGCCGCCTGCGGCTGAAGGTGATGTCCTCGCAGTGGGGCTCGTTGGCCCCCGACGGCAGCATGGCACTGGACCTGGCACTGGTGCTGGGGCGCCCTGAAGCATTCGAGTACGTGCTGGTGCACGAACTCTGCCACCTGATCCAGCCGAATCATTCGCCCGCGTTCTGGCAGGAAGTGGAACAACGCTTCCCCGCCTGGCGCGAACAGCGCGATTACTTCCAGCTCGAAGGCCGACGCTTGAAAGCTATGCTCCGGCAACTGCTGTAGCGCCAGCGCTACAGCAGTTGCCCACGCATTCTTCCTCTACCCCCGCCTTCGGCGCACCCCTTCAACAGAAGGGGCTTCACTCCAGAGCGTGTGCTGAGCAGTCGAGCAAGCTCGACGCTACAGAGTGAAGAACAACAACTCCGCGGAATGGGAGCGCGCCGCAGAGCGCGCGCAGCGCGCGACCCGCTTTCGCTCCTGCTCTTCTTTCTTTCTTCCGTGGTGGGCACACCGGAAACTGTCGAAGGACGGGATGGGTGGGATTGCGGGGGTGTCCGCGGCATGGATGCCGCGGCCAAGCCCCCATGGATGGGTTCACGGCGTCCCCCGCAATTCCACCCATCCCGGCCAACCTCATGACCGCGCAGGCCCCACCCACCACGAGGGGCTCAGCCGTTGGCCGAAACCCTCACCCCGCTCGCAACGCCGCCGCCGCCGCCCAGCGCGCCGCCACCCGCGGCGCCGTGATGCACACCGCCTGGTCGGTCACCGTCGTCACCGCGCGCTCCAGCAGCTGGATATCGGCCTCGTGCTGGCGTGCCACATGCGGGTCCTCGAAGAAGATCGCGCGCTGGCAGCGCCCCTCCAGCACCCGGTCGGCAATCTGTGCATCGCCGCCCATCGGGCCACTCTGGTAACGCGTCACCCACGGCGTATCGCTGGGCCAACCACGGCTCCAGGCCAGCTCGTTCAAGCGCTGGCCGGTGGTGCCCGTCGCAACGCGTTGGCCAAACCGGGCCAGCACATCGAAGTGTTCATCGGCGAAGGCCAGCATTGCCGGCTTCATCGCATCATGCGCGATCAGCGCCAGCGTCTGTGCCTGGAAGGCATGCAGGTCGTCGGCACCGGCATCGGCAGCGAGCCCGGCGTGGATGCGCTCCACCTCGATCCAGTCGCGAGCGGTGGCCACGGTGGAAATGAACGGCTTGCCGTGGATCACGCACTGCCGCTTGAGCGCGGTCGCTTCCGGAAACACCGAGGACGGATCGACAGGGTCGATCAGGTAGATCGCACCATCCAGTGTCCGCTCCGGCCCCATGCCGACCACCTCGGCCACCAGTTTCATCAGGCCGCCCTCGCGGCCATAGGGATACCGGTGCAGGCCACCGTAGCCGGCCAGGAAGCCCTGCCGTTCGATCGCATCGTGGGTGCGCCCGACCGCATGCAATGACACCCCCAGCTCACGCAGGCCTGCCTCGCTGGCACGCAGCCAACGGAACAGCGCGGCGCGCGCATCGTGGTGATGGAGACGGTTGGCGGCCAGGCCGATACGCATCGAGCGCTCCGTTGGGGCAGGTAGAAGCGGCAGTGTATGTCGGCATTAGCCGGTGCGGATGCTTTTCAAATTTTTCTCATTGTCGCGGGGGACTGCCTCGCTAGCGTGGCTGGCAGCGGTACCGCTGCGCGGCCGTGGTTCCTGCCCGCGATATGAGGACGTCTACCGTGAATGTCGCCGGCCGCCGCGCCGCCGCCGCTGTCATGGCATTGCTGTCGCTGCCCGGCATCGCGGCTGCATCCGGCTGTACGAGCCCCTTGCAGGTGGCATGGCGCTCCGATCGGGCGCCGTTGTCATACAGCCTGCAGGGCGAGGTTGCGGGACTGGCCGCAGGTTACCTGCCGCTGTTGGGCATGCCGTCGCCGCCGCATGCCAAGCCGCTGCCGGCTGCGGTGCTCACCGAGGGCTCGCTGCCGGCCGGCACCCAGGTGCTGCTGGGCTGGCCGCGAGCGCAGCTGCCGCCCGACTGGGTGGCCAGCAGGGCCTACCTGGAGGTGCCACAGGTGATCGTGCGGCGTGAGGGCGCCGCTGCCGTGCTGGGGCTGGAGGGCCTGCGTGGCCGCAGCGTGGCCAGTCCGGACAGGGTGCCGCTGGGCGCATTGCTGGCCGAGCAGGCCCCGGGGGCGCAGCTGCTGGCACCTGCGCCGCTGGACCACGCGCTGTCACTGCTGCGCGCCGGGGTGGTCGACGCCGTGGTCGCCAATCTCGCTGAAGTGGAAGCCGCGCTCCGCGCAGAGCCCGGCGACTCCCTGGTGATCGCGGCACCCGCGGGCTTCGGCGATGCGCTGGTACTCGCGGCTGTGCCGGCCTGTGCCGAAGTGGTCGCCGCCTTCGACCGGCAGCTGCTGCAGGAGGGCGATGCGCACCGCGCATCGAACCGCAGCACCTGGCTGCCGGACCTGCCACGCGCGCGGCCCACCGGGTCGGCACTGCGCTGGCTGGTGCCGGCGTCGCTGATCCTGCTCGCGCTCTTTCTGCTGCATGCCTTCGGCTACTGGCGCGTGCACCGCGAGAGCGTGCGCCGCCGCGTGCTGGAGCAGCGGCTGCACGACGTCACCGCGAACCTGCCGGCGGTGGTCTACCAGGCCCGCCGTTCGGCAACCGGCCATTACAGCCTGGCGCAGATCGCCGGCGACGTGCAGGCGCTGTTCGGGGTGGGCGTGGAGACCGCGCGGATCGACCATCTGCAGCTGCTGGCCGCGGTACATGCCGACGATCGCAGCCGGGTGATGGCGTGCATCGAAGCTGCCGCGCTGGTGCGCGGTCCCATCGACGTTACCTTCCGCACCCGGTCGGCGCAGGGCTGGCGCTGGGTCCGTTCGCAGGGACGGCCGCTGCAGTGCGATGACAGCAGCGTGGAGTGGAGCGGCTACTGGATGGATGTCAGCGAAGCACAGGCGCGTGCAGCGGCGCTGGCCGAGGCACGCCGCGCGGCCGAGCAGGCGGCGCTGGCCAAGAGCCACTTCCTGGCGACCATGAGCCACCAGATCCGCACGCCGATGAGCACCCTGCTGGGCATGCTGGAGCGGCTGGCGGGCAGCAACCTGGACGCGGGCCAGCGGCAGGTGCTGACCACGGTGGGTGACGCGGCACAGATGCTGCGGCAGATCCTCGACGATGTGCTGCACAGCCAGCGCCTGCAGCCTGCGCCACTGCAGCTGCAGCCGACCGATCTGGCAGCGCTGGTGCGTGCGGTGCAGCAGCTGTTGATGCCCGTCGCGGCCAGCCGCGGCCTGCACCTGCACAGCGAGATCGACCCCGCGTTGCAGCGGTGGTCGCTGGCCGATGGGCTGCGCCTGCGGCAGGTCCTGTTCAACCTGGCCGGCAATGCACTCAAGTTCACCCTGCAGGGAAGCGTGGTGCTGCAGGTCCATGTGCTGCAGCAGCGCGATGGCGGCCAGCAGTTGCGCCTGCAGGTGACCGATACGGGCGTGGGCATCAGCGTGGAGCGGCAGCAGGCAGTGTTCGCCGCCTACGAACAGGCCGAGACCTCGACCACGCGCCGCTTCGGTGGCAGCGGGCTGGGACTGTCGATCTGCCGCGAGCTGGCGGCATCGATGGGGGGGCAGCTGCACCTGCGCAGCGCACCGGGCAAGGGCACCACCGTATGGCTGGAGCTGGCCCTGGCGGCCTGTGCGGCACCGGCGGCGGTACCGGTGCTCGCGACGGCCGCGCCACGACTGCTGCCGCCGGCGCGGGTGCTGGTTGTCGAAGACCATCCGACCAACCTGCAGTTGCTGGAACAACGCCTGTGCGAACTGGGGCTGCAGGTGCATGCCTGTGGCGATGGGCGGCAGGCTTGGGAGGCGTGGCAGGTGCAGCCCTTCGATCTGGTGATCACCGACTGCCATATGCCGCACATGGACGGCTTCGCGCTGGCACGCGCGATCCGCGGCGATGCCTGCGCCATCCGTGCGCAGGTCCCGATCATCGCGTTGACCGCCAGCGTGCTGGAGCGCACGCGCGAGGCCTGCCGTGATGCGGGCATCGACCATTTCCTGGCCAAGCCGGTGGAGGCGCGCGAACTGCGCGCGATCCTTGAAATGCTGCTGTTGCCGGACTCAGTGCGCCAATAGGCGGACGATGCTGGCAGCGGCATCGCGGCCCTCGGCCACGGCGGTCACCACCAGGTCGGCACCGCGTACCGCGTCGCCACCGGCGAACAGGCGCGGATGCGCGGTCTGGAACGGCAGGCGGTCCTTGCCACCGGCGACGATGCGGCCATTGGACTGGCCTTCCACGCCCAGTTCGGCCAGCCACGCCGGCACGCTCGGCGAGAAGCCGAAGGCAATGATCACCACGTCCGCCTCCAGCAGCGATTCACTGCCTTCGATCGGCACCGCGTTCTGGCGACCGTTGGCATCGGGCTCGCCCAGGCGGGTTTCGACCACCGTCACGCCGATCACTTCGTCATCGGCACCGGCTTCGATCGACAGCGGCTGGCGGTTGAACAGGAAGCGCACGCCTTCTTCGCGCGCATTGGCCACCTCGCGCGCGCTGCCGGGCATGTTGGCCTCGTCGCGGCGATAGGCACAGGTGACCTTGGCCGCGCCCAGGCGCACGGCGCTGCGCACGCAGTCCATGCCGGTATCGCCGCCTCCGAGCACCACCACGCGCTTGCCGTTGAGGTCGGGCAGGGCGATGGTATCTTCCCATCCGGCAATCGGCCGGCCCTTCGGGTCATCGCCGCCGACGATGCGGCTGTTCTGCACCAGGAACGGCAGTGCCGGCAGCACGCCCTTCAGGTCCTGGCCGTCGAGGCCACCATCGGTGTAGCGGTAGGCGCCGGTGCCGACGAACACCGCATCATGGATCTCCAGCAGCTGCTGCACGCTGGTATCGCGCCCGATCTCCACGCCGAGGCGGAACTGCACGCCCATGCCCTCCAGTACCTCGCGGCGGCGATGGATCACGTCCTTGTCCAGCTTGAAGCTGGGGATGCCGAACTGCAGCAGGCCGCCGATCTGCTCATAGCGGTCATAGACCACCGCGGCGATGCCGGCCCGCGCCAGGCGATCGGCACAGGCCAGGCCGGCGGGGCCGGCGCCAATCACCGCCACGCTGTGGCCGGTCGGCTGCACCGCAGCCAGGTCTGGACGCCAACCGCTGGCCAGCGCGGTATCGACGATGTACTTCTCCACCGCCCCGATGGTGACCGCACCGAACTCTTCCAGCGTGCAGCTGCCCTCGCACAGGCGATCCTGCGGGCAGACCCGGCCGCACACCTCCGGCAGCGGGTTGGTGCTGTGGCACAGCGTGGCCGCTTCGTGGATGCGGTTCTCCTGCACCAGCTGCAGCCACTGCGGAATGGCGTTGTGCACCGGGCACTTCCAGCTGCAGTACGGGTTGCCGCAATCCAGGCAGCGACCGGCCTGGTACTGGGCATCTTCCTTGCCGAACTTTCCGTACAGCTCGCCCCAATCGCCGGACGTGCGCAGTTCCACCGGGATACGCTGCGGCATGGTGCGGGGCAGGTCGAGGAACTGGAAGGCGTGCTTGCGGCTCATGGCGGGCTCTGGAATGCGAGGGGGAACGTTGCCGGCCAGCGGCCGGCTCAACCGGAAAACATCACGCAGCGCGGCGCAGGGTTTCGGTCAGCGACTCGATGCTGGCGGCCTTGGGTTTGACCAGCCAGAACTTGCCGATGTAATCGCGGAACTCGTCCAGGATCTGCTGCGCCCAGATGCTGCCGGTCAGTTCGCGATGGCGGCCGATCAGGCGGTGCAGGTGCTGGCGGTAGTTCTCGAAGCCTTCGGCGGACACGCGATGGATGTCGATCAGCTCGTGGTTGTAGCGGTCGACGAAATCGCGGTCCACGTCCAGCACGTAGGCCAGGCCGCCGGTGAAACCGGCGCCGAAGTTCAGGCCGACCTTGCCCAGCACCAGCACCACGCCATCGGTCATGTACTCGCAGCAGTGGTCACCGGCCCCTTCGATCACCGCCAGCGCGCCGGAATTGCGCACCGCGAAGCGCTCGCCGGCACGACCGGCAGCGAACAGTTCACCGCCGGTGGCACCGTACAGGCAGGTGTTGCCGATGATGGCGGTGCTGCGCGCCTCGAAGCGCGCGCCGCGCGGCGGCCGCACCACCAGGCGGCCCCCGGCCATGCCCTTGCCGACGTAGTCGTTGGCTTCGCCTTCCACTTCCAGGTGCAGGCCACCGACGTTGAACGCACCGAAGCTCTGCCCGGCGCTGCCGCGGAAGCGCAGTTCCAGCGGCGCTTCGGCCATGCCCTGGTTGCCATGAGCGCGCGCCACCGCACCGGCCAGGCGGGTACCGATGCTGCGGTCGGTGTTGTGGATCAGGAAGCGATGCTCGCCGCCACGCTTGTGCTCGATGGCCGGGGCCAAGAGGCCGTCCATCTGCGTGGCCAGGCTGTCCGGCGATTCGTACAGGCGCTGCGCCGCGCAGTGGCTGCCTTCGTAGCGGGCATCGGCCAGCAGGCGCGACAGGTCCACGCGCACGCCGTCGCGCGGCGCGGCGTCGATCTGCCGCAGCAGGTCGGTACGGCCGACGATCTCGTCCAGCGAACGCGCGCCCAGGTACGACAGCCAGCCACGCACTTCCTCGGCAAGCAGGCGGAAGAAGTTCTCCACGCGCTCGGGCTGGCCGGTGAAGTGGTTCTCGCGCAGGCGCTCGTCCTGGGTGGCCACGCCGGTGGCACAGTTGTTGAGATGGCAGATGCGCAGGTACTTGCAGCCCAGCACGATCATCGGCGCGGTGCCGAAGCCGAAGCTGTCCGCGCCCAGCAACGCGGCCTTGACCACGTCCAGGCCGGTCTTCAGGCCGCCATCGGTCTGCAGCAGGGTACGCCCGCGCAGGTCGTTGGCCAGCAGCGCCTGGTGCGCCTCGGCCACGCCCAGCTCCCACGGCACGCCGGCATAGCGGATCGAGCTGACCGGCGACGCACCGGTGCCGCCGTCATGGCCGGAGATGGTGATCAGGTCCGCACCGGCCTTGACCACACCCGCGGCGATCGTACCGACGCCGGCATGGCTGACCAGCTTCACCGACACCAGCGCGGTCGGGTTGACCTGCTTCAGGTCGTAGATCAGCTGCGCCAGGTCTTCAATCGAATAGATGTCGTGGTGCGGCGGCGGCGAGATCAGGCCGATGCCCGGGCGCGCGTAGCGCAGCCGCGCGATCAGCTCGTTGACCTTGTGCCCGGGCAGCTGGCCGCCTTCGCCGGGCTTGGCGCCCTGCGCGACCTTGATCTGCAGCACCTCGGCATTGACCAGGTATTCGGCGGTGACGCCGAAGCGGCCCGAGGCCACCTGCTTGATCTTGCTGCGCTTGGCGGTGCCGTAGCGTGCGGGATCTTCGCCGCCTTCGCCGGAATTGCTGCGGCCACCCAGGCGATTCATCGCAATCGCCAGCGCCTCGTGCGCCTCAGGTGACAGTGCCCCCAGGCTGATCGCCGCGGTATCGAAGCGCGGGAACAGTTCGCTGGCCGGTGCCACCTCATCGAGCGGCGTGGGCGTGGCGGCCGGCACCAGTTCCAGCAGGTCGCGCAGCGCCGACGGCGGGCGCGCATGCACCGCATCGCAGTACTGCTGCCAGGCGCGCGGATCGCCGCTGCGTGCTGCGCGCTGCAGGGTGGTGACCACGTCCGGGTTGTACATGTGGTACTCGCCGCCGTGCACGTACTTCAGCAGGCCACCGACATCCACGTCCTGCTGCGCGTCCCATGCCTGCGCGCACAGCTCGCGCGCGTCGGCATCCAGGCGCGCGAAACCGGCGCCGCCGATGCGCGAGGCGGTATCCGGGAAGCACAGGTCCACGACCTCCGGTTCCAGGCCGATGATCTCGAACAGCTGCGCGCCGCGGTAGCTGGCCACGGTACAGATGCCCATCTTCGAGATGATCTTCGACAGTCCCTTGTAGACGCCCTTGCGGTAGCGGCGACCGATCTGCGACTGCTCACCGCCCTTGCTGAGCTTGAGGATGCCGCGGCGGCCAAGGTCGAACAGGGTCTGGTAGGCCAGGTACGGATACACCGCCGTGGCGCCGAAGCCGAGCAGGCAGGCCATGTGGTGCGGGTCGCGTGCGGTGCCGGTCTCGACGATGAGATTCACGTCGCAGCGCAGCCCCAGCCGCGAGAGGTGGTGGTGGATGGCGCTGGTGGCGAGCAGGGCATGCACCATCGGCCGCCCGGCCACCGGGTAGCGGTCGGACAGCAGCAGCATCACCATGCCATCGCGCGCGGCCTGTTCGGCCTCGGCGCAGATGCGCTCGATGCCGGCGCGCAGGCCCTCGCCTTCGCTGTAGGACAGGTCGAGCAGGCGGTTGGCCTGCACGTACTGGTCCATCTTCAGCAGCTGGCGCAGCTTGCGCTGGCTCAGCACCGGCGAATTGAGGATGACGTGGTTCACCGTCTCCGGGCCGGCATGGAAGATGTTGGTCTCCTTGCCGAGCTGTGTGGACAGTGACATCGCGCAGTCTTCGCGCAGCGGGTCGATCGGCGGGTTGGTGACCTGCGCGAAGGCCTGGCGGAAGTAGTCGTACAGCGGACGGCTGCGCTGGCTGAGCACCGCCATCGGCGTGTCGTCGCCCATCGAGCCGGTGGCTTCCTGCTCGGTCTCGGCCAGCGGCCGCAGCACCTGTTCCACTTCCTCGCTGCTGAGCTGGTACAGCTTGTGGTAGCTGCGCAGGGTGCCTTCGTCGAACGGCTCTTCCACCAGCGAAGGGTCGATCAGTTCGGTCTGCAGGTAGGTCACGCCCTGTTGCAGCCATTGCTTGTACGGCGCGCGGCCACGGTTGATCCGGTCCACCGCATCGGAGTCGAGCAGGTCGCCGCGCTTGAGATCGATGGCCACCATTTCGCCGGGGCCGAGCTTGCCCTTGCGCACCACGCGCTCGGTCGGCACTTCCCACACACCGGCTTCGGAGGCGACCAGGAAGTGGCGGTCGGCGGTCAGCATCCAGCGCGCCGGGCGCAGGCCATTGCGGTCGAGGGTACATACGGCGTAGCGGCTGTCGCAGGCGACGATGCCGGCCGGCCCATCCCACGGCTCGCTGTTGAGGCCGTGGAATTCGTAGAACGCGGCCAGGTCCGGATCCTTGAACTCCAGCGACTGGGTCGCCGGCGGCACCAGGATGCGCAGCGCCTGGATCAACTCCATGCCCCCGGCGACCATCAGCTCCAGCATGTTGTCCAGGCTCTGCGAGTCCGAACCGTGCATGGAGATCACCGGATCGAATTCGGCGATGTCGAAACGCGGCGTCTTCCAGACCTTGCTGCGCGCCTGTGCCCAACGCCGGTTGCCTTCAATGGTGTTGATCTCGCCGTTGTGGGCAAGCATCCGGAACGGGTGGGCCAGCGGCCAGCGCGGCAGCGTGTTGGTGGAGAAGCGCTGGTGGAACACGATCGCGCTGGAGGCCAGTTCGCGCCGCTGCAGGTCCGGATAGAAGCGGCTGAGCTTGTCCGGCAGCACCATGCCCTTGTAGCTGATCGCATCCGGCGTGAGGGTGGTCACGTAGAAATCGGCGTGCGCGCGCAGCTGCTGTTCGCTGCGGCGGCGCGCCAGGAACAGCGCCAGCGCGAAGCCGGCATCATCCTGGCCGACGCCGGCATCGACGAATACCTGCTCGATGCGCGGCAGGGTATCGCGCGCCAGCTGGCCGCAGACGCTGTCGTCGGTCGGTACTTCGCGCCAGCCGGCGACCTTGCAGCCGACTGCTTCCACCTGCGCCTGCAGCTGCATGCGGCAGGCGTCGGCGGCCTCGGCGTCGTGCGGCAGAAACACCAGGCCGGCGGCGAAGCGCGCGGCGATGGTGATGCCGGCTTCGCTGGCCAGCAGTTTCAGGAAGGCATCGGGGCGGCGCAGCAGCAGGCCGCAGCCATCGCCGGTCAGGCCATCGGCGGCGACACCGCCACGGTGGGTCATGCGCGAAAGCGCGGCGATGGCGGTATCAACCAACAGGCGCGAAGGTTGATCGTCGAGCTGGGCGACCATGCCAAATCCACAGGCATCGCGCTCGGAGCGCGGGTCGTAAAGCCCTTGGCGGTTGCGGGGGGCCATCTCTACCTCGATGCGTATAGGGTTGGCGGCGACACTCGTCCCCGCCCAATCCCTGGAGCGCATCGTGAGGCCACCGGATGCCTCGACTAGATCACAGGTTGCTGCAGCGCCGCAATACACGGTTGCAGGTGCAACAGAACGCGCCGGCACCCCTGTGCCGGCGCGGGATCGAACTCAGCCGCAGCGCACGCCGCTGACCAGGCCCTTGTCGTCCACTTCGATGTTCAGGCGGTCGCCGAGGAACTCCATCGTGGCGACGTCATTGGGCTTCAGGACACGCAGCTGGTGGGCACCGGCATCTTCCTGCGCCTGCTTGCCCAGCGCGTCGGCATAGGCCTGGCCGACCAGGCTCTGCACCTGGCTGGCATCGCAGGTGCCGACCGGCGGTGCCTCGGTGGCCTTGCCGGCTTCGTCGGCCGGCGCCTTGGCTGCCTCGGCGGCCTGCTGGGCGCGGGCCGTGGCCGAATCCTGTTCATCCAGCGCCGGCGCCTGGCAGGCGGTCAGGGCCAGCACGGCCGGCAGCAGCAGGGCGGAGAGCAAACGGGCGCGAATCGGGAACGACATCATGACTCCGGAAGGGATTGTGAAAACCCGAGCATAGCGGCGAACCGATCCTCACGTGTTTGTCTTGTGTTATCGACAGGATCGCGGCAGCACGGCAGCGACACTGCGCGCATGCCAACCCCCTCCACCCCCGAACGACAGGCCGCGCGCGCTGCGGGCCTGCGCTATGTCGACGACACTCAACCGGGCATCAGCCGCCGCCGCGCCGGCAAGGGTTTCAGCTACCGCGATGCCGATGGCCACGCGGTTCGCGATGCCGCGACCCTGCAGCGGATCCGCGCGCTGGCAATCCCACCGGCCTACACCGCGGTGTGGATCTGTGCCCACGCCAACGGCCACCTGCAGGCTACCGGCCGCGATGCCCGCGGGCGCAAGCAGTACCGCTACCACGCCGATTGGGCGAAGGAGCGCGACGCCGGCAAGTTCGACCGCATCATTGCGTTTGGCGAGGCCCTGCCTACGTTGCGGCGGCGGTTGTCACGGGATCTCAAACGACCCGGGTTTCCGCAGGAGAAGGTGCTGGCCATGGTGGTCGCGCTGCTGGCGGACACGCTGGTGCGGGTGGGCAATGAAACCTACGCCCAGCAGAACCGTTCGTTCGGACTGACCACACTGCGCAACCGTCACCTGGAACTGCTGCGTGGTGGCCGGGTACGCATGCGCTTCCGCGGCAAGTCCGGGCAGCTGCAGGAGGTGACCGTAGGCGATCGCAGGCTGGGGATGCTGGTGCGGCGCCTGCAGCAGCTGCCTGGGCAGGCGCTGTTCCAGTACCGCGATGACGACGGTGCGCTGCAGCCGGTCGACTCCGGCGCGGTGAACGACTACCTGCGCGGGGTGATGGGCGAGGACTTCACCGCCAAGGACTTCCGCACCTGGGGCGGGACCGTGGCGGCGGTGCAGGCGTTCGCGGCTACCGAGCTGCCGGAACCGGCCAGCCAGCGCGCCCTGGCCCAGGCGCAGCGCGCGGTGGTGTGCGAGGTGGCGTCGCTGTTGGGAAATACCCCGGCGGTGTGCCGCAAGGCCTACATCGACCCGTGCGTGTTCGCCGGCTGGGAGCGCGGCGAACTGGCCAGGCTGGCCGGCCTGCGCGGGCCGCGGCAGTGGGAACAGGCCACCCTGCGCGTGCTGCGCAGGGCGCGCCGGATCAGCCAAAGAGGTCAGCCGCAGTAGATCGCGGTGATGTTGTTGGTGCGGCCCTTTTCGATGGTCAGGCGGTCACCGCCTTCGCTGGCCGGCGGCACCCGCGGGCCGTCGTGGCGCAGTACCCGTACGTGCAGGCTGTCGCTGTCCACGCGTGCACGGGCCACGGTGGCGTCGGAGGCGGCCAGGCCGACTGCGCCGCGCACCATGTCGCTGTGGCACTGGCCGGAAATCACGCCGTCGATCGGCTGCACCTGGGCCATCGGCGTGCTGCTGCAGGCGGCGAGGGCGAGACAGACGGCGGCGGTGGCGATGGCATGTTTCATGGAGGCGTTCCTTGTGGGGTTGGGTGCAGCGTGCGACGGCGCACGTGGTGGCGGAATGAATACCGTGCACATCGTGGACACGGTGCGCTCACCGCCGCCAACAGCCTGGGTGGAGACACTGCAGGAGCGGCATGCGCCGCCCCCGGTAGTGCCGGCCGCTGGCCGGCAGCCCCTTTCCCTCCCGAGGAGACCTGCATGGCCACCAGCAAGAAGACCCCCGCCCGCCGCAAGGCCTCGCCCAAGGTGCGCAAAGGCAGCACCGCGGCGAAGACCGCTGCCGACTCCGCTCGCCCGCGTGTGGTGAAGACCGCAACCCGCAAGGCGGCGGCCAGCGATCCCCGCGCCGCCCGCGTTGCGGCCCGGCAGCGGCGCCTGCAGGACCAGGAAAAAGCCAAGGACGTGCGTGCAGCGAAAAAGGCCACAAGGAAGACCGCGACCCAGGCCGGTGCACGCCGGCAACCGGAAGCGATGCCGGCGCAGCAGCTGGCCAAGCCCGGGCATGAGCACGAACTGGAGCTGGCGCCGCGTTTCCTTGCGCCGGACTACGCCGGCAGCGGCAAGCTGCAGGGCATGCGCGCGATCGTCACCGGTGGCGATTCCGGCATTGGCCGTGCAGTGGCGGTGCTGTTCGCACGCGAAGGCGCCGATGTGGCAGTGCTGCACCTGGACGAGGCCGAAGACGCGGACATCACCCGCCAGCACGTGGAGCGCGAAGGCGGCCGCTGCGTGGTGATCGCCGGTGATGTGCGCGATCCGCGCTTCTGCAACAAGGCGGTCAAGCAGGTGGCCAAGGCCTTCGGCGGCATCGACATCCTGGTCAACAACGCCGCGTTCCAGCTGCATTGCGAACGGCTGGAAGACCTGGAAGACGCGCACCTGCAGGAGACCCTGCAGACCAACATCGGTGGGTACATCCAGATGGCGCGCGCGGTACTGCCGCATCTGGGCGAGGGCGCCAGCATCATCAACACCGGTTCGGAAACCGGCATCTTCGGCAGCAAGGCGCTGATCGACTACTCGGCCACCAAGGGCGCCATCCATGCATTCACCAAGGCGCTGGCCAGCCAGCTGCTGCCACGCGGCATCCGGGTCAACTGCGTGGCACCGGGGCCAGTGTGGACGCCGCTGAACCCGGCCGACAAGCAGGCCGAGGACGTCGCCGAGTTCGGCAAGGACAGCGACATGGGCCGGCCTGCACAGCCCGAAGAGCTGTCGCCGGCGTATGTGTTCCTGGCCTCGCCGGTCTGTGCCAGTTACATCAGTGGGGTGATCCTGCCGGTGATGGGCGGGCCACGGGGCTGAGCCAGGGCGCGATCTGCCTGAATGCGGCGTGGCAACAAGGGTGTGCGGTGTGTCAAAAGGCCCGCCGGGGCGCTGGGGTAGGCTGACCTTCCAATGATCACGTTCAAGGACCGACCATGCCCGAGATGGATATCAACGCGGCGGCCAATGAAGTCGTTGCCCTGTTGCGGCAGCACGACGCGCGCGGTGCCGCCGCCCGCCTGGAGGCACTGCACGACGGCCAGAGCGTGGTAGTGCAGGAATCGCTGGATCGCTACATCTCGACGCGTGCTGCCACCGAACTCGAGGCGTTGCGACGCAGCGGCGGCGGCGCGGATGCCGCCACGGTCGGCCCGATGCTGGATCGCCTGCGCGAGGCGGCGCGGCCGCCGCGGATGCCCGATGCTGCGGAGACTGCGGGCCTGAGCCAGGCCCAGCAGTACGACGTGTATGGCAGCATCGTGGCCCAGCGCGGCAACGCCGCGGCGAACGATGCAATGGCAACCCAGGACCGCGTGGTGCTGGGATTGCGCGACGAGAACCGCACGACCGACGCGCGCGGGCGCGGTGTCTACGACGACCGCATCGTGGTGCTGTGGAAGGATGCGCAGGGTCACGGCCATGTGCGCGAGTTCAACCAGGCCACGACCGAGCCGACCGCCCAGTACGATGGTCATGCCAAGACCACGCCGCGCAGCCCGGGCTTCGACAACGTGGCGCCACGCACCAAGACCGAGGGTGAGGACGTCAACGGCGACCGGGTCAAGGACCTGGGGCGACTGGGCGAAGGCACCACCGAGATGCGCGCGACCACCCATCCGCGCAACGGCCATCCCGATGAGTTCGCGCTGCGTCCTTCGCAGGACGCGATCACGGCGGGCGCCGGCCGGGTGGAGCGCGACAGCAATGGCGACGGCTGGTTCGATGCGCGTGATACCCAGGGCGTGCAGGACCTCAACGACACCTTCAAGATCCATCGCGGCAGCCGATCCAACACCGATTCGGCGGGCTGCCAGACCATCGGCGGCGGCGAGTACGATGACTTCGTGTCGACGGTGCGCGGCACGCCCGGGCAGAACCGTTGGCAGTACGTGCTGACCTCGGTTGCACCGGGACAGGCGCGCGGGTTGGGACAGGACACGCCGCTTGCGGCCAATGACGATCCTCGCCAACCCCAACATCGCGATCATGCCCTGCAGCAGCAGATCAGCACGCGCCTGCAGGCCTTGGGTGGGCGCTATGCCGAACACGCCGATGCCTACAGCCTGGTGATGCTGCGTGAAGCGAAGGCTGCGGGCATCACCCAGGTTGACCAGATTGTGGCCAGCAACCCCAGCGCGGGCCGTGCCGCGGGCGAGACGCTGTTCCTGGTACAAGGCCGCCCGGGCGACCCCGCGGCGCTGCGTGCAGGGGTCGATGCGGCCGAGGTGCGCGAGACTGCGGTGGAAACCAGCCTGCGCCAGCTGCAGCAGCAATCACGCGAGCACGGGGTACCCGCGGCGGCGCCCGCACAGCCGCAGGAAGCACCGGCGATGGGAGGGCGTTGAATGAGGGGCCGTCCGCACCTGATGCCGAGCGTTTCGTTGATGCTGCTGCTGGCCTGCAGCGCCTGCGCGCCCGCCGGAGAGCGCGCCACGCCGGCAGCACCGACTGCCAAGCCGGCGCCGAAAACGGAGGCCCTGCCCACGCAGGCAGTGCCCACCGAACGCGGATTGCCTGCGTTGCCGGAAGCCTCGGGCAGCGCCCACCCCGGCGGCCATTACCGCGCATTGCCGGAAGCGGCCAAGCGGGTGCTGACGCAACTGAAGTGCAACGTGGAAGGCGCTGGCGACGTGCAGGTGTTCTCCATTCCCGGGCAGGGCGGCCAGCAGGATGTCATGGTCACCGATCGCGGTGGGCCGCACTTCCGGTACTGGCTCCGCTCCTTTGCCGGCAGCGCCGGCGCCACCGGCTATCTGGTGCAGTTGCAGGACTGCCCGGCAACCACCGCGGGCATGCGCGCCTACGTCGCGCAGGGAACCGCACCGCTGCAGGATGTCACTGCATCACTGCTGGCCCAGGCCGGACTGCCCGACGCGGCGACGATGGCGGCCTACCACGGCAAGGGCGCAGGTGATCTGTTCGCCTTCATCGGAGTTCTGGACAAGGTGCCGGTGCTGCGCTGGGTGGCCGAGGCCGATCCCGAGCAGCCGCTGGCAGGGGATGCGCGCACCTTCGACCATGGCAATGCCGTCCATGGCGGCTTCCTGCGCTGGAACCGGGATCACTTCGAGGTGGCAAAGACGGTGCCCGCCGCCCTGTGGCCGTGCGATGACAGTCCGTTGCTGCCATGCAAGGGCGACCCGTTCGTGACTGGGCGTTGAGGCACCGCGCGCATGCATCGCCGATACCGGCGACAAGCAGGCCCGGCGTGCCCATCGGCCAGGCGCTCTGCACTCCACATGCGCCGCAGGGCACCTCGCTGGTGCGAGGGGCGACGCCGTACGTCGTCACCACATCCGGGATCAGGCCATGGCTCCCGCCGAAGGCGATGCGCGCCTGGCGCGTGCTGCTGAACTGCCCGGTGGCGAGGCAGCGTCCGTAGCAGGAAATGCCCGATTGCAGCGCGATGCATCAAAGGCGTGAGTGCGCGGGGGGCCTACCGTTCGTCGGCCCATGACTTCCGGGGGGTTGACTACAGCTGTCGTCAAGCCGACAGTGGCGACACGTGTAGTCAAGGGAGTGGTGTCATGCGTGGCAAGACGATCGGGGACCAGGAACTGGCCCTGCTGCAGTACATCGATGAACATGCGCCGGCCACGGTCGGCGAGGTCGCCAGTGGCTACGGCGAGGCCCGAGGCCTGGCCCGCTCCACCGTGCTGACGATGATGGAGCGGCTGCGGGCGAAGGGGTATCTTCAGCGCCAGCAGCAGGATGGTGTCTACCGCTACCAGGCCACCCGTGGCCCGGAGAGCGTGCTGCAGGGCGCGGTGGCGCAGTTCGTCGACAACACCCTGCAGGGCTCGGTGTCGCCGTTCGTGGCCTACCTGTCGCAGCGCCAGCAGGTCAGCGACAACGAGCTGGCCGAGCTGGAAGCGCTGGTCGCCCAGCTCCAATCGCGCCGCCACGAGGGCTGAGCCATGGACACCACGATGCTGATCCCGATGTTGGAACGGCTGGGCTGGACCAGCCTGCAGACCGTGCTGCTGGTGGCCCTGGTGTACGGCGTATGCCGCGCGCTGCCGTCGCTGTCGGCGGCCACCCGCTGCCGCCTGTGGTGGCTGGTCTCGCTGCAGGCCGTGCTCGGCCTGTTCTGGAGCCAGCCGCTGCAGCTGGCCTGGCTGCCGGCCCCGCAGGCGGCGGCGATGAGCGCGACCGATGTGGCCGCCGAGATGGTCTACCCGCTGGCCCCGGAAGCTTCGGCACAGCTGTTGGCTGCAATGCCGATGCCGGCCGCAGACGTACCGGCGGTGGCGTGGTGGGCTGTCGTGCTGGCCGCGCTGTGGATGTCCGGCGTGGTGTTGATGGTGCTGCGTACCTTCGGCGAGTGGCGCCGCTGCCGTGCGCTGCTGGCAGCGGCCTATCCCTGCGAGGACCAAGCACTGGTGCAGGCCCTGCAGCTGGCTTCGGATGCGCACGGCGTGCGCCCGGCACCGCGGCTGTGGATGAGCGCGCAGGTGGACGCACCGCAGCTGGTCGGTCCGTTCCGCCCGGTGCTGCTGCTGCCGGCTGGCGATAACGCCCTGCAGGGTGATGCGCTGGACCTGGCACTGACCCATGAACTGCAGCACCTGCAGCGGCGTGACCTGCAGTGGGGCCTGCTGCCCGCACTGGCCCAGCACCTGTTCTTCTTCCACCCACTACTGCGCCTGTCGGTGCGCGAATACGCACAGGCCCGCGAAGAAGCGGTGGACGCAGCGGTGGTCGGCCAGCATGGTGCGAGCCGCCAGGCCTATGGCCGCCTGCTGCTGCAGCTGGGCGTGGCACCGCAGCCGCACCTGGGCGTGGCCAGCGCCGCACCGAGCACCACCAGTCTCAAGCGTCGCCTGCTTTCGCTGCAGCCGCGCCGGGCCTGCCCGCGCATCCTGGCGATGGCGCTGACCGCCGCCGTGGTGCTGGTGGGCGTGGCGCCGATGCGGCTGGTCGCAGCGCCGGTGCCGCCGGCACCGCCCGCGCCTCCTGCGCCTCCTGCGGCGCCGAAGGCCGTGGTGCCGCCGCCGCCGAAGGCGCCGCCCGCACCGCCTTCGCCCGCGCGTGTTCCGGCCGTGCCGGTGGCGCCCGCGCCGCCCGCCGAGCCGGCTGACGTCGAGGCGTTGTCAGGTCCGGACGATGCGGATGTGGCGGTCGACGTGGATGCGGATGTCGATGTCGATACCGGCATGCACAGTCAACATTCGACCTCCCGCACTACCTCCATCACCACCTACGGCCGCCTGGACCTGGGCAAATCGCCGCCGGAGGCCTTCGTGCTGGTCGATGGCGATTCGACCTTCGCCAATGGCGGCATGGACGACGTGACGGTCGCCCGCAGGCAGCTCGGCAAGGGCCCGGCGCTGTGGTTCCGCCAGGGCGACAAGCGCTATGTAGTGCGCGACCCGATGCTGATCCAGTCCCTGCAGCGTGCCTACAGCGGCGCGGCGGATCTGGGCCGCCAGCAGAGCGAACTGGGCCGGCAGCAGAGTGCGCTGGGTCGCCAGCAGGGCGAACTCGGCAAGCAGATGGGCGAGATGGGCCGCCTGCAGGGCGAGGAGGCGCGCCGCATGGCACTGGCTGCCGCCGAGGCCGCGCGCAGCGCGATGGCCGCCCACGACATCAACCGTGAGGCGGCCGCGGAAGCGGCGAAGGCGGCGCACGCTGCGACCAGCGATGTGGCCGCTGCGCGCGAGGCCGCCGCCGAGGCGCGTCGTGCGATGCAGGAAGCCCGCAGCGAGGCTGCGCAGTCCGGCCGCAGCCGTGACATGCAGCGCCTGGCCAGCCAGCAGTCGGAACTGGCCAGCCGCCAGGCGGCACTGGGCAGCCAACAGGCCGCGTTGGGCGAGCGCCAGGCACGCGTGCATGCGCAGGCATCGCAGCAGGCACAGCAGGTGATCGCGCGCGCGCTGGCCAGCGGCAAGGCCGAGCGACTCTGATCGGTAGTGCCGGCCGCGGGCCGGCCATGTGGGGGGGGGGGGCGGGGGGGGGGGGGCCCCCCCGCCCCCCCCCCCCCCGCCCCGGCGCGGGGGGGGGGGGGGGGGGGCGCGGCCCCCCCCCCCCCCGGGCGGGGGGGCCCGCCCCCCCCCCCCCCCCCCCCCCCCCCCCCCCCCCCCCCCCCCCGCCCCACCTCTGACAGATTCCTGCGGCTGTCGGTAGGTGCCGACCTTGGTCGACACGTTTGTCAGATAGCGAAATCAATATGGGGTCAGATCCGTTTTCCTCTGGAAAACGGATCTGACCCCAATAGTATTTCCGACAGATCGTGGAAAACTGTCGAAGGCGGGGTGGGTCCGGTTGCGGGAGTGTCCGCGGCATGGATGCCGCGGCCAAGCCCCCATGGATGGGTTTACGGCGTCTCCCGCAACCGGACCCACCCCGCCATCCCACGGAATGCCCGCTGTTGCCGTTGCTGTTGCTTCGGCCGTTGCTTCGGCGGGTGCAGGGCGCAGCCCTGCAAAGAACCCTACCCCCGCGGTCGGCCGCGTGACGGCACCAGTGCGAACGTGTCCACCGCCAGCTTCTCGGCGTGGTTCAACCACGCGCGGATCTCCAGATCATCCACTTCGTGGTCCAGCCCGAACGACACGTTGATCTTGCCGTTGGCATCGGGCTGCACCCACTGCTGGGCCAGCACCACCTTGCGCTGCGAGGACACCGCCTCGATCCAGAAACCACGATCCGGGCGCGTGCTTGCCACCAGCTGCAGCATGTACTGGCCGGCACGGGTGCGGCGGCCCTTCTGGGTGATCATGTGCGCCTGGCGCACGCTCGGGCGCGGGCCCTGGAACGCATCCAGCGGTGCGTCCACCGCAATGCCACCGCGCAGGTCGTTGTCGCGGTACAGCTTGATGCCGTTGTCGCGGTTGACCAGCAGGGCGCACCAGTCGCCGTCGGCCGAGCCATCCTCGAATGCGGTGCAGCGGTCGACGTAGGCCAGGGTGTTGTCCGGGTTGGCATCATCGAACTGGCGCGAGGTGTTCTCCAGGTACACCGACTTCAACCCCCAGTCCTTGTCGTACTCCAGCAGTACCGGCGGCTGCACGTGCTGCAGGCCGACCACCACCTGGTCATCGCCATCGATCTTCAGTTCTCGGGTCGGTTCGCCCAGCCACAGCGACCGCGCGAAGGCGAGGTATTGCGGATAGTCACGACCGCCATCGCGCTGGGTGGCTGCGCTCGCGCTCGGCGCGCGCTGGCTGTCGATCAGCGAACGGCCAAAGCCCATCGTCTTCAGGTTCGGGTCCAGCAGGCTGAGCAGGGTCGCACCCGAATCCAGGGTAGTGCCGGCGTCGGCGCTGAGCTGCTGCGGGGCAATGCCATCGCCCAGGAACAGCAGCAGGTTCTCGCGCTTCTGCCGGGTCAGGATGTGGGTCAGATCGTTGGGCATCGCCAGATGGTCAGAGGCGATCACGATCAGCGTGTCCTTGCCGTACGGGCTGGCCTGGATGCGCTGCACAAGCTGCGAGATCAGCCGGTCGCTGCACTTGAGCGCGTTGAGCATGCTGATGTTGCCGTACTGGCTCTGGTAGCGCTCGCCCTTGCACGACACCGGCAGGTGGCCCGCCGGGTGATGGGTATCCATGGTCAGCGTGGTGAGCATGAACGGTGAACCCGCACGCGAGAGCTGTTCGAAGCGCTGGTAGGCGGTATCCAGCAGCACGTCGTCGTGCACGCCCCAGGCCGAGTAGTGGATGCGACCGATTTTCTTCTGCTGCTTGAACCACGCCAGGTCGTGCACTTCATCGAAACCGTGGCTGGCCAGGAACTGGCCCTTGCCGGCGAACTGGCCATTGGCGCCACCCAAGTAATGGTTGGTGTAGCCCTGCTGCTTCAGGTAGTCGCCCAGGCACACGGCCTTGGGCAGGAAGCTGCCCATGCGATCCATGCTGTTCTCGTCGCCCTGCGAGGTGGTCAGCGGCACGCCGCACATTGACGACACCAGGCCGGCGATGGTCCAGCCGCTGCCCTCGGCCGAGCCCAGCCCACGCACGTCCAGCGACTGGTTGGCGAGGCGATTGAGGTTGGGCATCAGGCCCGGGAACACGCTTTCATCCAGGTAGGTGCGTTCCAGGCTTTCGCCGTAGATCCAGACGATGTTGCGCGGGCGCTGCAGCGGCTGCGTGGGCACCTGGTACTCGGGGGCGATGCGTGCGAAGTCGACGGGACGCAGTTGCTGGTACAGGCGCTGGCCGTCGCGGGCCAGCGGGCTGATCATGATCGTGGCCACCCACACGGCCGCGAAACCGGCGAACAACACGCCACCGTGGCCCGGCCGACGCCAGCGCTTCACCCGCGTGGCGAACAGCGGCAGCAGCGAGACCAGCGCCAGCACGATGAAACCGGCGATATAGCCCTTGAAATCGGAGACGCCGGCGCCTTCCATGTCGGCGCCCAGGTGGTACAGGGTGGCGGCATTGAGCCCATCACCGGACAACTTGTCGATCAGCCACCACGCGCTGAGCATCAGCAGCAGCAGCGAGAACGCACCGGCCTTCCACCACACCCACTTGTCGGACGCGAGGAACAACCAGCACAACAGCAACAACGACAGCAGCAGTATCCAGAGCATAGGCAGCTTCGGCAGTGACGGGGTGGTGGTGATGGACGTCGTACCGACGCGTGTCCATCCGACCAGCGCTGCCACAAGCACATGCACATGACAGGCCGATGACCCGATAGTGCATGCACGAACCTGACTGAAATGTTTGTTGAAATGACGCGCGCGCAATCGCGCTCAGAAGGTAAAACGAGCGTGAAAGGCTTCGTTGGATTGCATTAAAAACCGCATGAATACGGGTATTTTCGTCGATGCGCTAGCGGTGTCCGCGCTCTTCGCGTGCCCGTGCACGACGGTCGAACAGCAATGCGCTGGTCACGATGCCCAGGCCGAGCACCACGCCGATGAACAACAGGATCAGGGCGATGAGCGGGTAGCCGAACAGGTGCCAGCCGGTGTCGATCTTCATCATCATCGCGGCGGCCATGATCAATGCGGCGCTGATGATGCCGGCCGCCACGCGGTTGGCGATCTTCTGCAGGTTCTCCATCAACCGTGATTCTTCCAGGCCGGTGACCTTCATCTGCAGGCGGTTCTCGGCCAGCAGCGCCATGATGTCCGACAGCTTGCGCGGCCCATCGCGCAGCAGCTGCTGCAGCTCCATCGCCTCGCTGGCGATGTTGGCGGCCGACAGCGATTTCTTCAGGCGCGCACGCATCACATGCTGCAGCTGGCGCTCGACGATGCGGCGCGTGTCCAGTTCTGGCGCCAGCAGCCGGCAGACGGTTTCCAGGTTGAGCAGGGCCTTGCCCAGCAGGCTCAGTTCCGGCGGCGTGCGCAGGCCGCAGGCGGTGGCGATGCGCACCATGTCCAGCACCACGCGGCCTTCGGAGAAACTGCCGCTGGCGGCGTAGCGCGCGATCAGCTGGCCGGTCTCACGCAGGTAGCGCTCTTCGTCGAAGGCCTCCAGCCGCGTGCTGATGCTGATCAGGTCGTCGGCCACTTCTTCGCCGCGGCCATCGACGGCAGCGAACAGGATCTTCAGCAGCCGCTCGCGCAGGCGCGGCGGCATGTGCGCGACCATGCCCAGGTCGAAGATGGCCAGCCGGCCATCGGGCATCACCCGCAGGTTGCCGGGGTGCGGGTCGGCATGGATCTCGCCATGCACGAAGATCTGGTCCAGGTAGCCGCGGATCAGCGCCGCCGCCAGCGGGTCCATCGACTGCTCGGTACGGCGCACATCGGGAATTGCATCCACGCGCACGCCGGTGGCCAGTTCCATGGTCAGCACGCGTTGGCTGCTGAAATCCCACAGCGGCTGCGGAATCCACAGGCGGCGGAACGGCTTGAGATGGCGGCCGAAGCGG
The DNA here is from genome assembly GCF_036319965.1 of Stenotrophomonas sp. SMYL41. Classification (NCBI taxonomy): domain Bacteria; kingdom Pseudomonadati; phylum Pseudomonadota; class Gammaproteobacteria; order Lysobacterales; family Lysobacteraceae; genus Stenotrophomonas; species Stenotrophomonas sp. SMYL41. The sequence continues at coordinate 137,094 of NZ_JAWIRX010000010.1, read as the reverse complement.
GCCAGGTTCTCGGCCTCGGCGTGGTAGTCCAGCTCCTGCATCAGGGTCTTGGCGAACTCGTTGAGCCAGTCGCGCAGGCGCACGCGGCGGCCTACCTGGGTCAGGTGGTCGGCGGCCAGCGCGAAGCTGCGCAGTGCCTCCAGGTCCGAACGCAGCTGCGCGGCGACCTCGGGCTTCTGCACCTTCACCGCCACCTGGCGGCCATCGTGCAGCACCGCGCGATGCACCTGCGCGATCGAGGCGCAGCCCAGCGGCTCAGGATCGAATGCGGCGAACAGCTTGTTCACCGGCGCGCCCAGTTCCTGCTCGACGATGGCGTGGATGCGCTCGACCGGAATCTCGGCCACTTTCTCCTGCATGCGCTCCAGCGCTGTAGCGAACTCCACCGGCACCATGTCCGGGCGCGTGGACAGCATCTGGCCCAGTTTGACGAAGGTCGGGCCCAGGGCTTCCAGGTCGCTGACGAACTGCTCCGGGTTGCCGTCGGCGGGTACGTCGGCCTGGTGGCTGGCGGCGTCCAGGTTCATGCCCGAGAACACGCCCGAATGGCGGTAGCGCATCAGCAGGCGCAGGATCTGGCTGCGCCGGTTCATGCCTTTGACCAGCGGAGGATTGCCATTGGCGGTGGGCGGATTGCTCAAGCGGAACTCCTTGCAGACGACGGCCGGTAGCGCCGGGGCATGCCCGGCGGAACGGGATCACGCCCCAGTCTGGCCGGGGCGGGGTCGTCACGTGGTGAACCCGATATCTTCCGCAGTCCACGCCGGATCAGTCAGAATCCGCTCATTCCCTCTCTGGACTTCCCATGGCCGGTGCCAGCCTGTTTGCCCTGCTCGACGATATCGCCTCCCTGCTCGACGACGTCTCGGTGCTGACCAAGGTCGCGGCGAAGAAAACCGCCGGCGTGTTGGGCGACGACCTGGCGCTGAACGCGCAGCAGGTCACCGGGGTCAATGCCAACCGCGAGCTGCCGGTGGTATGGGCGGTGGCCAAGGGCTCGCTGGTGAACAAGGTGATCCTGGTGCCGGCCGCCCTGGCGATCAGCGCCTTGGAGGCGTGGCTGCACAGCCGCGGCTGGAATGTGCCGCTGATCGTGCCATTGATGATGATCGGTGGCGCCTTCCTGTGCTTTGAAGGCGTGGAGAAGCTGGCGCATCGCTTCCTGCACTCGGCCGAGGATGACGCCGAGTATCAGGCCGAGCGGCGCAAGGCGCTGGCTGATGCCGAGGTGGATATGGTGGCGTGGGAAAAGGACAAGGTGAAGGGCGCGATCCGCACTGACTTCATCCTCTCGGCCGAGATCATCGTGCTGACCCTGGGCGTGGTCGCCACCGCGCCGTTCACCAACCAGGTGGTCACGCTGGCCGTGGTTGCACTGGCGATGACGGTCTTCGTCTATGGGCTGGTTGCGGGCATCGTGAAGCTTGATGACGCCGGCCTGTATCTGTCGCGCAAGGGTGGGGCTGTGGCCGCCTTTGGCCGCGGCCTGGTGGCCTCGGCGCCGTGGCTGATGAAGTTCCTGTCGGTGGCCGGCACCATCGCCATGTTCCTGGTCGGCGGCGGCATCCTTGTGCACAACGTGCCGGCGCTGCACCACGCGGTGCAGGCGCTGGGCGGCGATGGCCAATGGGGTTGGCTGGTCAATGCGGTGGGCAACATGGTGGTCGGCATCATCGCCGGTGCCATCGTGTTGGCGGCAGTGACCGGTTTCCAGAAGCTGCGCGGGAAGTAATCCCGTAGACCCCATTCCGCGATCAACCCGCCTGCACCCGGTTCTTGCCCTGCCGCTTGGCCGCATACAGCGCGTCATCCGCGCGGCGCAGCAGGGTCTCGGTATCGTCGCCGGGCTGCCATTGCGCCAGCCCGGCACTGAAATGCACGGGCACGCGGCGGTCCTGCACGGTCAGCACCCGGTGCGCCAGCGAGCGCTGCAGGCGCTGCACGGTGGCCATGCTGTCGGCACCCTGGGTCTCTGGCAGCACCAGCACGAACTCGTCGCCACCCAGCCGCGCGATGCCATCGGTGGCGCGCAGCAGCAGCTTGCACACAGCCACCAGGTGCTGCAGCAGTGCATCGCCACCGGCATGGCCATGTGCATCGTTGGTCTGGTGGAAATCATCCAGATCGATCACCGCCACGCCCAACGGTGAGTTGTTGCGAGCGGCGCGCGCCAGTTCGCGTTGCAGCAGTTCGTCCAGGCCACGGCGGTTCAGTGCCTGGGTCAGCGGATCGATGCGTGCCAGGTCACCGGCGGCGCGCAGTTCCTGCTCCAGCTCGGCAATGCGCTGTTCGGCGCGTTCCACTTCCTGGCGTGCGTTGGCCAGGTGATCGCGCGCCTGCGCGGCCTGCTGCTGCACCTTGCCGGTGTCGCGCATCACGTCCTGCAGCAGCTGGTTGAGATCGGCGATGCTGCGTGCCTCGCGCAGCTGCAACGCGTAGCTGCCGATGCGGTCGTGGTATTCGCCGGTGCTGGTGGCCATGCCATCCATGCGCTCGATGAACTCGCCCATCAACCCGCGCATCGCCGCCTTCGAATCGTCGATGCCCTGGCGCAGCAGGCCCTGCTTGTAGATCACCTCGCGCAGCTCGGCGCGGGTGCGCTCGACCGCTTCAGCTTCCAGCGGACCATCCAGCAACTGGCGCACCGCAGCGATCTGGCCCTGCAGCCAGCTGCGGTCATCCAGCAGCTCGCTTACGTTCTCCAGCAGCAACGCAAACAGTTCAAGCAGCAATGCCTGCTGCTCCTGCCAGCTCTCGGCACGCACACCAACCTGGTGGCCGAGTTCGCGCACGCCCTGTTCGATCGGTTCCAGCGCCGTGCCCGGCTGCCACTGCCGCAGGTGCATGGCCAGTGCCTGTGCTTGTTCGCGCAGATCGGGGTCGTGCTGCAGCAGGGCCACCACCGCGCCGCCCAGCAGCAGGCGCAGCTGCTCGGACAGGCGCAGGCTTTCCGGCTGCCCGTCCGGTGAATGCTGCTCGATGGTGCGGATGTACTTGTCGATCAGCTGCCGCATGGCCCGGCCATAGCGCGGCCAATCGGCACTGGCCTGCGCCGATTGCAGGCGGTCGCCCATGTCGCCCAGTTCACCGGGCAGGGTGGCCATGCCGTTGGCGAAGGCGGCCAGCAGCGGCTCCGGCGCGTCGGCGCCGGCGAACAGCTGCTGCAGGGCCACGCCACCGCCGCCCTGCAGCACCACGCGGTCACCCAGTCCGTCATCCACCACCGCGCGCATGCGTGCCGGCGGCCCAAGGGCGGTACCGGGGGCAGGGCGGTGGTCGGGCTGGTCCGTCATGGAGCGAATCCTGGGGCTGGCAGGGACTGGTTCCAGCATATCGGCGCGGCCGCCGACGGCTTGAACGGCTAGGATGGGCGACAGGATGCCGCAGTGGAGGTGGTGATGCGCGTGATGTTGCTGGGGGCGACCGGGCTGGTGGGCGGGCTGGCCCTGCGCAGGCTGCTGGACGACCCGCGCTGCAGCGCCGTGATCGCTCCCACCCGCCGCCCGCTGGGCGTGACCCACGGGAAGCTGGAGAACCCGGTGCTGGCCTTCGATGCGCTGCCCGCCGCGCCTGGGTGGGCGCGCGTGGATGCGGTCATCTGCGCGCTGGGCAGCACCATCGCCCAGGCCGGCAGCCGCGAGGCCTTCCATCGCATCGACCATGATTACCCGTTGGCGTTCGCCCGCCTGGCACAGGCGCAGGATGCGCAGACCTATGTGCTGAATTCTGCGGCCGGCGCCAACCCGCAGTCGTCGATCTTCTACAGCCGGGTGAAGGGCGAGCTGGAGCGTGACCTGCGTGCGCTGGGCTTCGCTTCGCTGACGCTGGTACGCCCGGGGTTGATCGGTGGCGAGCGCAACGAGGTGCGTCGCGGCGAGCGCCTGGCACTGTCGGTGTTGGGTGCACTGGGGCCGGTGTTGCCACGGGCGTGGCGGATCAATCCGGCCAGCGAGATCGCCAAGGCACTGGTCGAGGCCGCGCTCGCTCCGCAACCGGGCGAGCACGTGGTGGCATCCAGCGAACTGGTCGGTTGATGTCGCGTGCGCTGCGCCTGACCCAGCTGCTGCAGCTGCTGCGCCGCCATCGGCGGCCGGTCGCGGGGCAGATGCTGGCCGAAGCGCTGGGCATCAGCCTGCGAACGCTGTACCGCGATATCGAGACGCTACGCGAGCAGGGCGCCGACCTGCGCGGCGAGGCCGGGGTCGGCTACCAGCTGGCGCCTAGCGATACCTTGCCTCCCATGACCCTGCCACCGGCCGAGATCGACGCACTGGTGTTGGGCCTGCGCTGGGTCGCGGCACGCACAGAGCCGGCGCTGGCCGAGGCCGCACGAGACGCCTTGGCGCGCATCGCGCATGTATTGCCTGCCCCGCGTCGCGAAGCGCTGCGTGACAGCGGCCTGCGTGTGGGTCCTTCACGTGCGACGGCGAAGGTGCCGCACGCACGCCTGCAGGCTGTGCGCGAAGCGATGAGCGCGCAACAACGACTGCAGTTCGGCTACCAGGATGCGCAGGGCCAGCGCAGCGAGCGCATCGTCTGGCCGTTCGCACTGGGCTACTTCGATGAAGTGCCGATGCTGGCGGCGTGGTGCGAAGGCCGCGAGGACTTCCGTCATTTCCGGCTGGACCGCATCCGCCAGGTGCGCGTGCTGGAGGATCACTACCTCGTGCCCCGCGCCACCCTGCTGCGGCGCTGGCAGAAGGCGCAGGGCATCGCGCCGGACTGGTTGGACCGTTCGTAGCGTCGAGCCTGCACGACTGCTTCCGCGCTTCACTTCCTGCTTCTGGTAGGGGTCGAGCTTGCTCGGCCGCCTTTGATCTTCGCGAACAGCAGTCGAGCAAGCTCGACATCTACCAGAGCAACCGCAACGGCAGTCGAGCAAGCTCGACGCTACTGACAGAATCTGTCAGCAGGGCCGCACCACCATGAACGCTCCCAACAATGGAGCTTCCCCATGTTCACCCCCAGCACCCTGCTGCAGTACGTGCGCGACGTCGCCGCCAGCGCCACGTTCTACAGCGGCATTCTCGGCAAGCCACCGGTCGAGCAGTCGCCCGGCTTTGCCCTGTTCCTGCTCGGCGATGGTGCCGCACTGGGCCTTTGGCAGCGCGACGACGTGCAGCCGCCGGTATCCGCGCAGGCCGGTGCCGCCGAACTGGCGATGGTGGTCGCCAGCCCGGAGGCCGTGCAGCAGATGCACGATGCGTGGCACGCACTCGGCGTGCAGATCCTGCAGGTACCCGTGACATTGGAATTCGGCCATACCTTCGTCGGCGCCGATCCGGATGGCCACCGCCTGCGTGTGTACAGTCGCGCCGAAGGCATGGTCGCGCGCGATTGATCGCCCGCATTGTGTAGATCCACGTGATGCGTGGGTGCGAGAAAAAGAACGCCGGGCATTGCCCGGCGTCCTTTCCAAGTCATGTGCCAACCAAGGTTGGCACCCACCTGATCAGCTGGCCAGCGCCAGGTCGTCCATCATCGCGCGCAGGAAGCGGGCCGCTTCGCCACCGGTAGCCGCGCGGTGGTCGAAGGTGACCGACAGCGGGATCACCTTGTGCGCTTCCACGCCGCCCATCACCGGGGTCATCTGGTGGCGGGCACGGCCGGCACCGACGATGGCCACGCACGGCGGCACCACGACCGGGGTCGCGTAACGGCCGGCGAACATGCCGAAGTTGGACAGCGAGATGGTGTAGCCGCTCAGTTCCGAGGCGGCGATCGAACGCGATTCCACCTGCTCGCGCAGGCGGTTGACGCCTTCGCGGATGCCGCGTGCATCGAGCATGTCGGCGTTGCGCAGGGCCGGCACGAACAGGCCGTCGTCGGTGTCCACGGCGATGCCTATGTCCACCTGCGCGTGCAGGGTACGGGTCAGCGCTTCACCGTCAAACCAAGCGTTCATCGCCGGCACCTTCTGCGCGGCGACCACGATCGAACGCACCAGGCGCGCGGTGACGTCGTTGCCCGGCAGCCAGGCATGGATGTCGGCGTCGTCATTCAGCGTGGTCGGCACGACCTTGCTGTGTGCGTCGGCCATCACGCGGGCCATATTGCGGCGCACGCCCTTCAGCGGTTCCGGCTGGCCCTTGGCGACCACGCCCGGCGGCTGGGTACGCATCGGCTTGCCGGCGGCCGACAGCGGGGTGCGCGCTTCGCTCTGCACCGGGGCAGACACCTGCGCCGGGGCCGGCGCGGCATAGGCGGCAGCAGCGGCCGGAGCCGGAGCCGGAGCGGCACCGAGCTTGGCGGTGCCGTTGGCGGCGGCCTGCTTGACGTCGGCCATGGTGACCGCGCCATCGGTGCCAGTGGCAGGCACGCGGCTCAGGTCCACGCCCAACTTGCGGGCCATCGCGCGCACGGCCGGCACGGCCTTGACGCCACCGACGGCCAGCGCCTGTTCGGCATGCACGGTGTTGGAGCTCTGCATCGCGCCGACCACGGTACCGGCGTCATCACGCTCGGCGGCGGCGGGCTTGGCAGCTTCAGCGGCCACCGGTGCGGCAGCAGCGGGAAGCGGCGGCGGCGTCGGTGCAGCGGCAGGTGCGGCGTGGCCATGGCTGTGGCCGGTGTCCTGGCCATCGGCGCGCTGCGGCAGGTTCGGGTCCAGTTCGAAGCTGGCCAGCACCGAACCGGTCGGGATGATGTCGCCGGCAGCGCCGGACAGCTTCAGCACCTTGCCGGAGAACGGCGAGGGCACTTCCACCACGGCCTTGGCGGTCTCCATCGACACCAGCGGCTCGTCCAGCTTGATCACATCGCCTTCCTTAACGAACCACTCGACGATGGTCGCGTCCGGCAGGCCTTCGCCCAGGTCGGGCAGGTTGAAGTTCTTGGTCTGGCTCATTTGCAGTTCTCTTCCAGCAGTTCCAGTTCGCGGGCCGGCAGCCAACCCGTCGCGCCATTGGCGCGCTCGGACCACCACCACCCACCGTGTTCGTGATGAAGCTTCACCATCTCGCCGCTTTCCACATCCAGCTCGCGGGCGTCGTAGTCGCACAGCGCTTCGGCGCGACCCTCGTCCAGCAGCTGCAACCACGCAATGGGCGCCCATCCAGCGCGCCCATCGTTGGTGCGTACCCAGGCAAACGCCGGCCATTCCTCGTCACGGACACCTACTTCGACGATCTGGCCGGTGTGGAACCGGAGCGGGTTGGGATACTGGCTGCGGTAAGCCCCCAGAAGGCGGGCCCGCATGTCAGCCGGCCGCCACCGCGCGCTTGGCCGCAGCCACGATCCGCTCGACGCTCGGCAGGTACTTCATTTCCAGGCGGAACAGCGGAATGTGGGTGTCGTAGCCAGTGACGCGCTCGACCGGGGCCAGCAGGTCGTAGATCGATTCCTCGGCCAGGCGCGCGGCGATTTCGGCGCCGAAGCCCGCGGTCTTCGGGGCCTCCTGCACGATCACGCAGCGGCCGGTCTTGGCCACCGATTCGGCGATGGTGGCGAAGTCCAGCGGACGCAGCGTGGCCACGTCGATGACTTCGGCGCTGATGCCTTCGCCGGCCAGCTTGTCGGCCGCTTCCAGCGCTTCCTTCACCTGCGCGCCCCAGGTCACCAGGGTCACGTCGGTGCCGTCGCGCAGCACGAAGCAGACGTCCAGCGGCAGGGCTTCGCCGTCGTTGACGACCACTTCCTTGTACTGGCGGTAGATGCGCTTGGGCTCCATGTAGATGACCGGATCCGGTTCGCGGATCGCGGCCAGCAGCAGGCCGTAGGCGCGCTGCGGCGACGACGGCAGTACCACGCGCAGGCCCGGCACGTTGGTGAAGATCGCCTCGTTGGCTTCGCTGTGGTGTTCCGGCGCGCGGATGCCACCACCCCACGGCACGCGCAGCACCATCGGGCAGTGCAGGCGGCCACGCGTGCGGTAACGCAGGCGTGCGGCGTGGCAGACGATATGGTCGACCATCGGGTACATGAAACCGTCGAACTGGGCTTCGGCCACCGGCTTCATGCCCTGTGCCGCCAGGCCGATGGTCAGGCCGGCGATGGTGGTTTCATCCAGCGGGGTGTCGAGGATGCGCTCGGAGCCGAAGCGCTGCTGCAGGCCGGCGGTGGCGCGGAACACGCCGCCGTTGACGCCCACGTCCTCGCCCAGCACCAGCACCGACGGGTCGTGCTCCAGCTCCCAGGCCAGTGCCTGGGTGATGGCTTCGATCAGGGTGATGGGGGTGGTGGTCATGCTCTGTTCTCCGCGCGCGACGGCAGCGCTGTCGGCGGCGTTGGTGTGCGCGCCGGGCGCGCCGTTCTTGATCTCATCCATGGCGCTGCTCCAGGGCGATCGCCTGGGCACGCTGGGCCAGCAGGTCCGGCGGCGGATCGGCGTACAGGAAGTCGAACATCGCCTCGACCGGCTGCACCGGCGTGTTGAGGTAAAGGTTCACTTCCTCGTCCACGCGCGTGCCGCACTCGGCGGTCCAGGCGGCTTCTTCTTCCTCGCTCCACACGCCGGCGTTGATCAGGTACTTGCGCAGGCGCAGCATCGGCTCGCGCTGCCACGCATCCTTCACTTCGGCGTCGTCGCGGTAGCGGCGCGCGTCATCGGCGGTGGTGTGGTCGGACAGGCGGTAGGTCATCAGTTCCAGCACGGTGCCGCCATCGCCGGCCAGCGCACGTTCGCGCGCCTGCTCCATTGCCGCCAGTACTGCGATCAGGTCGTTGCCGTCCACCTGCAGGCAGTGCAGGCCACCAGCCAGGCCCTTCTGCGCCAGCGTTTCGGCACCGGTCTGGGCCGAACGCGGGACCGAGATGGCCCAGCCGTTGTTGACGATGCACAGGATCAGCGGCAGCTTGTAGGCGCCGGCCGAATTCAGTGCCGCGTAGAAGTCGGTCTTCGAGCTGCCGCCGTCGCCGCACACGGCCACCGCGATCTGCGGTTCCTTGTTGAGCTTGAACTTCAGCGCCGCGCCTGCGGCATGCAGGCACTGGGTGGAAATCGGCACGCAGAACGGGAAGTCCTTGGCCGCGTTGCCGCCGTAGTCATTGCCGCGCTCGTCGCCGCCCCAGTACATCAACACGTCGTGCGGGCGCACGCCACGCATGAACATCGCGCCATACTCGCGGTACGAGGGCGCGAACACGTCGTCCTTCTGCATCGCAGCGCCGATACCCACGTGCGCGGCTTCATGCCCCAGGCAGGCGGCGTAGGTGCCGAGCTTGCCGGTGCGCTGCAGCGCGATGGATTTGCTGTCGAACGTACGTACGAACAGCATCTGCTTGAACAGCGGCACCAGGACCTTGGGGTCGCGCAGCGACGCCGGCAGGTCATCGCGGACGAGCTTGCCGTCCGCGTCCAGGTACTGCAGGTATTCGATCTTGAATTCAGCGGCAACCGTCATTGCGTACTGCACCTTCGACAGAGAAGTTACAAATGATATGAATCGCCATGTTAAGGAACGCGTACGGAATAGCCTTCCTGCGCCGCAACACGGCGATTCCCCGTTTTACCCCTGCCGGCGGGTGGGGGGCCAGTAACAACAACGTATTCAGTCGTTGCTGCAAAGCATCAGAATACGCCTCTGGCTGACCGCCAGTACAACGGCGCGGACGGTTCCACGCGCAGGCCCGGCATCGGCCGATGCTCCACGGCCAACCGCACGCCCCGGTATGGACCCGGCGGCTGCCAGCGCGGCGGCAACGCGCTACCCTTGCCGCCCCCGATCTGGTCCCGCCCATGTCCGTCGACAACAACCAACGCGATCTCGAAGCCGGCATCCACACCGACCTGCAGGGACGCCTGACCTACGGCGGCTACCTGCGTCTGGACCAGCTGCTCAGCGCGCAGCAGCCGCTGTCCAGCCCGCCGCACCACGACGAGATGCTCTTCATCATCCAGCACCAGACCTCGGAGCTGTGGTTGAAGCTGCTCGGCCACGAACTGCGCGCGGCGATCGGCTTCCTGCAGCGCGATGAAGTCTGGCAGTGCCGCAAGGTGCTGGCGCGCAGCAAGCAGGTGCTGCGCCAGCTCACCGAGCAGTGGTCGGTGCTGGAAACGCTGACCCCGTCCGAATACATGGGTTTCCGCGACGTGCTGGGCCCGTCTTCGGGCTTCCAGTCGCTGCAGTACCGCTACATCGAGTTCCTGCTGGGCAACAAGAATGCGCAGATGCTGCAGGTGTTCGAGCACGACCCGGCCGGGCAGGCGCAGCTGCGCACCGTGCTGGAAGCGCCCAGCCTGTACGAGGAATTCCTGAAGTACCTGGCCCGCTTCGGCCATGCCGTGCCGGCGGTGTACGAATCCCACGACTGGACCCAGCCGCATGTGGCCGACGACGCACTGCAGCCGGTGTTCGAGCGCATCTACCAGGACACCGACCGCTACTGGCGCGAGTATTCGCTGTGCGAGGACCTGGTCGACCTGGAGACCGCCTTCCAGCTGTGGCGATTCCGACACATGCGCACGGTGATGCGCGTGATCGGCTTCAAGCGCGGCACCGGCGGCTCGTCCGGCGTCGGCTTCCTGGCCAAGGCGCTGGAGCTGACCTTCTTCCCCGAACTGTTCCAGGTGCGCACCAGCCTGCAGGCGGCGCCCCCGGCAGAACGGGGCTGACCCCCATTCAGCTTGGACCCCGGCCATTGGCTGGATCGTTTCAGATGCAAGTTCAGCGAGCAGGCTGGCACCTGCCTCAAACGGCGTGTATTTGACGTGAACGCCAGAAGTCGGTGATCCTCGCGCGTTGCTCCAACTGCACAGCGGACGTGCTCGTCATCCACCGAACCAGGAAATCCGCATGAGCGTAAACGCCACTGCGAACACCCCAGAGCCGGCGCTGCCGGACTTCAAGACCACGCTGGGCCATCCGCGCCCGTTGTGGATGCTGTTCATGACCGAGTTCTGGGAGCGCTTTGCGTTCTACGGCATCCGCTGGGCCTTGGTGCTGTACATCGTCGCCCAGTTCTACAACGGCAGCGCTGCCGGTGAAGGCGACGCCAGCCGCATCTACGGCGCCTACCTGGCCCTGGTGTATGCCGCGGCGATCTTCGGTGGCTACGTGGCCGACCGGGTACTGGGCTACCAGCGATCGATCCTGACCGGCGCGATCATCATGGCCGCCGGCCTGTTCATGATCTCGCTGCCGCAGGAGCACATCTTCAAGCTCGGCCTGGCGACCATCATCGTCGGCAACGGTCTGTTCAAGCCCAACATCTCGACCATGGTCGGCAAGCTGTACGGCCTGAAGGACGAGCGCCGCGACTCGGGCTTCACCATCTTCTACATGGGCATCAACATCGGCGCGATGATCGCCCCGGTGCTGACCGAGTACCTGGCCCGCAAGGTGTTCGGTACCGACGCGATGCCGTCCTACAAGGTCGTGTTCATCGCCTCGGGCGTGGGCATGCTGATCTCGCTGGTGTGGTTCTACATCGGTCGCGCCGGCCTGAAGGGCATCGGTGCACCGCCGGCCGGCGCTGAAGGCTTCGGCCGCATCATCATGGTGCTGGCCGGTGCCGTGGTTGCCATCCCGGTCGCGTACTTCCTGCTGGCGACCGGCGCCACCGCACTGGCCTGGATCCTGGGTGCGATGTTCACCGCGCTGGCCATCCTGCTGCTGGTCGAGGGCATCCGCGAGGGCAAGGTGCAGCGCGACCGCGTGATCGCCATGCTGATCATCTTCGCCTTCAACGTGATGTTCTGGATGTTCTTCGAACAGGCCGGCAGCTCGTTCACCTTCCTGGCCGAGAACATCGTCAACCGCCAGTTCGGTGACTGGACGTTCCCGACCGCGTGGTTCCAGTCGGTCAACTCGGTGGCCATCATCACCCTGGCGCCGATCATCGCCTGGATCTGGGTGGCCATGGGCCGCGCCAATCCGTCCATCCCGCGCAAGTTCGGCCTGGGCCTGCTGTTCAACGGCGCCGCCTTCGCGCTGCTGATGTTCGCCCTGTCGCAGATGGTCGTGGACGGCAAGATCCCGTTCTGGACCCTGTTCATGGTCTACGTCATCCAGTCCGTGGGTGAGCTGTGCCTGTCGCCGATCGGCCTGTCGATGGTGACCAAGCTGGCCCCGGTGCGCCTGGTCGGCTTCGGCATGGGTGGCTGGTTCCTGTCCACCGGCATCGGCAACAACCTGTCGGGCATCTTCGCTGGCGTGGTCAGTGGTGAAGGCGGCATGACGGTCGAGTCGGCCCTGAAGGGGTATACCTTCGGGTTCTGGGCCCTGATCGGCTCCGGCGTGGTGCTGTTCCTGGTCGCCCCGCTGATCAACAAGCTGATGCACGGCGTCAAATGATGAGAGGGCAGTAGGCATGCGCAGCAAGCTCGGTGGTGCAGTGGTGGTGGTCTGTGCGGCGCTGATCGGCGCCTGTTCCCAACCGCAACCGCCTGCCGCCGCCGAGCCCACGCAGCCTCTGGATACCCGACCCACCGAGCCACCGGTCGCTGACCCCAGCGAACCGGTGGCCTCGGGCAACACCCCGGTGGCGGCGGACATCGCCGCCATCGCCGGGCTCGGTGCGCAGTTCGACCCGGCCCGCGACCCCGCCGACGATCTGGCCACCGCCAAGGTGGAAGCCCAGCGCGGCAAGAAGCGCATCCTGCTGGAGGTCGGCAACGCCGCCTGTGATCGCTGCCGGGCGCTGGACGACGTGGTGGAAGGCAACGGCGACCTGCGCCGCTTCCGTGATGCCCACTACGTGTGGGTGAAGGTCAACGCCAGCGACGAACAGCCCAATGCCGCCTTCTTCGCCCAATACCCGGTGATGGAACGCGACTACCCGTACCTGCTGGTGCTCGACGCAGATGGTGGCCTGCTGGTGTCGCAGGCGACCGGCGAGCTGCGCAAGGGCGAAGCTTTCCAGCCTGCGCGCGTGACCGCGTTCCTCAAGCAGTGGGCACCTGACAAGCCGGAATAGGATAGTGCCGGCTGCTGGCCGGCAATCCAGGTGGGTGCCGACCGTTGGTCAGCATGCCCTGGTGGGTGCCGACCGTTGGCCGGCATGCCTTGGTGGGTGCCGACCGTTGGTCGGCACTGAGGTGCATCCACGCCCTGCGCGGCTCTACTGCGCGCACCGTCACACTCTCTGAACCGGCGTCTCAACTTCACCGTGAGCACGCCGTTACCGGCAAGGACCTCAGTCGACGCCCTGTCGACGCAACCTACCGGAACGCCCATGCACAGCGACCACGCCGAACGATTGCCCGAACCTGCCAGCGACCTGGCCGAGGGTGGGGCAGGCGAGGGCGTGACCCTGCCGCCGCAGGAGGCGCTGCTGGATGACGCCGGTACCGGCGAGGCCACCGTCGAACTGGCACCGCCACGCCACCGCCTGCCGCAGATCGCGCTGCCCGACAACGTGGTGCTGAAGGGCGCGGTGCAGAAGCTGGTCGAGCAGAAATCGAGGCTCGATACGCTGGCGGCCGAAGGCCAGCTGGCGGGGTTGCTGCCGCCGGAATGGCAGGGTCACGGCGCGCGCGCGATCGAACTGTCCACCTTCATCCAGGGCGTGCTGCCGTTCCTGCAGACCGGCGAGCGTGGCGAAACCGCGCCTGCCCGTCTGCCGGTGCGCCACGTACTGGGGGACGACAGCCGCTGGGGGCTGGACGATGTGTCCGAACCGAAGTCATTGGCCTGGTACCTGGCCAGTGACGAGCGCGCCACCGCCGGCAGCAAGGACGTGGCCGAGGCGTACCTGGTGGGGTCACTGGGGCTGGCGTGGATGCAGGAAGGGCGCAGCCGCCCGGGCTTCCTGCGCGTGATGGGCCAGGACAGCCTGGCGGCGCGGGTGACCATGCTGGGCTACCCGCCGGCCAACGAGCTGGCGCTGTACAGCGTCACCGCGCACGGCCAGCCGCAGATCTGGTGCGTGCATGGCCGCCGTCGCATGCGCCCGCTGGTGGCGCCGTGGCTGAGCGTGCCGCTGCTGACCGCCTACGGCGTGCCGGCACCGGCCGCGTGGCCGTCCAGCTTCCCGCCGGTGGAGGCGGTTGCGGAGCTGCTGGCAACCGCACGCCTGGGACGCGCGCTGCCGGAAGTGGACCTGGGCAAGGTCGTGGCGAAGATCGCCGAAGATGCCGCGTCGGATGCCTGGCAACCGGTCAGCCTGCTGCAGCTCAACACCTGGTCACCGCGCTGGCACTTCTTCCTGGGCACCTTCGTCGGCCTGCCGTCGCTGCTGCTGGTGGCTGCAGCACTGGCGCTGCCGGGGGCCGTCGAAGCGGCCACGGTCGCGGCTTCACTCGGCTTCGCCGGCGGTGCCATCGCCGCGCTGGCAGTGCCGTGGATCCATGCACGCCGCAAGCACCTGAGCTGAAAAAAGGGGACGGAGGGAATTAAGTCGCATCAGGCACATGTGTGCAGATTGCGACTTAATTCCCTCCGTCCCCTTTTTTCTCAGACCCCTTCGCCCATCCGCTCCAGCCCTTCCCCGGCCAGGCGCAGGATCAGTTTTTCCAGCACCTGCTCTTCCTCGTCGCTCAGCACCGACATCAGCTTGCGGGTGATCTCGATCACCATCGGCGCGATGGTCTCATACACCTCGAATCCGGCCGCCGACAGTGCCAGGACCGAGCGGCGGCGGTCGTCGCCGTGGGTCTCGCGCTTGATGAAGCCGCGCTCCAGCAGGCGGGCCACGGCGCGGCTGACCGCCACCTTGTCCATCGCCGTGCGGTCGGAGACCTCGCTGGCCGAGGAGCCCGGGTACAGCGCCAGGATGGTGATCACCCGCCACTCGGGAATCGCCAGGCCGTAACGATCGCCGTACAGCTTGGCGATGTTGCCGCTGACCCGGTTGGACAGCACGCTCAGCCGATACGGCAGGAACTGTTCCAGGTCGAGCAGGACGTGCGAGGCACGCAGGCGGGTCGAGGCGGGATCGGGGCTCATGTTGCGGTGCACCTTGCTGGTGGTTTCAAGTGTAACTATAAGGGGTGGGTCCAGACCCTGCATTCTCGCCGGGTCCCTACCTGCCCGCACCTGGTTTGTACCGATGCGGTACCGATTCGGAGCCACGCCATGAATACCGCAGTCCCGACCGCCTCGCATCCCAACCCCGGCATGCAGGTCACCACCTTCGAGAACCCGATGGGCATCGACGGCTTCGAGTTCGTCGAATTCGCGGCCCCGGCCGGCCGTGGCCAGGAGCTGCACGAGTACTTCCGGAAGATGGGCTTCAGCGCGGTGCTCAAGCACAAGCAGCGTCCGATTACCGTCTATCGCCAGGGCGACGTCAACTTCCTGGTCAATGAAGACCCGGATTCGTTCGCCTCGGACTTCGCCGAAAAGCATGGCCCGTGCGCCTGCGGCTTCGCCATCCGCTTCAAGAAGCCGGGCCAGGAGGTGTACCAGACCGCGCTGGGCAACGGCGCCGAAGCCATCACCTTCAAGCCGGACAGCAAGGCGGTCAGCGCGCCGGTCATCAAGGGCATTGGTGACTGCATGCTCTACCTGGTCGACCGCTACGGCAGCGCCGGCAGCATCTTCGACGGCGACTATGAGCCGATCGCAGGCGCCGACCTGCACCCGTTCGGCTTCGGCCTGACCTTCATCGACCACCTGACCCACAACCTGTACTTCGGCAACATGCAGCAGTGGTCGGACTACTACGAGCGTCTGTTCAACTTCCGCGAGATCCGCTACTTCGACATCAAGGGCCTGAAGACCGGCCTGGTGTCCAAGGCGATGACCGCGCCGGATGGCATCGTACGCATCCCGCTGAACGAATCGTCCGACCCGAAGAGCCAGATCAACGAGTACCTGGATGCCTACAAGGGCGAGGGCATCCAGCACATCGCCTGCTTCACCGAGAACATCTACGAAACCGTCGAAGCGATGCGCGCGCAGGGCGTGGACTTCCTCGACACGCCGGAGACCTACTTCGACGTGATCGACCAGCGTGTTCCGAACCACGGTGAAGACGTGCCGCGCCTGGCGAAGAACAAGATCCTGATCGACGCCGATCCGGAAACCCACCAGCGCAAGCTGCTGCAGATCTTCACCCAGAACTGCATCGGCCCGATCTTCTTCGAGATCATCCAGCGCAAGGGCAACGAAGGCTTCGGCGAAGGCAACTTCACCGCGCTGTTCGAGAGCATCGAGCGCGACCAGATCCGCCGCGGCGTGCTGTAAGGTCCTGGGCGGCGCCGGGGCATTCCCCGGCGCCTGCTTGCCTGTAGAGCCGAGCCATGCCCGGCTGCTTTCCGTTCCGGTCTCGCCGTCTTCCAGGAGCCCCCATGTCCACCGCCATCACCGCCCGCGGCTACCAGTCCGGTTTCGGCAACGAATTCGCCACCGAGGCCGTCCCCGGCGCGCTGCCGGTCGGGCAGAACTCGCCACAGAAGGTGGCCCACGGCCTGTACGCCGAGCAGTTGACTGGAACCGCCTTCACCGCGCCGCGCGGCAGCAATCGCCGTAGCTGGCTGTACCGGATCCGTCCGGCGGTGACCCATGGCGAGTTCACCCCGTTCGCGCAGTCGCAGCTGCAGTGTGATTTCGGCGCCCAGCCGGCTTCGCCGAACCAGCTGCGCTGGAGCCCGCTGCCGCTGCCGGAACTGCCGACCGACTTCGTCGAAGGCCTGTACACGATGGGGGGCAACGGCTCGCCCGATGCGCATGCCGGCGTGGGCATCCACCTCTACGCTGCCAACCGCGACATGGTCGGCCGCTACTTCTACGATGCCGATGGCGAGCTGCTGATCGTCCCGCAGCTGGGCGCGCTGCGCCTGCTGACCGAGCTGGGCGTGGTCGAGATCGAGCCGCAGCAGATCGCGGTGATCCCGCGCGGCGTGCGGTTCCGCGTCGAATTGCCCGACGGCCCGAGCCGCGGCTACATCTGCGAAAACTACGGTGCGCTGCTGAAGCTGCCGGACCTCGGCCCGATTGGTTCCAATGGCCTGGCCAACCCGCGCGACTTCGAGACCCCGCACGCGGCGTTCGAGGATATCGATGGCGATTTCGAGCTCATCGCCAAGTTCGACGGCCGCCTGTGGCATGCACCCATCGACCACTCGCCGCTGGACGTGGTGGCCTGGCACGGCAATTACGCGCCATACCGGTATGACCTGCGCCGCTTCAACACCATCGGTTCGATCAGCTACGACCATCCGGATCCGTCGATCTTCCTGGTACTGCATTCGCCCAGCGACACGCCGGGGACCAGCAACATGGACTTCGCGATCTTCCCGCCGCGCTGGCTGGTGGCGCAGAACACCTTCCGCCCGCCGTGGTTCCACCGCAACATCGCCAGCGAGTTCATGGGCCTGGTGCATGGGGCCTACGATGCCAAGGCCGAAGGCTTCGTGCCGGGCGGCGCATCGCTGCACAACTGCATGAGCGGCCACGGCCCGGATGCCCCGACCTTCGACAAGGCATCCAATGCAGACCTGTCCAAGGCGGACGTGATCAAGGACACGATGGCCTTCATGTTCGAGACCCGCGCGGTGATCCGCCCAAGCGCGCAGGCCTTGGCTGCCGGCCATCGCCAGGGCGACTATCAGCAGTGCTGGAATGGCCTGCGCAACAACTTCCGGTCGTCCCGCTAGCTGGGTGGGTGCCGACCTTGGTCGGCACGGATCCTGACCGTATCCACGCATGGTGTGGATCTACCGGAGGGCGGTCGGGATGTGGAGCCGTAGATCCACGCCATGCGTGGATGATGACCGCCGGAACCTGCGCTTACGCCACTTCGGCGAACGCGTCGCAATGCTCCAGCGGCAGCGCTTCCAGCAGGCGCTGCCGCACGCGCTGGCAATAGCCCTCCGAGGTCAGCCCGGGCAGCATCTGCATCGCCGACTGCAGCCGCTGCAGCACCTCTTCCTCTGCACGCGCCTGTTGCAGGTCGCGGAACAGCGCTGCCGCCTGCGGGTGGCGCTGCATTTCCAGGATGCCCAGCACGTAGATGCGCGCGGCCACCAGCGAGCGGCGGCGTTCGACGGCTGTGCCCGGGGGGGCAGCGGGCGCCGCGGCGGGTATTGCGGGCTGCAGCGGCTCTACCGCGGCAGCCAGCGACGGCGGAGGGGCTGTGGCACCGGTACCGGTGCTCAGGTAGCCGGCCTGCACCAGCTGGATGACCATCGCCGGAGCCTCGGGGCCGAGCAGCCCGGTCAGGTCGGAGATGCTGCGTTGGCCATCGCACAGGATCAGCAACCGGCGCTGGCGCATGTCCAGCGGCGCGCGGTGGGCCTGCAGCGCGGTTCGGGCGAGATCGGTCTTGCGCGGTTGCATGGAAGGGACAGCCAAGTCGGTGCACGCCGAGCCTGAACGAAGGCGATGAAACGGCGATGACAATGCAGTGCCTGCACACGGGATGGGCTAGCGTGCAGCCACCTTCGTGCCAGGGAACCGCATCGATGAAGCACCTTCCGCTTGCTGGTCTGCTGCTGCTTTCGCTCACCGCCTGCGGCGGCCATGACAAACAGGGGGCAGCCGGCAGTGGCAGCGACACCCCGGCCGAAACCGCTTCGGCAACGGGGCCCGCGCAGTCGACGGATCCTGATCTGGCAGCCCGTCCAGCCGATGACCGCCGCGAAGACAGTCCCGCGCGCCTGGATGGCTTCGCCGGTGCAAAGCTGGGCGCTGGTATCGCCGAGGTCCGCAGCGGCTTTGGCACACCGTTGCAGGGGCTGGGCACCGACGCCAGCGGCAAGCCGCTGCCGGCCGACGACGGCAATGACGGCTGCTACGTCCTGCGCCCGCGGGACGCCGAAGACCCGCGCCTGATGATCGAAGGACGCAAGCTGGTGCGCTACGACGTGCGCAGCGCGGCCATTGCCGCACCGGGTGGCGGCAGGGTCGGCATGACCCTGGGCGAGCTGCAGGTGCTGTACCCCGAGCGCGGCGACGTCGGCCCCGACAAGTACGACGAAAAGGCCCAGCACCTGCGCGTGCGTCCGGCGCAGGAGGGTGGGGCGGTGATCGATTTCGCGCTCGGTGCCGATGGCCGGGTGGGTGCCTGGCGCGTCGGGCAGACCCCGCAGGTCGATTATGTGGAGGGCTGCGGCTGATCCTTGATCCACGGCCCAGCCATGCGCGCGGGGCCAGCGTAGAATCGCGCCACGACCGCTGGGGGAGTGCTCGATGATCACCATTGCCATTGCCTGGTTCCTGCTCGGCCTGCTGTTGCTGGCGCTGGGTGGGGACTCCATCGTCAAGGCCGTGTCCGGCCTGGCCCAGCGCTTCGGGGCCAGCCCGTTCACTGCAGGGCTGTTGCTGCTCGGGGTGGCCACCTCGTTGCCGGAACTTGCCGTCAACGCGCGCGCGCTGGCAGTCGGCCAGCCGGAACTGGCACTGGGCAATGCGGTCGGCAGCAGCATCGTCAACCTGGGCTTGACTCTGGCGGTGGCGGCGATTGCCGCGCCCCTGCTGCTGCGCGCGCGCCTGCAGACGGTGCTGTGGTGGTCGCTGCTGGCGGCCGGCGTCCTGCTGATCCTGTTCGGTCTTGATGGTGGCCTGGCGCGCTGGGAGGGCGGCGTGCTGGTGGCCGGCTTCATCGTCGTGCAGGTACTGCTGCTGCGCCGCGGCCGTGTTGAGAGCGCCGAGGTGCAGGCGGCCATCGCCGAATCCGCGCTGAGCCGCACCAGTCTGCCGTTGAACATACTGCGGGTGCTGATTGCCGCGCTGGCACTGTACTGGGGCGCGCGGCTGGTGGTGGGTGCCGCAGCGGACTTCGGCGCGGCATTGGGCTGGACGCCGCTGCTGGTCGGCCTGCTGCCGGTGGCGATCGGCACTGCACTGCCGGAGGTGGCCACGGCCATCGCCGCCGCGCGTCGCGGTCATGGCGACATGGTGCTGGGCCACGTGCTGGGCTCCAGCGTGGTCAACCTGCTGCTGGTGATCGGTGCGATGGCGCTGCTGCAGCCGCTGGCGTTGCCGGCCTCGTTCGTGCGCCTGGAACTGCCGGCGCTGCTGGCGTTCGCGCTGGTGCTGTACCCGATGCTGCGCGGCGACCTGAAGATCAACCGTGGCGAAGGCGGCATCCTGCTGGTCGCGTTCGTCGGCTGGTTCGTGCTGGAGCTGCTGCTGGTGGGCGCACCGGCGTTGTAGATCCACGCCATGCGTGGATGCGGTTGATTTCGTGCCGACCCACGGTCGGCACCCACCACCGAACATCCGGTGGATGCCAACCTTGGTTGGCACTTGGGGAAACGAAGCGCCGACCAAGGTCGGCCTCTACCGATTTACCGGTTCTGCGAGGTCTCTTCTTCCCGCACCGGTTCCGGCGGCGGCAACTGCTCCTCGGCGGCCGGTTCGTTGCCCGGCAGGCTGGGGCGGGTTTCCATCAGCAGCGACAGTGCGGCCTTGGCCATCATGTGGGCGCTGATCGGCGCGGTGATGAACAGGAACACGGTGATCAGCAGCTCGCGCGGCTGCGGGTCCTGGCCCAGGAAGATGTGGTAGCACACCGAACACACCAGCACGCAGCCCACGCCCAGCGTGCTGGCCTTGGTCGGTGCATGCAGGCGCTTGAAGAAGGTGGACAGCTTCACCAGCCCCAGTGCGCCGACCAGGATGAAGAAGCAGCCGAACAGCAGCAGGATCGACAGGCCGATCTGGATCGCGGTGATCATTCGACGATGTCCCGGCGCAGCACGAACTTGCTCAGCACCACGGTGCTGCCGAAGCCCAGCATGGCAATGATCAACGCGGCCTCGAAGTAGATCGGCGAGTTGAGGTACATGCCGAACAACATCAGTTCGGCGATCGCGGTCACCGACAGGGTATCCAGTGCGAGGATGCGGTCGGGCACGGTCGGCCCGCGCAGCAGGCGCCAGGTGGCCAGCAGCATGGCCAGGCCGACCACGTGCATGCACACCACCAGGGTGGTCTGGATGACTTCAAAACCGGTCATGGGAAGATCTCCATCAACGGCGCCTCGTAACGGCGCTTGATCGTATCGATCAGGTCCTGCGGGTCCTCCAGGTGCAGCACGTGCACCAGCAGGAACTTGCGGTCGTCGCTGAGCGCGGCCGAGACCGTGCCCGGGGTCAGGGTGATCATGCTGGTCAGCGCGGCGATGCCGTGGATGTTGGCGATGTCCAGCGGCAGCCAGATGAAGCCCGGGTGGATGTTCTTCTCCGGGCCGAGCACCTGGAGCGCGACGCGGATGTTGGACATCAGGATGTCCCACAGGGTCACGCACAGCAGCTTCGGCAATGGGCGCAGGGTGCCGATGCGGGCGAACTCGCGGTCCAGGCGTGCGGCGAACAGTGGCACCACTACACCCAGCAGCAGCCCCAGCACGATCTGGCCGAGGGTGAAGCTGTCGGACATCAGCAGCCAGAACGCCACCACCATGATGCTGAGCATCGGCGAGGGAATGATGCGGCGGAACAGGGAGCGCTGGGCGGTCATGGCTGGCGGATCTCCGGCGTGGTCGCACGCAGCTGCTGCACATACTCGCTGGGGTGCAGCAGCTGTGCGGCGGTGGCGTCGGTGTAGCGCATCAGCGGTGCGGCAGCCAGGGTCATGCCGATGCCATAGGCCAGCAGCAGGCACGCGGCATACAGCTCGACCCGGCGCAGGCGGGCCTTGCGCGGTTTCGGGGCATCGGCTTCCACCGGCGGCACACGCCAGAACAGGCGGATGCCACCGCGGGTCAGGCCCATGATCACCAGCAGGCTGCTGACCAGCACGGCGGTCCAGACCGGGCCGGTGTACTGCGCCGGCATGCCGGCCAGCAGCGCGGCCTTGGCCAGGAAGCCGGACAGTGGCGGCAGGCCCGCCACCGACACTGCGCCGATCAGGAACAGCACGGCCGGGGTCTCCTTGCCCGGCATCGGCGCGACCACTTCCTTGCGGTCGCTGGCACCGCCACGACGGCGGCGGATCAGATCGGCGATGAGGAACAGCGCAGCGGCCACGAAGCTGCTGTGCGGCAGGTAGTACAGGCCGGCCGAGAGCACCTGCGGCGTGCCCACCGAGAAGGCGATGAACAGGGTGGCTGCCGACACGATCACCAGGTACGAGATCAGCACGCGCAGGCGGGTTGCGGCCAGTGCACCCAGGCCACCCAGCACCAGCGTCGCCACGCCGGCCCACAGCAGCCAGTCGCGGCCATAGCCGGCCATCGCACCGGCATCGTCGCCGAACCACAGCATCTGGATGCGCAGCACCGAGTACAGGCCGACCTTGGTCATGATCGCGAACAGTGCAGCGACGGCCGCCGGTGCGCGCGAATAGGCTTCCGGCAGCCACAGGTACAGCGGCATCAGCGCGGCCTTGGCGCAGAACACCAGCAGCAACAGGCCCATCGTCGCCTTCACCAGGGTCAACTGCTCCGGCGGCACCTCGGCGATGCGCTGCGACAGCTCGGCCATGTTCAGCGAGCCCAGCGACGCGTACAGCAGGCCCAGTGCGATCAGGAACAGGGTCGAGGCGGTGACGTTGAACACCACGTAGTGCAGGCCAATGCGCATGCGCAGGCCACGGCCGCCGCTGAGCAGCAGGCCGTAGGAGGCGATCAGCATCACCTCGAAGAACACGAACAGGTTGAAGATATCGCCGGTCAGGAACGCACCGTTGAGGCCGACCAGCTGGAACTGGAACAGCGCATGGAAATGCGGTGCGCGCCGGTCCCAGCCCGAGCAGGCATGCAGCAGGCAGGGAATGGCCAGCAACAGGGTGGTCAGCAGCATCCATGCCGACAGCCGGTCGGCCACCAGTGCAATGCCCAGCCGCGACGGCCAGTCGCCGAGCAGGTAGACGTTGATGTCACCGCTGGCGGTGGAGGCAAACAGCAGGCCCACCGCCAGCGCCAGCGCCGACAGTGCGGTCCAGGCCACCGCGCGCTGCACCCTGGGGCCATAGCGGCGGTGTTCGACGAACAGCGACAGCGCGGCGCCCAGCAGCGGAATCAGGATCGGCAGGATCACCAGGTGGTTCATGCGCGGTCCTCGCCCTGGCGCGGCGGCACGCCCTCATCCTGCAGGTCGTCATCCGGCTCGTGGGCGTCCACATGGTCGCTGTGGTTGTCGCTGCGGCTGCGCATGGCCAGCACGATGCTCACCGCCGTCATCGCGAAGGCGATCACGATCGCGGTCAGCACCAGCGCCTGCGGCAGCGGGTCGGTGTAGTTGCCGAGGTGGCTGTCCACGCCCTCCTGCAGCACCGGCGCCTTGCCCAGCACCACGCGGCCGCCAGCGAAGATCAGCAGGTTGGTCGCATAGGACAGGAAGGTCATGCCGAGGATCACGTCGAAGCTGCGCGCGCGCAGCAGCAGGTAGATGCCGATGGCGGTCAGCACGCCGATCGCGGTCGCCAGGGCCAGTTCCATCAGTGCATCTCCCCGGTGCGGGCCGAACGGCGTTGCAGGTCGATCTCGCCCTTGCGGGCGGTACGGGTGCGTGAGGGCTTGATCGTGCCCATCATCGACAGCATCAGCATGGCGCCGCCGAATACCACCAGATACACGCCGATATCGAAGCCGATGGCGCTGGCCAGAGGGACCTCGCCGATCAGCGGCAGGTGCAGGTCGAGATGGCCGCTGGTCAGGAAGGGCACGCCGAACAGCATCGATGCACTGCCGCTGAGAATGGCGATCAGCAGGCCCATGCCGATGCAGCGGATGTAGTCGAAGCCGAAGCGCGATTCCACCGATGCAGTGCCCTGGATCACGTACTGGATCAGCAGCGGTACCGCCAGCACCAGGCCGGCGATGAAGCCACCGCCCGGGGCATTGTGGCCGCGCAGGAACAGGAAGATCGACACGGTCAGGGTCAGCGGGAACATGATCTGCGCCAGGTCGGCCGGTACCGGCAGCTTGATCGGCGGGCCGGGCATGATCTGCTCCGGTGCCATCCGCGTGCGCCGCAGCAGGGCATGCACCACCAGCGCGGCGATGCCGAACACGGTGATCTCGCCAAAGGTATCGAAGCCGCGGAAGTCGACCAGGATCACGTTGACCACGTTCTGGCCATAGGCCTCGGGCAGGGCACGGGCGAGCAGCTCGCCGGCCATGGTGTTTGGCGGCAGGGTCATCGCGGAATAGGCCAGTGCGCCAAGCCCGGCACCGGCGATGATCGCGATCACTGCGTCACGGCGCTTGCGCCAGCGCGGCCGCTCCGGCCCGGACTGCGCCGGCAGGTAGTTCATGCCCAGCAGCATCAGTACCAGGGTCACCATCTCCACCAGCAGCTGGGTCAGGGCCAGGTCGGGCGCGGACAGGAACACGAAGGTCAGCGCCACCATCAGGCCGACGCCGCCGACCAGCAGCACCGCCAGCAGGCGCTGCTTGTAGATGCGCAGGGTGGCGACCGCGCAGGCCATCATCACCAGCCACAGTGCCCAGCCCAGCAACGGAATCGGCTGCGGCGCGGTCCAGTCCGGCGAGGCCGGGTTGGCTACGAACGGCGCGGCGGCGACCACGATCGCCACCAGCACCAGGCCCAGCAGCATGCGCTGCAGGCTGCCATTGGCGATGCCGTTGGTCAGGCGCATGGCCAGCGCGGAAACCGCATCC
Organism: Stenotrophomonas sp. SMYL41; assembly: GCF_036319965.1. NCBI lineage: Bacteria > Pseudomonadati > Pseudomonadota > Gammaproteobacteria > Lysobacterales > Lysobacteraceae > Stenotrophomonas > Stenotrophomonas sp. SMYL41. Next base: position 112,701 of record NZ_JAWIRX010000010.1, on the reverse strand, counting down.
AGCTGCGCATGGAATACGTTGCGACCGGTGCTGACGTTGGTTACGTCGTGCAGGTTGATCAGCTTGCGCAGCCCGAAGTACAGCACCACGCCCCCGACCACGCCCATCGCGCTCATCGCCAGCGGCAGGTTGAAGCCGTGCCACACCGCCAGGCTGTACTCGGGCATCGCCGGGCCGAGGATCGACGCCGCGGCGGCATGCAGCACCGGTGCCACCGTCAGCGCCGGGGCCACGCCCACCGCCACGCAGATCACCACCAGCAGTTCCACCGGCACCTTCATCCAGCGCGGCGGCTCATGCGGCACGCGGTCCAGATCGTGCGGGCCGGGGCCGAAGAAGGTGTCGTGCACGAAGCGCAGGCTGTAGGCCACGCCGAACACACCGGCCAGCAGCGCGGCGATCGACACGGCCGCGCGCATGATGCCCGGTCCGCCCGCGGTAATGGCTTCGGCGAACAGCATTTCCTTGGACAGGAACCCGTTGAGCAGCGGGATGCCGGCCATCGCCAGCGAGGCGATGATCGCCAGCGCGCTGGTGAACGGCATCAGCCTGCGCAGCCCCCCCAGCTTGCGCATGTCACGGGTGCCGGTCTCGTGGTCGATGATGCCGGCGGCCATGAACAGCGAGGCCTTGAAGGTGGCGTGGTTGAGGATGTGGAACACGCCGGCGACCACCGCCATCGGCGTGGACAGCCCGAACAGCAGGGTGATCAGGCCCAGGTGGGAAATGGTCGAGTACGCCAGCAGGCCCTTCAGGTCATGCTGGAAGATCGCGTTCCAGGCGCCGATCAGCAGGGTCAGCGCGCCGATACCGCTGACCGTATAGAAGAACAGATCGCTGCCGGCCAGTGCCGGATGCAGCCGCGCCAGCAGGAACACGCCGGCCTTCACCATGGTGGCCGAGTGCAGGTAGGCCGACACCGGGGTCGGCGCCGCCATCGCGTGCGGCAGCCAGAAGTGGAACGGGAACTGCGCGCTCTTGGTGAAGATGCCGGCCAGCACCAGGAACAGGGCGTACGGGTACAGTGCGCTGGCGCGGATCTGCTCGCCGGCGGCCAGCACCACGTCCAGGTCGAAGCTGCCGACGATGCGGCCGATCAGCAGCACGCCACCGAGCAGGGCCAGGCCGCCGCCGCCGGTGATCACCAGCGCCATGCGTGCGCCTTCGCGGGCATCCTGGCGGTGTGACCAGAAGCCGATCAGCAGGAACGAGCTGATGCTGGTCATTTCCCAGAAGATCATCAGCAACAGCAGGTTGCCCGACAGCACCATGCCCAGCATGGCACCCATGAACAGCAGCAGATAGCAGTAGAACCGGTGCGCGTTGTCCTGCTGGCTCAGGTAGTAGCGCGCATACAACACCACCAGCGCGCCGATGCCGAGCACCAGCCCGGCGAACATCCAGGCCAGCCCGTCCAGGCGCAGGGTGAAGTCCAGCCCGATCTGCGGCAGCCAGGGCACCAGGGTGCGGACCACCTGGTCATCGAGTACGGACGGGGTCAGCCAGCCGAGGATGGCCAGCCCACCCAACGGCGCCAGCGCCGCCAGCCAGGCAGCAGTCGAGCGCGAACTACGGGGGAAGGCCGCAACAGCCGCTGCCATCAGGAACGGCAGGGCCAGCAGCAGGGGCAGGCTGGGGAGCATGCAGGGAATCCATGATTCACGAGCAGGTCAGGGAGGATAACAGGCTGCGAAATGTCGCCGAAACCCATCGAACAGCGATCAATTGCATGTAACGTTCGCTGATTCATTTTTTCTGCGGCGCAACATCACGTTCCCGCATCACTTCCCTGGTTGCCCTCAGGGGACACCCTACGCCCACGCAGGGAGACCGCAGGCCCTGTCGCACAGGGGCTGCCGTAGACGGGCGGGCGATGGGGAGCGGATCACCGGCGCAGGCTCGCAGGGGTCCCGTGGACTACGGGTGACGGAATCCGCCCGTTCAGGAAACGACGGTCGCTGTCGGCCACCACCAGGTCAGTAGCGCCAGTCGAGCTTGCGGTAGACCTTGGCCATCACCCAGGCCGGGCCGATCAGCAGGTAGGTCAGGTCGGTCAGGAAGCTGGGCTTGCGGCCCTCGAACGTGTGGCCGATGAACTGCGCGATCCAGGCCACCACGAACACGCCCACCGCCAGCCAGCGCAGGGCCTGCAGGCCGATCTCGGCCTCCAGCAGCCGGCACAGGCAGCCGAACACGAAGAACTGGATGAGCATGCCGATGCCCAGCGGGCGCGACAGCTTGTTGTAAAAGCACCAGGCGCTGAACATCGCGAACGCCGACCAGATGCCGTACTGGAACCAGGTGATCAGCGGTGGCAGGCACCACAGCAGGGCCACCACCGACCACAGGATCGCCGGGACCGCCACCACGTGGATGCGCTGGTTGATCACATTGCGGTGGTCGTCGGAGTAGCTGGCGAAATAGCGGTCGATCGGCCGCGCAAGCTCGGTGGATGTCTGCATGCGGCCAGCATACTCCCGCCGGGGCCCGTCAGTGGAGCCAGGCCATGCCTGGCTGCAGGTTCACGGGGTTGCCGGCCAGCGGCCGGCACTACCGCATTCAGGACGCCCCCCGCCTTTCCGGCCGGGGGGCGCGCAGGGGATCAGTCGACGCTGATCCCGGCCAGGCGCTGCAGCGCCTCGGCGTACTTGGCGCGGGTGCGCTCGATGATCTCTGCCGGGATGCCCGGGCCCGGGGCGGTCTTGCCCCAGTCCAGCGTCTCCAGGTAATCGCGCACGAACTGCTTGTCGTAGCTCGGCGGGCTGGTGCCCACTTCGTACTCGTCGGCCGGCCAGTAACGCGAGGAGTCCGGCGTCAGCATCTCGTCCATGATGTACAGGCGGCCATCGGCATCGGTACCGAATTCGAACTTGGTATCGGCCAGGATGATGCCGCGCTCGCGGGCGTAATCGGCCGCGAACTTGTAGATGCGCAGGGTGGCATCGCGCACGCGCTCGGCCAACTCGGCGCCGACCTGCTTCACCATCGCATCGAAGTCGATGTTCTCGTCGTGGTCGCCGACAGCGGCCTTGGTCGAGGGGGTGAAGATCGGCTCGGGCAGCTGCTCGGCCTGGCGCAGGCCGTCGGGCAGGTCGATGCCACTGACCTTGCCGGTGCGCTGGTAGTCCTTCCAGCCGCTTCCGATCAGGTAGCCGCGGGCGATCGCTTCCACCGGCACTGGCTTCAGCTTGCGGGTGACCACCGCGCGCTTGGCGTACAGGGCCGGGTCCACGCCTTCGGGCAGCACGCTGGCCACGTCGATGCCGGTCAGGTGGTTGGGCATCAGGTGCGCGGTCTTGGCGAACCAGAAATTGGAGACCTGGCAGAGCATCTCGCCCTTGCCCGGGATCGGGTCGGGCAGGACCACGTCGAACGCCGACAGGCGATCGGTGGCCACCATCAGCAGGTACTCGCCCGGCGGGGTTCCGGCGGGCAGCCGCTCGCGCGGGATATCGAACACATCACGCACCTTGCCGCGATGGCGCAAGGGCAGGCCGGGGAGATCGGATTGCAACAGCGTGGTTGGCACGGGCACTCCTGGGGCGTTGTCGATACGGCTGCTGCCCAACGGACCCGGCGGGCCCGCTGACCAGCGGGCGGCCTAGTGTAAAGCGGTCCGGGCCCGCTGTGACGTAAAATGAGCGTCCATTTCGTCGGTCGACCCCGGAGCGCCATGCGCTGGTACGGAAAACTGCTCGGATTCATCGCCGGCGCCCTGCTGTTCCGGCCCAATCCGCTGTTCGGCGCGGTGGTCGGCCTGCTGATCGGCCACGCCTTCGACTCGGACTGGTTCCGCCTGAACAAGGAGAACCCGTACCGGGAGCTGGGGCTGACCTCCGAGGCCACCGATGCCGAGGTCGAGCGCGCCTACCGCAAGCTGATCTCGCAGTACCACCCCGACAAGCTTGGCGGCGCCGCCCCCGAGCTGCAGCAGCAGGCCGAGCAGAAGTCGCGGCGGATCAATGCCGCCTACGACCGCATCAAGACCCTGCGCAAGCGCTGACCCCTTTCCCCTCGTAGCAAGGCCCGGCCATGTCCCACTGCCTCATCGCCCCCTCCATCCTGTCCGCCAACTTCGCCCGCCTCGGCGAGGAAGTCGACAACGTCCTCGCCGCCGGCGCGGACTGGGTCCACTTCGACGTGATGGACAACCACTACGTGCCGAACCTGACCATCGGCCCGATGGTCTGCCAGGCGCTGCGCAAGCACGGCGTAACCGCACCGATCGACGTGCACCTGATGGTCGAGCCGGTGGACCGCATCATCCCGGACTTCGCCGAAGCCGGTGCCACCTACATCAGCTTCCACCCGGAGGCCAGCCGCCACGTGCACCGCACCATCCAGCTGATCCGCTCACTGGGCTGCAAGCCGGGCATCGTGCTCAATCCGGCCACCCCGGTGGACATTCTCGACTGGGTGCTGGATGACCTGGACCTGGTGCTGCTGATGTCGGTCAACCCGGGCTTCGGTGGCCAGGCCTTCATTCCCTCGGCGCTGGACAAGCTGAAAGTGGTGCGCAAGATGATCGATGCCAGCGGCAAGGACATCCGCCTCGAGATCGACGGCGGCGTGAAGGCCGACAACATCGGCGAGATCGCGGCCGCCGGCGCCGACACCTTCGTCGCTGGCTCGGCCATCTTCAATGCCAAGACCAGCTACCAGGACGTGATCGCGCAGATGCGCGCCAACGTTGCTGCAACCCGCTGACAAAAACGGGAGGAAGGGGATTAAGCTCGCCGGATCCCCTCCTTCCCCGTTTGCGCACATGTCACTGCTGAACATCCGCCCGGCCACTGTGGCCGATGCTGGCCTGATCCTGCATTTCATCCGCGAACTGGCCATCTACGAGAAGGCCGAGCATTCGGTGCAGACCGACGAGATCGGCATCGCCGAAAGCCTGTTCGGCACCGATGCCACGGCGCGCGCGCTGATCTGCGAAGCCGACGGTGAAGCGATCGGCTATGCGGTGTACTTCTACAACTACTCCACCTGGCTGGGCCGCAAGGGCATCTACCTGGAAGACCTGTACGTCAGCCAGGAAAAGCGCGGCGCCGGTGCCGGCAAGGCGCTGTTGAAGTACATCGCGCGCCAGGCCGTGGCCGAAGGCTGCGGTCGCTTCGAATGGTCGGTGCTGGACTGGAACACCCCGGCCATCGAGTTCTACACCGCTGCTGGCGCCACGCCCCAGGATGAGTGGACCGTGTACCGGTTACAGGGGCAGGCGCTGCACGATTTCGCCAACGGTTGAGGCGCATGGTGGGTGCGAACCCAGCCGGGTGGGGGCGAACCTTGGTTCGCACTCCCAGCGCACCCAAAAAAAAAGCCACGCCAATCACTGGCGTGGCCTCGCTGCATGCGTGGGAGGCTGATCCTGCCTCCATCCGTCGTCCCTGCTATGGCCTTCCATTCTCCGGTAGCTGAATGACACCTGCGTGACATTCACTGCGGACAGACAGCGCATTGCTAGCCTGTCCGCCCCCGACCTGGAAGCACCGCATGACCACCCCGCGCTGGCGCCTGATCCTCAACGGAAAATCCGCAGGCAATGACGAGCTGCGCGACGCCGTCGGCCACTGGCGCGGGCAGGGCGTGCAGCTGGACGTGCGGGTGACCTGGGAGGACGGTGACGCCGAGCGCTACGTGGCCGAGGCCATCGATCATGGCGTGGACGTGATCGTCGCTGCCGGTGGTGATGGCACGCTCAGTGCCGTGGCGGAGACGCTGGCGCACCGCGAGGAAGCAGCCGATGCGCTGCCATCGCTGGCACTGATCCCGATGGGGACCGCCAACGATTTCGCTACCTCGGCTGGCATCCCGACCGCGCCGAAGGAGGCCTTTGCATTGATCGCGCAGGCCCTGCCGCATGCCATCGATCTGCTGCGCGTGGACGCCGATGGCGTGCAATGGTGGTGCGCCAATCTCGCCAGCGGTGGCTTCGGCACGCAGGTGACGGTGGAGACCGATGCCGGCTTGAAGAAGATGCTGGGTGGGCTGGCCTACGTCATCACCGGTATCGCCAAGCTCGGGAGGATCGAACCGATCAGCGCGCGCCTGTCGGGTCCGGACTTCGCGTGGGAGGGTGACTTCATCGCGCTCGGCATCGGCAACGGCCGCCAGGCCGGCGGTGGCCAGCAGTTGTGTCCGCAGGCACTGATCGACGATGGCCTGCTGGACGTGACGGTGCTTCCGGAGCTGGAAGGTGAAGTCACCGCCACGCTCGGCCAGATGCTGAAGTCCGGCACCCAGGCCGCACTCGAACAGCTGGCCACGCGCGCGCGGCTGCCGTGGCTGCAGGTGGAATCCGAGCGCCCGTTGACGCTCAACCTGGATGGCGAGCCGGTGCAGGCCCGCCACTTCCGCATCGAGTGCGTGCCGGGCAGGGTGAGGATGCACCTGCCGGCCGGCTGCCCGTTGCTGGCCGGTGCATCCGCCGCGAACGCCACGGCGTAGCGGCGGTCTCCGTAGTCGTCCCGGGCGTCCCGTGGTTCAGTTTCACAGGGTTCCCCTCCCGTCCAAGCTGCGATACAGTCAAGGGGTGTCCAGCCTGACGACCCCGCATACCCTTTCTTCCGCACGCCGTTGGTGGCGATGGTGGCCCGTTGCCGTCGTCCGCCCCCATAACGCTGTGTCCCGGAAGGAAAGTCGTCTTGAACTCGCACGCTCAGTTTCAGCTGCAGGCCGCTGAAGGCCACACCCATATTCCCGTCGTCCGTGAAGTGCTGTCCGACCTGGACACGCCGCTTTCGGTCTACCTGAAGCTCGCCGACGGCCCCAATACCTACCTGTTTGAATCCGTCGAAGGCGGCGAGCGCTTCGGTCGTTACTCGATCATCGGCCTGCCGGCGCGTCGCGTGTACGCCTTCCACGGCCACACCCTGACCGTGCGCGAGGATGGGCAGGTGGTGGACACCCGCGAGGTGGCCGACCCCTTCGCCGAGGTCGAGGCGCTGCGCAGCGCCCACTCCGTGCCCAAGCTGGAAGGCCTGCCGGGCTTCACCGGCGGCCTGGTCGGCTGGTTCGGTTTCGAGTGCATCGGCTACATCGAGCCGCGCCTGGCCCCGCCGGCCGGCCGCGATGAGCTGGGGACGCCGGACATCCTGCTGCTGGACTCCAACGAGCTGGCGGTGTTCGACAACCTCAAGGGCCGCCTGTACCTGATCGTGCACGCCGACCCGCGCGTCGAGGGTGCGTTCGAGCAGGCGCAGGCGCGCCTGGATGCGTTGACCGCCAAGCTGCGTGCACCGGGCGCCGGTTATCCCGCCCCGCTCAACAGTGATGTGCTGGACGAATCCGATTTCGTTTCCGGTTTCACCCGCGAAGGCTTCGTCGATGCGGTCCAGCGCAGCAAGGAATACATCCGTGCCGGCGACATCTTCCAGGTGGTGCTGAGCCAGCGCCTGAGCGTGCCGTTCAAGGCGCGCCCGGTGGATGTGTACCGTGCGCTGCGTGCATTGAATCCGTCGCCGTACATGTATTTCCTTGATGTCGGCGACCTGCAGGTGGTCGGTTCGTCGCCGGAGATCCTGGTGCGCTTGCAGGACGGCGAAGTCACCGTGCGCCCGATCGCCGGTACCCGCCCGCGTGGTGCCACCGTCGAGCAGGACCTGGCGCTGGAAGCCGAACTGCTGGCCGATCCGAAGGAACGCGCCGAGCACCTGATGCTGATCGACCTCGGCCGCAACGACGCCGGCCGCGTATCGAAGGCCGGCACCGTGGAAGTGGGCGAGCAGTTCGTGATCGAACGCTACAGCCACGTCATGCACATCGTCAGTGAAGTGACCGGGCAGCTGCAGCCGGGCCTGAGCTATGCCGACGTGCTGCGTGCCACCTTCCCGGCGGGTACGGTCAGCGGCGCGCCGAAGATCCGCGCGCTGGAAGTGATCCGCGAGCTGGAACCGATCAAGCGCAATGTCTACGCCGGCAGCATCGGCTACATCGGCTGGCATGGCGATGCCGATACCGCGATCGCGATCCGCACCGCGGTGATCAAGGATGGCCGCCTGTACGTGCAGGCCGGCGCCGGCATCGTTTACGACTCGGACCCGGACAAGGAATGGGACGAGACGATGAACAAGGGCCGCGCGCTGTTCCGTGCCGTCGCCCAGGCCGCCAAGGGCCTGTGACTCTCCCCGTGCCGTGGCCTGCGCCGCGGCACCTTCCGCTGTTCCCGTTCAAGACAAGGAGTACCGCATGAAGCTGCTGAGCGCATTGCTGTGGTCGTCACTGCTGGCCACGATGGCCCCGTCTGCGTGGGCGCAGGCCAATACCATTCCCTCGCAGCCGCACCTGCTGGTGAAGGGCGAGGCGCGCCGCGTGGTGATGCCGGACCGGTTCGGCCTGCAGTTGAACATCGAGGAAACCGACATGGATGCGGATGCGGCGCGCCGCCGCGTGCAGGACAACGTTGCCCGCGTGCTGGCGCTGTTCAAGCAGTACAAGGCGGTGGAAGGCAGCGTACGTGCGGACAACCTGCGGATCGGCCCGGCAACCCGCTATGAGCAGAACCGGCAGGTCTTCATGGGTACCCAGGTGTCGCGCCAGTTGCGCGCCAGCTTCGCCAGCGCGAAGCAGATGCAGGACGTGCTGGGTGCGCTGAAGGCCAATGAGAACGTGCAGGTCAGCAGCGTCGCCCCGACCTACTCGGGCGAAGTGGCGCTGCGACGCGAACTCAAGGGCGAGGCGGCGGCCAAGACCCGGGAGTCCGCGCAGGGGCTGGCCAAGGCCTATGGAACAAAGGTGCGCGGCCTGTACAGCATCTCCGATGTGGCGCCGAACTTCGCCTATGGCATCCAGGCCGGGCAATGGCCGCAGCTGGGCGAGGATGGTGAGTATCTGGACAGGATCTCGGTGACCGGCAGCTACGCACCGGCCTCGGCGCCGGCGCCCGCTGAACGCGAATCCATCGAAGCCGGCCCCATCACCTACACCGAAAACGTGTACGCCATTTTCCTGATAAGCGACGGAACCTGACCATGTTGTGGATGATCGACAACTACGACAGCTTCACCTACAACCTCGTGCAGTACCTGCAGACGCTGGGCGCCGAGGTGAAGGTGGTGCGCAACGATGCGATGAGCGTGGACGAGATCGCCGCGCAGAAACCCGAGCGCATCGTCATCTCGCCCGGCCCGTGCACGCCCAACGAAGCAGGTGTGTCGCTGGAACTCATCCAGCGCCTTGGCCCGACCACGCCGATCCTCGGCGTGTGCCTGGGCCACCAGGGCATCGGCCAGGTCTACGGCGGCACGGTCATCCGTGCCGGCAACATCATGCACGGCAAGACGTCGCCGATCCGCCATGAAGGCAAGGGCGTGTTCGCAGGCCTGCCGGACCGCTACCAGGCCACCCGCTACCACTCGCTGGTGGTGGACAAGAACCGCCTGCCGGACTGCCTGGAAGTGACCGCCTGGACCGAGAACGACGACGGCTCGATCGAAGAGATCATGGGCCTGCGGCACCGCCAGTTCCCGGTGGAAGGCGTGCAGTTCCACCCCGAATCCATCCTCACCGAACACGGCCACGCCCTGCTGCGCAATTTCCTGCAGCGCCCGGCGGCCTGATCCAAGGAGCATTTCCATGAGCTTCTCCCCCCAGGAAGCCCTGCAGCGCACCATCGAACACCGCGAAATCTTCTTCGACGAAATGGTCGACCTGATGCGGCAGATCATGCGCGGCGACGTCTCGCCGATGATGACCGCCGCCATCCTCACCGGTCTGCGCGTGAAGAAGGAAACCATCGACGAGATTGCCGCTGCGGCCACGGTCATGCGTGAATTCGCGCTGGCGGTGCCGGTGGCCGACCGCACCCATCTGGTCGACATCGTCGGCACCGGTGGCGATGGTTCGCACACCTTCAACATCTCCACCTGCGCGATGTTCGTCGCCGCTGCGGCCGGTGCGCGCGTGGCCAAGCATGGCAACCGCAGTGTGTCGTCCAAGTCCGGCAGCGCCGATGCGGTGGAAGCACTGGGCGCGGCCATCGAGCTGCAGCCGGCCCAGGTGGCCGCGGCGATTGACCGGACCGGCATCGGCTTCATGTTCGCGCCGATCCATCATCCGTCGATGAAAGTGGTCGCGCCGGTACGCCGCGAGATGGGCGTGCGCACCATCTTCAACATCCTCGGCCCGCTGACCAACCCTGCCAGCGCGCCGTCGGTGCTGATGGGCGTGTTCCATCCCGATCTGGTGGGTATCCAGGCGCGCGTACTGCGCGAGCTGGGCACCGAACGCGCCATGGTGGTCTGGGGCCGCGACAACATGGACGAGATCTCGCTGGGTGCCGGTACCCTGGTGGGCGAGCTGCGCGACGGCACGGTGCGCGAGTACGAAATCCACCCGGAAGACTTCGGCATCGCCATGTCGGCCAGCCGCAACCTGCGCGTGGACAGCCCGGAGCAGTCCATCGCGATGCTGCGCGCGGTGCTGGACAACGAGCCCGGCCCGGCGCTGGACATCGTGGCGCTCAATGCCGGCGCCGCCCTGTACGTGGCCGGCGTGGCCAGCGACATCGGCGACGGCCTGGCCCGCGCCCGTGCCGCCATCGCCAACGGCAGCGCCCGCCAGCGCCTGCAGCAGTATGTGGACACCACCCGCGCGCTGGTTGCCTGAGCACGCGGTTCAGCCTGACCCCGTCGATGGCCGATAATGGCCGTCCTCACCGCCCCCGCACCGAACCGAAGACGATGAGCGACATCCTGCAGACGATCCTGGCCCGCAAGGCCGAAGAAGTAGCCCAGCGCCGCGCCCAGCGCCCGCTCGAGGAGCTGCAGGCCGCCGTGGCCAGCGCCCCGCCGGTACGTGGCTTCGTGCGCGCGTTGCAGGCGGCGGTGGCCAGCGGCGACCCGGCGGTGATTGCCGAGGTGAAGAAGGCCAGCCCGTCCAAGGGCGTCATCCGCCCGGATTTCCGCCCGGCCGACATCGCGGTCAGCTACGAATTCGGTGGCGCCAGCTGCCTGTCGGTGCTGACCGACGTGGATTTCTTCCAGGGCGCCGACGCCTACCTGCAGCAGGCCCGTGAAGCCTGCACGCTGCCGGTGCTGCGCAAGGACTTCGTGATCGACGCCTACCAGGTGTACGAAGCGCGTGTGCTGGGCGCCGACTGCATCCTGCTGATCGTCGCCGCGCTGGACGACACCCAGCTGGCCACGCTGTCCGAACTGGCGCTGTCGCTGGGCATGGACGTGCTGGTGGAAGTGCACGACATCGATGAGCTGGAGCGCGCGCTGCAGGTGCCGGCGCCGATGATCGGCATCAACAACCGCAACCTGCGCACCTTCGAGGTGTCGCTGCAGACCACGCTGGACATGCAGAATGCGGTGCCGCGTGACCGCCTGCTGGTCACCGAGAGCGGCATCCTCGGCCCTCAGGACGTGGCGCTGATGCGTGATGCCGGCATCCATGCCTTCCTGGTCGGCGAGGCCTTCATGCGTGTGGAAGAGCCGGGCGAGGGCCTGCGTCAGCTATTCTTCGCGGCATGACAACGCACTATCCAACGCCGCGCGAGGATGCGCCGCTGGTGGTCTTCGACTTCGACCACACCCTCTACGATGGCGATTCGGGAACCCACCTGTTCGCCTCGCTGATCAAGCGCAACCCGCTGCGCATGCTGGCGGCGCTGCTGGTCACGCCGATCGCCGGACCGATGGTGGCGATGCTGCCGACCCGTCGCGCGGGCATCTCGGTCTACGTGTGGATCGGCAGCTTCGGCCTGCACCGTGCGCGTGACTTCAACAAGGTCATCGACGCCTACGTGCTGCGCCATCAGGCACAGATGCGCGCCAAGCTGCTGCCGCAGGCGCTGGAGGTGTTCGCCGCGCATCGCGCCAAGGGGGACCGCGTGGTGGTGGCCACCGGTGCGCCGCCGGAGCTGGCGCGCGCGATCCTGGCTTTCGTTGCCCACCAGGACGTGCCGGTGATCGGCACCGAGGTCGGCCCGCGGCTGGGCGGCGTCGGCCCGACCCGCCACTGCCACAACGAAGAGAAGATGCGCATGCTGCGCGAGCGCGGCTATGGCGACATCGACATCGCGTACTCCGACAGCACCGCCGACCTGCCGCTGCTGCTGGCCGCCAAGGCGCCGGTGGTGGTGAACCCGAAGCCGGGGCGGGTGGACTTCTTCCGCCGCGTGCTGCCGGCCGGCACCCGCATCCTCAACTGGGGTTGCGTGGACCGCGGTGGCGACAAGGCGTGACGCGGTAGTGCCGGCCAGCGGCCGGCGCTACCGGCGTTCACACAGGTAGCGCAGGGCCATGCCCGGCGAGCGCTCAGCGCGCCAGATAACCGGTCAGCGCATGGCCGATCTGGAACAGGCTGATGCCCAGCACCAGCACGCCCACCGCTACCAGCACCCACCGCTCCTTCAGGCGCTTCACCAGCAGCGCGGCCACCGGTGCGGCCATCATGCCGCCGATCAGCAGGCCGGCCACGATCTGCAGGTGATGCAGCCCCATCGACAGCAGGAACGTTGCTGAAACCGTCAAGGTGACCACGAACTCGGCCGCGTTCACCGTGCCGATGGTGGTGCGCGCCTGGCCGCCGCGGGCCAGCAGGGTGGAGGTGGCCACCGGCCCCCAGCCGCCCCCGCCGCTGGCATCCAGGAAGCCGGCCACGAGGCCCAGCACGGGTACCCGCTTGACCTCTCCCTTGGGCATCAGGCGGCCGGCGGCACGTGCCAGGATGATGATCGCCAGCACCAGCAGGTAGAGATAGATGAGCGGGCGGATCACTTCGCCGGGCAGCTGGGTCAGGCCGTAGGCACCCACGGCGCCGCCCACAGCGCCGGGCAGCGCCAAGCGGAGGAACAAGCGCTTATCGACATTGCCGGCGACCAGATGCGACACACCGGAGGCGCCAGTGGTGAACACCTCGGCGGTGTGGATGGCGGCGCTGGCCTGTGCGGGCGGAATGCCCATGGCCAGCATCACCGACGACGACACCAGGCCGAACGCCATGCCCAGCGCGCCGTCGACCAGCTGGGCGCCGAGGCCGATGAGGATGAACCACCAGAATTCGCTGCTCAGTTCCATGCACCGAGCCTAGCGCGCGAAGGAGTGCGGACCAAGGCCCGCACCCACCGGGTGCTCAACGGTCAACGGGTGCCGTACAGCACCACGGTCTTGCCGCGGGCATGCAGCAGGCCGTCGGTCTGCAGCTTCTTCAGCACGCGGCCGGCCATTTCGCGCGAGCAGCCGACCAGGCGTGCCAGCTCCTGGCGCGAGACGCGCAGCTGGCTGCCCTGCGGGTGGCTCATCGCCTCCGGTTCCTGCGCCAGGTCGTGCAGGGTGCGCACGATCCGGTCGGTGACGTCCAGGAACGCCAGGCGGCTGGCCTTGCGGCTGGTGTCGAGCAGGCGCTTGGAGATCTGCTGGCCCAGCGCGTACAGCAGGCGCGGGGCATCGGCCGACAGCGGGCCGAGGAACAGCTGGTGCAGGCGCTCGTAGCTGATTTCGGCCAGCTCGCAGGCGGTGCGGGTCCTCAGGATCACCTCGCGGCGGTCCGATTCGACGAACAGGCCCATCTCGCCGACGAACTCGCCGGCACCGAAGTAGCCCAGCACAAGCTCGCGATCGTCATCTTCCTCGGCCATGATCGAAACCGAGCCGCTGATGACGTAATACAGGGTTCCCGCCGGGTCACCGGGTCGGAAGACGTCGGTACGGGTGGGGTATCGCCGCCTGTGGCTGTGCGCCAGGAAACGATCGATTGTGGCGATATCCAGGGCCAGTGGACTGCTAGCTAGGCGCACGGTTGACACGATAGGAGCGCTCCCTCTGCGCATGAACGGATTCACGGGGTCGATAGCGGAGCTTAACCAGCGCAATTGTTAAGGGCAAACAGTGTGCCAGATGTGAGCGGTCTTCACGTTCCCCCCGGGGACAGTTTGCCCCATAATTCCCCCTTTCCCTTCTTACACAGGAATCGACCGCCGTGGTCAAGCCGTTGCCTCGCCTGAGGCTGCAGGGTTTCAACAACCTCACCAAGGCGCTGAGCTTCAACATCTATGACGTGTGTTACGCGCGCACCGAAGAGGAGCGTCAGCGTTACATTGAATACATCGATGAAGAGTACAACGCCGACAGGCTGACTCAAATCTTGACCGATGTCGCCGAGATCATCGGCGCCAACATCCTGAACGTGGCCCGCCAGGACTACGACCCGCAGGGTGCCTCGGTGACCATCCTGATCTCCGAAGAGCCGGTGATCGACAAGAAGCAGGCCGGCAAGGAGCTGATTCCCGATGCCGTGGTCGCGCACATGGACAAGTCGCACATCACCGTGCACACCTATCCGGAAACGCACCCGCAGGAAGGCATCGCCACCTTCCGCGCCGACATCGACGTGGCCACCTGCGGCGTCATTTCGCCATTGAAGGCGTTGAACTACCTGATCGAAAGCCTCGAGTCGGACATCGTGATCATGGACTACCGCGTCCGTGGCTTCACCCGCGATGTGAAGGGCAAGAAGCACTACATCGATCACAAGATCAACTCGATCCAGAACTTCCTGGCCAAGAACATCAAGTCGCGTTACGAGATGTTCGACGTCAACGTCTACCAGGAAAACATCTTCCATACGAAGATGCACCTGAAGGACTTCGACCTGGACCAGTACCTGTTCGAGGAGAAGGCCAAGAACCTGTCGTTCAAGGAACGCATGAAGATCGAAGCGCTGCTCAAGCGCGAGATCGAAGAGCTGTTCCACGGCCGGAACCTGTCCGAGTAAGCCCCATGCGCGATGCCCGCAGGCATCGCCACCCAGGCGGGACGACCCGCCCCGTGGAACTGGTGTCGCTCAAGCGATATGGTTCCACGGTGATGTACCGACCCACGGCCCGGTGTGAAAACACCGGGCCGTTTCGTTTTTTTCAAGAAAGGTAAGGAGCCCCCACCCATGCCCTGGATCTACCTGCTGCTGGCCGGCCTGTTCGAAATCGGTTTCGCCCTCGGAATGAAGTACTCCGAAGGCTTCAGCAGACCCCTCCCCACCGCTGCCACGGTCGTGTCCGCGCTGATCAGCCTGTACCTGATGAGCCAGGCGATGAAGAGCATCCCGGTCGGCACGGCCTACGCGATCTGGACCGGTATCGGCGCCATGGGCGTGGCGGTGCTGGGCATCTACCTGTTCAACGACAGCGCATCGCCGGCCCGCCTGGCCTGCGTGGGCCTGATCGTGGCCGGCGTGATCGGCCTGAAGCTGGTCTCGCCGAACTAAGGCGGGCCGACGGCCCGACCAACGGTCGGGCCCCACCGCCGGGCCCCACCGCACCTCCTGGTAGGCCCCCACCGTTGGTGGGCGCGCCCCGGTCAAATGCGGTACGCGATGGTCTTCATCACCTTGGAGGCCAGCGCCATCGCGCCCGGAATCGGGAACGGCAGGCGGCGTGCGCCGGCCTGCTCGGCGTGCTCCGCATGGCGGGCCTCGTCTTCCTTCATCACCTGGATGACCGCGCGGCTGCGCAGATCGCCGGCCGGCAGGTCGACCAGGTGCTCGTCCAGGTGGGCTTCCACCTGGCGCTCGGTTTCGACCACGAAGCCCAGGTTCCAGCCATCGCCGCGCAACCCGGCCAGGGTGCCGATGGTGTAGCTGCCGGCGTACCACAGCGGGTTGAACAGGCTGGGGCGGCTGTCCAGTTCGCCCAGGCGGGTGGCGCACCAGGCCAGGTGGTCGGTTTCTTCCTGGGCCGCTTCCAGCAGGTGTTCACGCGTGGCCGGGTCGCGGGCCACGGCGGCCTGGCCGAAGTACAGGCCCTGTGCGCAGACCTCGCCGACGTGGTTGATCCGCATCAGCCCCGCCGCGTGGCGGCGCTCGGCATTGTCCATGCCCGGCTCGTCGGTCTCCGCAGCCGGGTAGGGGCGGGCCGCCGGTGGATTGCCGAACACCGTGTCCAGGGCGCGCTGCGCCTCGGTCAGCAGGTGGTCCAGCGGGGTGGTCTGGCGGAGCACGGTCATGGCGGTACGCGGTGAGGCGGAAGACCCGCCGATTCTCGCCCGCCCCCGCCCCCCTGCCAACCCGGGGCAGGGCCAGCTTGCACCGGGGGCTTGACCTGCGTACAATCCCGCCTCTTACGCTTCACCTTTCACAACGCGTGGCAGAGTTCCGGCGAGTCGTTCGCCGCAATGAGCCCGACCTAACCTAGAGTTCTTCATGAGCACTTTCACTGCCAAGAACGAGACCGTCCAGCGCGACTGGTACCTCGTCGACGCCGAGGGCAAGACCCTGGGCCGTCTCGCCACCGAGCTGGCCCGCCGTCTGCGCGGCAAGCACAAGCCGGTCTACACCCCCCACGTTGATACCGGCGACTACCTGGTCGTCATCAATGCAGAAAAGATTGCCGTCACCGGCAAGAAGCTGCAGGACAAGATGTATCACCGTTTCACCGGCTACATCGGCAACCTGAAGACCGAGTCCCTGGCCCAGGCGCTGGAGCGCCACCCGGAGCGCGTGATCGAGATCGCCGTCAAGGGCATGCTGCCGAAGGGCCCGCTGGGTCGCCAGATGTACCGCAAGCTCAAGGTCTACGCCGGCACTGAGCATCCGCACGCCGCACAGCAGCCGCAGGTTCTGGATATCTAATCATGGCTATCACTCAAAACTACGGCACTGGCCGCCGCAAGTCCTCCACCGCTCGCGTGTTCCTGCGCAAGGGTTCGGGCAACATCACCGTCAATGGTCGTCCGCTGGACGAGTTCTTCGGTCGTGAGACCGCGCGCATGATCGTGCGCCAGCCGCTCGAGCTGACCAAGAACACCGAAAGCTTCGACATCCTGGTCACCGCCGCTGGCGGCGGCACCACCGGCCAGGCCGGTGCGATCCGTCTGGGCATCGCCCGTGCTCTGGTCGAGTACGACGAAACCCTGAAGTCCGAGCTGCGCAAGGCTGGCTTCATGACCCGTGACGCCCGTGAAGTCGAGCGTAAGAAGGTCGGTCTGCACAAGGCCCGCCGCGCCACCCAGTTCTCCAAGCGCTGATTCACCGCGCCTGGCTGGGCTCCTCCGGGAGCCCGCTGGTTGGAAAAGCAAAAGCCCGGCTTCGGCCGGGCTTTTGTCGTTCTGGGGTTGCGCATTTCGAGGTTGCCGGCCAGTGGCTGGCGATGGGGTGGGGTCAGAGCCTTTTCCTTTGGAAAAGGATCCGACCTTGGGCGCCTCTCTGGAGAAGAGCCTCCTTGATGTTCAAGGGGGCGCGCCGACAGGCGCGGGGACAAGGTGGAATGCGACCAAATTAAAAGCAAAAGGCCAGATCTTTCGATCTGGCCTTTTGCTTTTAATTTGGCTGCCCCGGATGGATTCGAACCACCGAATGCCTGAGTCAGAGTCAGGTGCCTTACCGCTTGGCGACGGGGCAAAACGTGCAACTATTTTCTCACTTTTCACACTGGAAAACAACTTGATTTTCAGTGTGGTGGCTATGGGTGGACTCGAACCACCGACCCCAGCATTATGAGTGCTGTGCTCTAACCGGCTGAGCTACATAGCCTTGGTGAGCCCGCTATTCTGCGGATGTGTATCGCCCCTGTCAACACTTTTGTGCCGCGCTTGTGGGCCGACAGAGGGCATGGGATAGTCCCGACCAGTAGATTTTTTAGGAGTCCGCATCGTGATCGATCCGGACGGCTATCGACCGAACGTCGGCATCGTGTTGATGCGGCAGGACGGCCAGGTGTTCTGGGCACGACGTGTGCGCCGGGACGGTTGGCAGTTCCCGCAGGGCGGGATGAACACCGACGAGACGCCTGTCGAGGCCATGTATCGTGAACTGCAGGAAGAGACCGGCCTGCTGCCTGAGCATGTGGAAGTGCTCGGGGCGACGCCCGGCTGGCTGCGCTACAAGTTGCCGGCGCGCGCCATCCGCCGCAGCGAGCGACAGGTCTGCATCGGCCAGAAGCAGGTCTGGTTCCTGCTGCGCCTGACCGGCGACGAATCCCACGTGAAGCTGGACCACACCGACTCGCCCGAGTTCGACCACTGGCGCTGGGTGGACTTCTGGTACCCGGTGGAGCACGTGGTGATGTTCAAGCGTGGCGTCTATGCGCGCGCTCTGCGACATCTGGCGCCGCTGGCGCGAGAGGTGGCCGGGCAGGGCGTTACCGCCATGCCCAAGAGCGCCGCCGAGGCCTGGATGCCAGGGCACACGGCCGGGCACGACCGCCCGCGCAAGCGCCCGCGGACCCGCGGCTACTGGCCGAAGAAGGCCACGGGTGATGGCCCGGCCAGCTGAACGGCTGAACGGTATCGAGAATGGTTCAGGTCTCTGATTGACAACCATTCTCGTTTCCATTGGAATAGCCAGCAGGCCGCTTCTGGCCTGCCAGCCCCGGTTCCCGCCTGTGTACGTCTGCATCTGCAACGGAGTCACCGACCACCAGATCCGCGAAGCCGCCAGCCATGGCGTCAGCACGGTGGCCGAACTGACCATGCGTACCGGTTGTGGCGCCACCTGCGGTTCCTGCCTGGACATGGCCGGCGAATTGCTGGCCAAGGCACGTGCGACCCACGTTCTGCCGCTGCCGGTACTGGGCCTGGCCCAGGTCGCCTGATCGTCTCTTCGCGGCGCGTTGACGCCGCGCTTTCGCATCCTTCACGCGTGGCCGCACAGGCCAATGCACACGATTCGCGTTCCTTCACGGCTGCACGCAAGGCGTTAAAGTGCCTGCGTTTTCAGCGTGCAGGAGCATCCCCATGAAGGGCGACACCAAGGTCATCGAATTCCTCAACAAGGTCCTCTACAACGAGCTGACCGCGATCAACCAGTACTTCCTGCACGCCAAGATGCTGAAGAACTGGGGCATCAAGGAGCTGGCCGAACACGAGTACAAGGAATCGATCGACGAGATGAAGCATGCCGACATGCTCGCCGACCGCATCCTGTTCCTTGAAGGCCTGCCGAACTTCCAGGCACTGGGCAAGCTGCGCATCGGAGAGAACCCGACCGAGATCCTTCAGTGCGACCTGTCGCTGGAACGCGATGGCGTGGTCACCCTGCGCGAGGCCGTGGCCTATTCCGATTCGGTCGGCGACTACGTCAGCCGCCAGCTGTTCGTGAAGATCCTCGACTCGGAAGAAGAGCACATCGACTGGCTTGAAACCCAGCTCGACCTGATCGAGCGCATCGGTGAGCCCAAGTACCTGCTGAGCAAGCTGGAAGAGTGAGTCAGCTGCCCTGGCCGGCGCGATGCTGTGCCAGGTAGCCCGTCAGCGCCACGCGCGCGCGGGCGAATTCGGCAACCAGCAGCGCCACCGCTACGGCGGGGCGCTGCAGGCTGCCATTGCGGGCTTCATGCTCGATCCGCTGCGCGACTGCCGACAGCGACAAGGCCCCCACGTTCGCACTCGATGATTTCAGGCTGTGCGCGACTGCCTGCAGGCGTGGTTCGTCGCCGTTCTGCGCCGCTTGCTGCAGCTGCTGCACCATCACCGGCGCATCTTCAAGAAAGACCGTGACGATCTGGCTGGCGGCGTCGCCGATTACTGCGTGCAGTTCGTCCAGCACATCACGGTCCAGCACCGGTTGCGGAGTGGCTTGGCTTTTTGTGTCTTGTAGAGCCGAGCCCTGCTCGGCTGGCGGCGCTCGATCTACTGCGGGGGCGTAGCAGTCGAGCAAGCTTGACGCTACGGCATCGCTCGACCGTTGCCCCCAGCGCTTCAACAGCGCATGCAGCGTGGCGCGCGCGATCGGCTTGGACAGGTAATCGTCCATGCCCGCCTGCAGGCAGCGCTCGCGATCACCGGCCATGGCATTGGCGGTCATTGCGATGATCGGCAATCGCGAACGCCCCGTTTCCGCTTCTTCGGCGCGCCAGCGGCGCGTGGCGGCGTAGCCGTCCAGCACCGGCATCTGGCAATCCATCAGCACGATGTCCACGTCGCCTTCGCGGAGAACGGCCAGTGCCTGCTCGCCATCGGCGGCGTTGCGCACCTCGCACTCGAACACGCGCAGCAGTTGTTCGGCCACCATCCGGTTGACCGTATTGTCCTCCACCAGCAGCACACGCAGATGCAGTGGCGGCAGCGTCGGCGCGGGCATTCCGTCTTCGGCATTGGCCAGCAGTGCGGCAGGGCGGGCAGGCGTGGCAGGCGCAGCCAGCAGTCCATGCAGGGCTGCATCATCGAAATGCGGGAGCAGCTGGCGTTGGCGCGGGCGTTGTGCAGGCGTGTCTTCCTGCAGCCACAGCACCTGCAGTGCATCGTCTTCGCCGCGCTCGGCCAGTGCCTGCTGCAGCGTGGCCTCACCGTTGCGGCGGGCGCGGGCATCGACCAGCAGCCATGCCGGTGCCGGTTGTCCGGGCCGCGCGGGAGCGCGCAGGCGCTCGACCACGGCATCCAGCTGCGCCAGCACCTGTACCTGCAGCCCATGGTGGGCGGCGATGCGCTCGATGCGTGCCTGCAGCGTTGCATCGGCACTGAACAGCAGCAGCGGTGCCGGTGCGCGCACCATCGCCGGCAGGTCGCCAGGGACCTTCAGCAACGGTATCTCAAACCAGAATGTCGCGCCCTGGCCGGGCGTGGACCGCACGCCGATATTTCCGTGCATCAGGTCGATGATGCGCTTGCAGATGGCCAGGCCCAGGCCGGTGCCGCCGTAGATTCGGGTGGTGGATGCGTCGGCCTGGCTGAAGGACTGGAACAGGCGTGCCTGCAGCGCGTCGTCGATGCCGATGCCGGTATCGATGATCTCGAAACGCAGCTGGTGCTGCGCGGCACCTTCGCCCAGGCGCAGCACGCGCAGCTGCACTTGGCCGCGGGCGGTGAACTTGATGGCATTGGCCAGCAGGTTGCTCAGCACCTGGCGCAGGCGTACCGGATCGCCGCGCACGGGCAGGCGTACCGATGGATCCAGTTGCAGGCCCAGGGCCAGGCCCTTGGCGTCGGCGGCCCGCTGCATCAGCTGCACCACGCCATCGAGCAGGTCGCGCAGGTTGAAGCTGGTGATCTCCAGTTCCAGTGCCTGCGCTTCCAGCCGGGAGTAGTCGAGGATGTCGTCGACGATGCGCAGCAGCTGCTGCGAGCTGGCCGAGGCGGTAGCCAGCATCTGCCGCTGGTCTTCGCCCAGCGGTCCGCGCGCGATCAGCTCCAGCATCGGCAGGATGCCGTTCAGCGGGGTGCGGATCTCGTGGCTCATCGTGGCCAGGAACTCGCCCTTGGCCAGCACGGCCGCCTCGGCGGCCTGCTTGGCCTGCAGCAGCTGTTGTTCCAGCTGACCCTGGCGTTCGGTGGTATGGCGAAGCTGGTCGCGTTCGGCGGCCAGCGCGCCGTGCGTGCGCTGCAGCTGCGCCAGCGCATGGTTGCGCGCGCGAAGCCGCAGGCCCAGCACCGTCAGCGCGATGGCGGCCGCGGCAAGGGCAACCAGCAGCAGGCCCCACAGCGGCACGTCAGAGCACCGCGTTGTGGAAGTCGAAGCTCAGGTCGCTGCCGGCCGACTGCACCATGTTGCCCTGGATGAAGTCGACGCCACCGACCCACATCGCTGCTGCAGCCTGCGGATCCTCGATCTGCTGGCCGATGATCTGCAGCCCGGCGGCATGGGCCTGTTCGATCGCCTTGCGCAGTTCCTCGCGGGTGGCTGGATTGGAATGGCTGCTGGAGAAGCGCGCAGCCATGCGTACGAACGACAGCGGCAGCTGGGTCAGCAGTGCGTCGGCCTCGCTGCCGGGTTCGAACTGGCTCAGGCAGAAGCGCACCCCGGCACTGGCCATGCGCTGGCAGAACTGCTGCAGCGGCACGGTGTGGATCAGTGCGTCGGGCAGGCGCACGTCGATCACCAGCGCACTGCCGGGCAGGTCACGCTGCTGCAGCGATTCCAGCAGCCAGTCGGCGAAGGCATCGCGCTGCAGGGTGCGCAGTGACTGCGAGACGAACAGGTTCAGCGGCTGCGTTGCGTGCCGGTACAGATCCAGCAGGCCCAGTGCGTGGTCCATCACCTGCTGGTCGAGGTCGGCAATGCGCCCGGCGGCTTCCGCAGCCGGGATCACCTGGCCGGCCGCCAGTACCGTGCCATCGGTCTGGCGCAGGCGCAGCAGCAGCTGGTATTGCGCGGTGTTGCCACCTGCCACGGCGACGATCGGCTGGTAGGCCAGTTCCAGCTGGCCTTCCAGCAGCGCCAGGTGTTCCTGTTCGGTGACCGCCTGGCGGTGCACATGGCCCGCCACGCCGGCGCTGAGCAGGCGTGCCTGCAGGGTGGTGCGTTCAACTGCTTCCAGCGCACTGTTGGCATCCTCGAAGCCCGGCGACAGCGGCGCGTAGCCGACCACGCCGCGCAGGTGCACGGATTCGTCGTCGCGGATCACGAACGCACGTGCCGACAGCTGCTCGCGCAGGCTCGCGGCGATGCCTTCGAGGGCGTCCTCGTCGGCGTTGCGGGCCAGCAGCAGGAAGCTGTTGTCGTTCAGGCGCGCCAGCAGGTGCGGATGGCCGGCCTCGGCCAGGCGCTGCCCGGCCTGTACCATCAGCCGCTCAAACGCGGCATAGCCATAGCGTTCGCGCAGGCCCAGCGCGCTGGCCACTTCGATGAAGAACACGCCGCCCTGGTCACGGTGGGCGAGTGCGGTATTGAGCTGCTGCAGCACGTGGTGGCGCGTCGGCAGGCCGGTTTCCGGATTGCTGGTGGCCGGTGCGCCGGTGGCACCGGGCAGGGTCGCGGCCTGGGCACGTGCGCGGCGGATGCGGTTGGCCACCGCTGCGATCAGGTGGCGGGGCCGGATCGGCTTGCTCAGGTAGTCGTCGGCGCCGCTGTCGAGTACTTCGAACTGGCGCTCCGGATCCGGATCGCCGCTGAGGAACACGATCGGCAGCAGCTGCAGGCCAGGCTGCTGGCGGATCAGCGCGGTC
Organism: Stenotrophomonas sp. SMYL41; assembly: GCF_036319965.1. NCBI lineage: Bacteria > Pseudomonadati > Pseudomonadota > Gammaproteobacteria > Lysobacterales > Lysobacteraceae > Stenotrophomonas > Stenotrophomonas sp. SMYL41. The sequence continues at coordinate 89,881 of NZ_JAWIRX010000010.1, read as the reverse complement.
AGGCGCATGCCATCCAGCCCGGGCAGGTGCAGGTCCATCAGGATCAGGTCGGGGCGGTGCTCCTTGATCGCCTGCAGCGCGGCATCTGCATCGCTGTGCACGATGGCCTGCATGCCGGCGCCATGCAGCACGCTCTGCGCGAACAGGGCCTGTGCACGATCGTCTTCAACGATCAGCACGCGATAGGGCGAGTCCGATGGCGGTGGGGCCAGATCGTTGTTCCCGGCTTCGGCCAGTGCGATCGGGCCGGGCAGCGGCGGTGGCGCGCTGTTGACGGGCGAGTGCGCATCGGCCGCGACCGGCGGCGGGGTCGCCATCATCGGTGCGGCCACAGCGGGGCTTGCCGCCTCGGGGACCCAGCGCTGCCAATGATCGGCCGGCGGGGTTTCAGCGCGTCCCGGGCGGGCGCCCGCGGGGGATTCGTTTGCGGCCATCGGTGCTCCTGGTGTTCGCGTCCATTATGCGACAAGCCCGGCGCTCAACCGGTGCCGGTGTGCCCTGGCGGTGGTGCCGATGCGCCGCGCGCCAGCCAGCGCACGCTCTTCCACAGTGCGCGCCAGACCAGCCACACCAGCAGTGCGCCGGCCAGGCTGCAGGCCAGCACCACCACCAGGGCGATCCACGGATGCGCCAGTGCCAACGCCAGGCCGCCGATCACCACGGTGTCTTCGGCGGCAGAGGCGACCCAGTTGCTGGCCGGTTCCGGCGAGGTGTTGAGCAGGGCGCGGGTACCGGCCTTCAGGCCATGGCTGGCCAGGGCTACACCGGCACCGGCGGCGAGCGCACCAGTGCCCAGCTGGCCATCCGGCGACAACGTGGCCGCCGCGAGGAACGCGCCGGCGGGTACGCGTGCGAGCGTCTGCACCAGGTCCCAGGCCGAGTCCACGCCGGGGATCTTGTCGGCGAAGAACTCGGCGATGGCCAGCGCGGCCGATGTGCCCAGCACCCACCATGATTCGGTGGCCTGCAGGGCGGGTGGCAGGTCGACCCAGCCGAGCAGGCCGGCCAGGCCGACGCCGAACACGGTGAGGTAGACGCGGATGCCGGCCAGCCAGGCCAGCAGGATGCCGATCACGAACAGGTGGGCTTCGGTCATGGCGGTGCTCCGGCGACGGAACTGTGCAGGGGGCCACACTATCGACGATGGCGTGCCTGAACGCCACAGACCGTGGCCGGCCACTGCGCAGGAAACCCACCCGTCCTGTCATACACTAGCCCGTCGTTTGCCACAGGGGCCGTACCGGTATCGCCCTTGCGATACCCCGGAAACCACCCATGACCAACCGTCCTCCCATGCGCGTGCAGGTACGCCTGCCCGGCGCGCCGCAACCGCCGATGGACCGTCGCCGCCTGCTGATGATCGGTGGCATCTGGCTGCTCAGCCTGGTGCTGGCCGCGCTGGGTGGCTGCTGGATGGCCACGCCGCGCGATGTCCAGGGCCAGCGCCTGCAGGCCGCGGAGAAGCGTGCCGAGACGCTGCAGGCGCAGCTGACCGAACTGCGCCAGAAGCAGGCCACGCTGGAAGCCTCCGACCGCATCAGCCGCGCTGCCAATACCGAGGTGCAGTCCTCGCTGGCCGAGCGTGACGAAGAAATCGCCGGCCTGCGTGCCGACGTCGCCTTCTACGAGCGACTGGTCGGCTCGACCAGCCAGCGCAAGGGCCTGAACACCCACTCGATCGAGTTCAGCCCGGAAGCGGCCGGCACGTGGCAGTACACCGCCGTGCTGACCCAGAACCTCAACCGCGGCGCCATCAGCCAGGGACAGATGCGCTTCACCGTGGAAGGCGTGAAAAACGGCAAGCTGGCCACGATCAGTTGGGATGATCTGCACCAGCGCAGCAAGGTGCCGGGACAGGACTACTCGTTCCGGTACTTCCAGCAGCTCACCGGCAGCGTGATGCTGCCGGCTGACTTCACCCCGCAACGCGTGCGGGTGACATTGGGGAGTGGTACGGGGGGTACCACCCAGGTATTCGACTGGAAACAGGCCGGCGCGCCGGCCAGCAAAGGGGAGTAGGCAGATGTTCGGAAGCAGCAAATCCAACCGTGAAGGCCAGCTGGTGGTGGATGCCCTGATCGGCAACCAGGTGGTGATCCGCGGTGATGTGGAATTCAGTGGGGGCCTGTATGTGGAAGGCCGCATCCACGGCAAGGTGATTGCCGCCGAAGGCGCCAGTGGCGCGACCCTGACGGTCGCCGAGCATGGCGTGATCGAGGGTGAGATCCGCGCCCAGGTGGTGGTCATCAGTGGCCGCCTGGACGGCGATGTACATGCCACCGAGAAGGTCGAACTGACCCCGAGCGCACGGGTCAATGGCAACGTCCATTACCAGGTGGTGGAGATGAATGCGGGCGCCCAGCTGAACGGCCGCCTGATCCACGCGAGCGCGCCGATGGCGGCCCTGCCGGCGCCGGAAGGCGATGAGGCCAATGATGGCAAGGGCGATACCGCCGCACGCCGCAAGCTGGCCGAGGCGATGGCTTGAAAGCCATCGTCGGCACCCCCATGCTGGCAGCATGAGCACGCTAGTCTCCCTGCCCGGCGCCACCCCGGTTGCCGCGCCCGATTACCAGTCGCTGGAGCGCCCGCTGAACTTCACCGAGTCGGCGGCCGCCAAGGTCAAATCCCTGATCCAGGAAGAGGGCAACCCCGACCTGGCCCTGCGCGTGTACATCGAAGGCGGTGGCTGTTCGGGCTTCCAGTACGGGTTCGAGTTCGACGAGAACCGTGCAGAGGATGACCTGGCGGTACAGACCAGCGGGGTGACCCTGCTGGTCGACCCGCTGAGCCTGCAGTACCTGATGGGCGCCGAGGTGGACTACACCGAGAGCCTGACCGGTGCCCAGTTCGTGATCCGCAACCCGAACGCGAAGACCACCTGCGGCTGCGGCAGCAGCTTCAGCATGTGAGCAGGGCGCGGGGCCTGCGCCCGGCGCGACAAGGTGTTTGGAGCAAGCTCCACCCCATAGCTGGTTTCCGCGAAGCCTGCGGCTTGCCACCCGCATCGATTGGCGGCAGGCTTGGCGGATGCCCAATTCTCCTTCGCCGCTTTCCGGTTTTGCCTTCGTTGGCGAACCGCTGGAGCGCGCCGATGCCCTGCGCGAAGATGCCGATGCACTGGCGCGCCTGTGGCGGGGTGCGCGCATTCTCGTGCTCGATCAGGACGGCAGCGCCTTCACCGGCGATGACGATCAGCCGCTGGCGCTGACCGGCGCCGCCATCGGCGGTGGCCCGGGTGCCGCGATCTTCCTCGGCCTGCGGGGGGAGCAGGCGTGGTTCTCGGTTGAAGCTGCCAACGTCACCGTCAGCGCGCCACGCCGACTCGATCTGCGCCAGGCCGCATTGCTGTGGTCGATGGCCGATGCGACTGCTTTCAGCTATGCCCGCGGCATGTCGTACTGGCACTCGCGCACCCGCTTCTGCGGCGTATGCGGCGGTGCCGTGGCGTTTGCCCGCGGTGGCTTCGTCGGCCGCTGCGGGCAGTGCTCTACCGAGCACTACCCGCGCGTCGACCCCGCCGTGATCGTCGCCGTGGAGAACCAGGGCCGGTTGCTGCTGGGCCGGCAGTCGAACTGGGCACCGCGTCGCTACTCGGTGCTGGCCGGTTTCGTCGAACCCGGCGAGACCTTCGAGCAGACCGTGGTGCGCGAAGTCCATGAGGAGAGCAAGGTGCGGGTGACCGCCTGCCAGTACCTCGGTTCGCAACCGTGGCCGTTCCCCGGCGCGCTGATGGTCGGCTTCCGTGCACAGGCACTGGATGACCTGCCGACCGTGGATGGCGAGCTGGAAGATGCGCGCTGGTTCAGTGCCGAAGAGGTGGGCGCTGCGCTGGCCCGTGATGTCGAGGACGATGGCCAGGGCATCCGCCTGTCGCCACCGATCTCGATTTCGCGGGGGCTCATCGAACACTGGTACCGCCAGCACAAGGGCTGAGCCCGATTGCTGCCGGGCCGGTGGTGGCAACTGTATTGCCGCCACCTGAACACGGCCCGGGTTAGAGTCCGGTTCACCAGCGAGGGCGCCGCTGCGACAGGTAAGGTAGCGGCGCCGAGCGTTCTGTTTCGTAGGGAGACCTGCCATGTTCACCACTCTGGCCGCCGTGCTGGTGGCGTTGGCCCTGGGCCACGTTGCCCCGGCCGCTGCCGCTTCGCTGCGCCGTTTCGACGGCTTCCGGCGATGGCTGGGCTGGCTGGACGCGCATGGCGGCAAGGCCTGGCAGGGCGCGGCGGGGGTCGCCCTGGCGCTGTTGCCGCCACTGCTGTTGATGGGGCTGCTGGCGTGGCTGCTGCGCGGAGTGCTGTTCGGCCTGCCGTCGCTGCTGCTGGGCGTGGTGGTGCTGGCCTGGTGTTGGGGACCGCGCGACCTGGATCGCGATATCGAAGCGATCATCGATGCGGACGACGCCGCGACGCGGCAGGCGGCGGTGCGCAACCTGCAGGCCGCCGGTGGCAGCCTGCGCGAGGACGTGCCGTCGCTGGTCGAAGCGACGGTGCTCAATGCATTGCGGCGCTGGTTCGCGGTGCTCTTCTGGTTCCTGCTGCTGGGCCCGGCGGGCGCGCTGGGCTACCGGCTGCTGGCGCTGATGGCGGAAAGCCCGATGCGCGCGCGCGTGCCGGTGGAGCCGCTGGCATTGGCGCAGCGCCTGCTGGGCTGGATCGAGTGGCCGGTGGCGCAGTTGATGGCGTTTTCGATGGCGCTGGTGGGTAACTTCGATACGGCGTGGAAGGCCTGGCGCCAGGCCCATGGCGAACGCCTGGCGGGCGGCATCGGTTTCCTCGGCGCGGTGGCGCGGGCCAGTGTCAACGCCGAGCTGCGCGAGGATGCGCACGATTACACCGAGGCGGGGTTGCTGCCGGTGTGGCAGCGGCTGCCGGACCTGCGTGATGCGATGAGCCTGGTGTGGCGGATGCTGCTGCTGTGGCTGGCCGTGCTGGCGCTGCTGGTGATTGCAGGCTGGGTGACGTAGTTGTTTGCAGGGCTTGCAGCCCTGCACCTGCAGAAGCAACAGCAACAGCAGCTCTGGATTGCTGATGGTTGGGCGGGGCGGTGTGGGGCTTCAGGACACGCCGTAAACCCGTCCCTGGGGGCTCGATGGCGCCTTGCTCGTGTGCGCTGTCCTGCGCACACGAGCAAGCGGCGACCGAGCTTACATGGACGTACTTGCAGCGCCCCCTGCGCAGCCCACCCACCCGGCCAACCCGAAAGCTTCTACCTTCAAACGCCGCCCACCACGAGGGGCTGCGCCGTTGGCTGGAAACCTAGATCGGTGCCAGTGCGGTGAACGGTGCCCACGGCAGGTTGCGCAGCAGCGCATACCCGGGCAGCACCCAGAGCCAGAACGTGGGATTGGCCAGTACCCGCATCAGCGGGTCGAGTACGCGCGGACGGATGCCGGCGACGTTCAGCAGCATCAGCAGCAGGAAGGGCAGGCTGATGACCAGCAGCGGGTTCATCGCCATCGCGCCGGGCAGGTCGAAATGGACCAGCGAATACAGGCAGCGGGTACTGCCACAGCCCGGGCAGTACAGGCCGGTCATGGCGTACAGCGGGCAGCTCGGCAGGGGATTGCCGGCGACATATGGATTGACGTTGCGCAGCACCAGTGCGGCACCGGCGGCCAGGCCGGTGGCGGCCAGCAGCGGTGCCCAGCGGGCCAGTCTGGATCGAGTGGGAAGTGCGGACATGCAGCAACGGATCCGGCGCAGGCGCCGGATCCGTCCACGCGGATCAGTAGCCGCTGTTGCTCATCGCACCCATGCCGCCGAGAGCGACGATCAGGATGCCGTACAGCACGCCGACCACGACGGCGGCGATGGCCGACCAGATGGCCCACTTCTTGGCCTTGGCCGAGGAGTCCTGGGCGCCGGCGATGTCGCCAGCGGCCAGCTTGCCGTTGACCTGCGCGGCGTAGACGATCGACACGATGCCGGCCGGCAGGCAGCAGAACAGGGTGCTCAGGATGGCCCAGACCAGATTGTTCGGGACCTGCGGAGTGGCGGTGTTCATGGGTTCAAGCTCCTTGATGGGTGGTGGTGGTGAATCATTGGTCGGAAAGAGCGCCCAGTACGGCCAAGCCGCCGAACAGCCCGAACCACAACAGCAACAGGACCGGCAGGGCCACGGCCGAAGCCACCGCCCACCAGCCCGCCTTGCGCGACGCGCTGTAGGCCCCCGGCAGGTCGCCGGCCGCGCGGCGGCCATCGACCTGGGAGGCATAGACGATCGACACCACGCCCAACGGCAGGCAGCAGAACAGCGTCGTCAGGATCGCCCAGACCAGATGGTTGGGGATGTAGACCGGACGGCTGAGCGGTGGTGGTTGATTCAAAGCGAGACTCCATTCCTTGGTGGCCGGCCGTGGTGCATTGGCCGGACCTCCCCCCTGTGGGTGCGTAATCTACCGCAACCTGCGTTGCATGTATGCGTTTACAGGCGCGGCATGCCGTGTTCGCCACTGGACGGTGGCGTATGCGAGGAGGTCCCCAGGCCCGCGTGGCGAGCCGGTTCCATCAGGCGTGATCACCACGCAGGGCCCGTACCTGGGCCTCCAGCACCGGGGCGCTGGTGGTGTGGCCATCCACGGCCGGTGCCGCCACCACCTCGACCGTGGCGCGGAAACGGCGCGGCACGCGCATGCGGCCGAGGCGGCTGTCGCGCCGGCTCCACATGCTCGACCACATGCCGCGCAGCGCCATCGGCACCACGGGCACCGGTCGCCGCTCGAGGATCTTCTCGACGCCGGACTTGAACGGGGCCATCTGCCCGTCGCGGGTCAGCGCGCCCTCGGGGAAGATGCAGACCAGTTCGCCTTCGGCCAACGCGGCGTCGATCTCATCGAACGCGCGCTGCATCAGCGCCGGGTCTTCACGTGCGCCGGCGATCGGGATCGCCTTGGCGGTGCGGAAGATCCAGCGCATCACCGGGATGTTGAAGATCTTGTAGTACATGACGAAGCGCACCGGGCGCGGGATGGTCGCCGAAAGGATCAACGCGTCCATGTAGCTGACATGGTTGCAGACCAGCAGCGCGGCGCCTTCGTCCGGCACGTTGGCCTCGATGCCGTGCGGGCGCAGCCGGTACAGGGTGCGCACCATCAGCCAGCTGAGGAAGCGCATCAGGAATTCGGGGACGATGGTGAAGATGTAGATCGCCACCAGTGCGTTGGCGATGGCCAGCGCCAGGAACAGCTGCGGAATGGTCCAGTGCAGCAGCGTGTGCGCGGCCAGCGACAGCAGCGCCGCAGCGACGATGAAACCCGAGTTCTGGATATTCAGTGCGGCGAACACGCGCGACATCTGCGTCTTCGGCGTGCGGCTCTGGATCAGCGCGAACAGCGGTACCACGAAGATGCCGGTGAACAGGCCGATGCCGATCAGGTCGATGACGATGCGGAGGCTGCCGGGCTGCTGCAGGAATGGCCCGATGGTCAGCCCGTGTACCGGCGCTTCACCGCTGCGGGCGAAGTACAGGTCGAGCAGGAACGCGGTCATGCCGAACGCACCGAGCGGTACCAGGCCGATTTCCACCGTACGGGCCGAGAGTTTCTCGCACAGCAGCGAACCGACGCCGGTGCCGACCGAGAACAAGGCCAGCGCGAAGATGTACAGGGTCGGCTTGCCCCCCAGGTTGGTCACCGCGTAGGCCGGCAGCTGCGAAGTCAGCACCGTGCCGACGAACCAGAACCAGGACACGCCCAGGATCGAGTTGCGCACGGCCTTCTGCTGGCGCGCCATGCGCAGCACCGCCAGCGATTCCGGCAACGGGTTCCAGTTGATCTTCAGGTTCGGGTCGCCGGCATCGACCTTGGGAATCAGGCGCGCGGCGATGTTGCCGCAGATCGCCAGGGCGATGATGGCGCACGCAGCTACCACCGTGCCGTGGCTGCCGGCCACGGTGAACACCAGGCCGCCGACGATCATGCCGGAGAGAATCGACATCGAGGTGCCCATCTCGACCAGGCCATTGCCACCGGTCAGCTCTTCGGGCCTGAGTACCGACGGCAGCACCGAGTACTTCACCGGGCCGAACAGGGTCGACTGCATGCCGGTACAGAACAGTGCGACCAGCAGCACCGGCAGGCTCTGGGTGAGGAAGCCGGTGGCCGCCAGCGACATGATCACGATCTCCATGCTGGTGGTGATCACGATCAGTCGCGATTTTTCCAGTTTGTCGGCGATCTGCCCGGCCAGCGCCGAGAACAGGAAATACGGCAGGATGAAGATGGCCGGCGCCAGCGTGGCGTACAGCCCCAGTTCCTCCTCTGGCACGGCCATGAACAGCAACATGCTGATGATCGCCTGCCGGTACACGTTGTCGTTGAATGCACCGAGCGCCTGGACCACGAAGAACGGCAGGAAACGGCGCTGGCGCAGCAGGGCGAACTGGTTGTGACCGGACATGGAGCCTCCTTGACCGGCGCAGCCTAGCATTCCTGCCCACCTGCCGGGACCATGGAGGGATGCATCCATGCATGGCGTGGATCTACTGAAGCCCCACGACTGTGGGTGCGGACCGATGTGGGTGCGGACCGTTGGTCCGCACACCTGACGGCGGACTCAGACGATATCGTCGACCACGCCGCCATCCACGCGCAGCGCTGCACCCGAGGTCGCCGAGGCCTGCGGCGAGGCCAGGTACACCACCATGTTGGCCACTTCTTCGACCGTGGCGGTGCGCTGGATCAACGAGGACGGCCGGTGCGCCATCACGAACTCGCGGCCGATCTGTTCCAGCGGCTTGCCACTGCGCTGGCGTTCATCCTCGAACATCGCCGCGAAACCATCGGAGAGGGTCGGGCCGGGCAGCACCGCGTTGACGGTGACGCCGCTACCGGCCACGCGCTTGGCCAGGCCGCGCGACAACGACAGCTGCGCGGTCTTGCTGACCCCATAATGGATCATGTCGGCCGGAATGTTGCGCGCCGACTCGGAAGAGATGAACAGCACCCGGCCCCAGCCGGCATCGACCATCGCCGGCAGCAGCGCGCGCGACAGGCGCACGCCGGACATCACGTTGGTCTGCCAGTAGCGCTCCCAGGTCGCGTCATCCGTCTCGAAGAAGTCCTGTGGGCCGAAGATGCCGGCGTTGTTGACCAGGATGTCGACCTTGGGCAGGCCGGCCAATAGTGTTTCGACACCGGCTGCATCAGAAAGATCGGCGGCGACACCGAGCACGTCGGCCCCGGGTACGGCGCCCAGCAGATGCTGGCGCGCACGCTCGACGCTGTCGGTGCTGCGTCCATTGAGGATGACCCGCGCCCCGGCAGTGGCCAAGCCCTGGGCAATGGCCAGGCCGATGCCGGCGGTGGAAGCGGTGACCAGCGCGGTGCGGTTGGCAAGTTCGATCTTCATGGGGGAATCCGGAGCAGGGGATGACTCAGTATCCGCGCGCGGACGTGATCGGGGTGCATCACTGGATGCAACATGATGTTGCGCCGCCGGCAGCACCGGACCATGCCGGCGCCACCGATGTCAGGTCAGGCCGGTCACCGCTCCATTGGCCGCCGCCCGAACCTTCGGCAGCAGGCGCAGTACCAGCGCCATCTGCGTACGGATCAGTTGCAGTTTCGGCGGCATCGCCTCGTCGATCTGCTCCAGCTCGGCGGCCACGGCGCGGTCGGCGTCGTTGTCATCCTCCGCGACCGGTTGTCGTGCGGTCAGGGCCGAGGCCAGCTGCTGCAGCGCCTTGCGCACGCGCTCACCGGCGGCCAATGCCAGCGGATCGCCGGCGTAGCTGTCCACCTGGTCACGATGCGCACCCAGTGCCGACAGGTGGCCGAGCAGCGTGTTGGACAGCGCCAGAAAGTGAAAACCGGCATCCAGGTTGCGGCGCACATGGCCGGGTTCGCGCAGCATGTTCGACAACGCGGTGGACAGTGCAGCGTCGGCGTTGTGCATGTCGCGCCGTGCGATGCGGTAGGCCAGGTCGTCGCGCATGCCGCTGCGGTACTGGCCCAGCACCGAATCCAGGTAGCGGGCCGCAGTGTCCAGCACGCGTGCCAGTACAAGATGCAGCTGGCGGCCCTGCCAGTCGGGCAGGATCAGGAACGCGGCCGCTGCTGCGATCGCGCAGCCCAGCACGGTGTCGACCATGCGCGGCACGATCAGCACGAAGCCATCGCCGATCAGGTTGAAGCAGGTCAGGGCCATCACGGTGATCGCCGCCGAGGCCACCAGGTAGCGGTCGGTGCGGGTGAAGAAGAACAGCAGCGCCGACAAAAGGGCGATCAGCAGCTGCACGTGCAGCTGCGGGAACAGCTGCAGCAACGCCCAGGTCAGCACCAGGCCGGCAAGGGTGCCGACGATGCGTTGCGCAAGCCGCTGGCGGGTGGCGCCGAAGTTGGGCCGGCACACGAACACGATGGTCAGCAGTACCCACGAACCATTCTGCGCATTGAACAGGCGGATCGCTGCAAAGCCGGCGATCAGCGCAAGCGCCATGCGCAGGCCATGACGGAACAGCACCGAGCCGGGCGTGAGCTGCTGGCGGATGCGCACGCCCATCTCGCGCAGGGTATGCGGATTGCTGTCACGCAGGCGGGTATCGACATTGTCCAGGCTGGCTTCAGAACGCTCGGCATCCAGCAGGCGCCGTTCGATGCTGCGCAGGTTGTGCACCAGCAGGTCCAGCGAGCCCAGCAGGCGCTGCCATTGCGGGCGCTGCTGGCCGCGCAGATAGGCCAGCGCATCGGCCAGGTCGCGCCCGGCCTGCTGGTTGCTCTCACCGTATACGAACGGACGGCGCAGGCGGATCGCTTCGCCCAGGCGGGCACAGGCCTGGCCCTGCAGGTCGAGCAGGCGCTGGCAGCGGTACAGCACGTCGCTGTGGAAGAACGCATCCACCAGCGCGCCGTACGGGTAATGCGAGGAACTGGCACGCTCGTGGAAATCCTGCGCCATGTAATACAGGCGCAGGTAAAGGCCGGAATTCACGCCGGGCCGGCCAGAGCGGCCGAAGCGGGCCAGGATCGCGGTCTTGGCCTCGTTCAGGGCGCCGACCACGCGGCGGTTCTGTTCGGCAAGATCCAGCTGGCGGCGTTGCAGGTCGGCTTCGCGCACCGGCTCGAACAGCGCGGCCTTCAGCTGCAGGTAGCGGCCCAGCTCCTGGTACAACCGCGCTATGCGCTCACGCACCGGCCGATTGGCGAACAGCGCGGTCCACAGGATCGACAGCAGGCCATACCAGACCGCGCCGGCCAGCAGGTGGCTGACGGCTTCCAGCGCGCTGTGCAGGTCGCTGGCACCATGCTGTTCCAGGCCGATCATGGTGTAGATCGCCAGCGTCACCGTGGCCTGGGCTATGGACGCATAGCGCTCGCCGAGCGCGCCGAGCAGGGTCAGGCCGAAGGTGGACAGTGCCAGCGCGCCAATGAAGATCCACGGCCACGGGAACAGCCAGATCACCGAGGCTGCGGCAATGCAGAAGCACAGCAGCGACAGCACTACGGCCTTGGTACGACCCCACCAGTTGTCGTCGGTTTCGGCGATGGCGCTGGCGATGATGCCAAGGAACACGCCGGGCAGGGCCGTAAGCGCATCCAGCTGCCAGCACACCGCCAGCGCCGCGGCCAGGGCGATGAACACCCGCAGGCCGTAACTGGCCTTCTCGTGGGCCCACAGGCGGCTGAGGCGGGATTGTCGGGCGGACATGCAGGCTCGGTGGAAGGGTCTTCCACCATTATTGCGGGTGTGGGGTGAAATATGGAGTGCGGGCCAACGGTCCGCACCCACCGTCCATGTGCGGGCCCGTGGTCCGCATGGACGGCGGGGCCCGGTGCCTTACATTTCCCAGCGCACGCTCAGCGCGAACGTGCGCGGCAGCCCGGCACCGGCGTTGGACCAGTACTTCCGGTTGGCCAGGTTCTCGACGCCGGCACGCAGGGTCACCGGGTGACCGGACGCCAGCAGGCGATAGCCGACGCCTGCATTGACCAGCGTGTAGTCGGGCAGCTTCAGGGTGTTGTCGGCGTCGTACCAGACGTCGCCGTAGTAGCGCACTGCGGCATACGTTTCCAGGCCGTCCATCCACGGCAGCTGGTAGGTGGCGTGCACGACACCGCTCCAGCGCGCAGCACCGGCGGTACGGTTGCCTTCCTGCGCGGCGCTGCCCGGGGACAGCTTGTCGTAGGCCGGATCCAGCCAGGTGGCGCCGCCGCCGACCGTCAGTGCATCGTTGAGGTGCAGGTCAGCACTGGCTTCGATGCCTTCGTACAGCGTGATGCCATCCTGCACCAGGCGCTTGCCGGCCGGCGTGAGCGCATCGATGTTGGCACCACGTTCCAGCCGGAACGCGGCCACGTTCGCATTCCAGCGTGCCGCCTCGACCTTCGCACCGATCTCGTACTGCTTGCTGATGGTGGGATCGAGCACGTCGCCGGCGTTGATGTAGCTGTTGCCTACGCGGCTGCCTGCTTCCAGCGATTCGATGTAGCTGGCATACAGGGTGACCGCTTCGCTGGGCTTGAACATCACGGCGTAGGTCGGGGTGACCGGGTAGGTGTGGTATCGCCCCTTGGTTTCGAAGTCGTTGTAGCGCCAGCCCGCCAGCACCGACCAGCCGCTGCCGAGGTTCACCGTATCGCTTGCGAACACCGCCTGCTGCACCGTCTCGTCACCGCGGGTCATCACCCGCGAACCGACGGCGTCGTGGCGGATGGCATGGCGCTGGTACAGGTTGGCGCGGCCGATCAGGTTCCACTCGTAGGGACGGTCCCAGCCCAGCCCGGTCTGGTGGCTGATGCCCGCCACCACCTGATGCTGCAGCGGACCGGTGCGGAAGCTGCCCTGCAGCATGGCCTGGGCCAGCTTCCACTCGCTCTTGCCACCCAGTTCATAGACATTGACGTCGTAGTCGCCGTTGAGATCGTCGATGTAGGCGAAAATCTTGTTGACGTCATTCCATGAGGTGGTGACGCCATAACTCAGGCTGGCCTTCCAGTCACTGTTGATCTGCCAGTTCAGGCCGGTCGACAGCAGGCTGGATCGGGTGTCGTAGTAGGTGCCGGGTACGCTGTTGTCGGTATCTCTGGCGATCGGCCGCGGCAACGAGGTCAGGCCACGGAAGTAGTACTGCGGCGATTCCTCGCGCAGGTCGCGCGACTGGAACACACCGTCAAAGGTCCAGGTGAGTGCATCACTCAGGCGCGCGTCCAGCGACAGCGCGCCCACCTTGCGATCGACATGCCCGCCGTTGAAGGTCTCGCCCTTTTCCTGGAAGGCATTGAAGCGGTAGCCGAACATCTGCTCGTTGCCGAAGCGGCCGCCAACGTCGATGCCGCCGCTGACGACGCCCTGTTCGCGCCAGCCCAGCTGGGCGGAGAGGGTGGGCGTGTCGGTCGGCTTCTTGGTGATGTAGTTGACGATGCCGCCGGGGGTGCCGAAGCCATACAGGAATCCGCCCGGGCCTTTCAGCAGATCGACCTGTTCCATGACTTCCAGCGGCCATTCGGTGCCCCAGGACGAGACCTGCAGGCCATTGACCCGGTAGCTGTCGTAGTTCAGCTCCAGACCGCGGTTGCGGATCGGCGAGCTCCAGCCACTGGCATAGGCGCTGACCTGGGTGCTGACCGAGGGGTCGAGCAGGAAGGCTTCACCCAGCGAGACGACCTGGCGCTGCTCGATCTGCTCGCGGCCAACCGCGGTGATCGCGAACGGGGTATCGCGCAGCGCACGGTCGCCCAGTGCGCCGGCTTCGGTATGGGTGCGCTCGGCGGTGACTTTCACCGCATCCAGATCGGTGGCACTACGGCTGCCGGCCGGCGCTTCGGCGTGGGCGGCGCAGGCGGCGGACAAGGCTACGGCCAGCAGGGCCAGGCGGGGAGAACGGAACGTCAGCATCGATGGTGATCCTCGACGGACGGCCACAGGCCATCCGCCCACGGGTGGGGGAATGTGCAGTGGCTGGGATCACGCAGGCTGGCCGGAGATGGCAGCGGGGCGCCGCGATGGGGCGCAGGACCATGGCTGGATGAGAATTGTTCTCTTTTCGTTACGGCGCGTCAAACCCGGAGGCGTGCGGTCCAACGGTCCGCACCCACCATCCGCACCCACGGTAGCGCCGGCCGCTGGCCGGCGATCCGATCAGGCCCGCTGCGCGCGCTTGAGCAGCTTCGCTTCGCGCTTGCGTGCGCGACGTGCGCGCCAACGCTCGGCCAGGCACGAGAAGATCACATACAGCGCCGGCGTGCTGAGCAGGGTCAGGCTCTGCGAGAACAGCAGGCCGCCGATCATCGCGATGCCCAGCGGACGGCGCAGTTCGGACCCTTCACCCAGGCCGATCGCCAGCGGTACGGCTGCCAGGATCGCCACCATGGTGGTCATCATGATCGGGCGGAAGCGTACGATGCTGGCCTCTCGCGCGGCGTCGCGCGGTGCCAGTCCATGCTCGCGCTGCGCGACCAGCGCGAAGTCGATCATCATGATCGCGTTCTTCTTGACGATGCCGATCAGCAGTACCAGCGCGATCATCGAGATCACCGACAGCTCGGTGTTGGTGCCGAACAACGCCAGCAGTGCACCGACGCCCGCCGCCGGCAGCGTGGACAGGATGGTGACCGGGTGGATCAGGCTCTCGTAGAGCATGCCCAGCACCAGGTACACGGTCAGGATCGCGGCAAACACCAGGATCAGCATGTCGCTGGGATCGGAGTTGAAGCCGAAGCCCGCATCATCGGCCAGGCGGATGTCGCCGGGCATGCGCATGCCGGCCACGGTCGCGTCGATGATCGCCTTGGCCTCACCCATGCTCACGTTCGGTGCCAGGTTGTAGCTGAGGTCCATCGTCGTGTACTGGTTTTCATGGGTGATCTGCGAAGGCGCCAGCCCCGGCACCTGCTTGGCCACCGCAGTGAGCGGCACCATGTCGCCATTGCCTGCACGCACATGCACCTCGTCCAGCGCCGCCGGCGTGGCGGTCTGCGAGGGCAGCGCATTGACCACCACGCTGTACTGGTTGATGTCCGAGTAGATGGTGGAGATCTGGCGCTGGCCGAACGCACCGTACAGCGCGCCGTCGATGGCACCCACGGTGATGCCCAGGCGCGCGGCCTTGGCGCGGTCGATCTGGATGTTCTGGCGCAGGCCGGCGTTGTCCACGTCGGTACCGACGTCGCGCAGTTTCGGGTTCTTCTTCAGTTCCGCCTGCAGCTTGGGCAGCCATTCCTGCAGTGCGGCCAGGTCATTGCCCTGCAGGGATATGCGGTACTGCGCGCCCTGGCTGGAACCGCCGCCATCGTTGCTGGGCAGGTCCTGGATCGCGCGCAGGCGCAGCTGCAGGTCCGGGTATCGGTCGGCCTTGGCACTGAGCCGCGCCAATGCGTGTGCTGTGGTTTCGCGGCGGCCGTCGCTGCGCGATTTCAGCTCGATGTTGAACTGTGCGCTGGAGCCCTGGCGGCCGCTGCCCAGGCGCACACCCACGGTCTTCACCGCCGGGTCGGCCATCAGCATGTCGGTGATGCGGCGTTGGCGGGCGACCATGTCCTCGAAGGAGACGGTGGCACTGGAGTTGGCGCGGCCCCAGATCAGCCCGGTGTCCTGCGGTGGGAACGCGCCCTTCTTCACCGCGCCGAACAGGAAGATGGTGACGCCGATCAGGATCAGCGGGGTGAGCGACAGCAGCAACGCGTGGCGCAGCGAGAAGTCGAGGAACACGGTGTAGATGCGCAGCATGCGCTCGTGGCCGGCATCCAGCCAGCGGCCGAAGCGCGACGGGGCTGCCTTGTGGTCGTGTGCGCTGAGGAAGCGGCTGCACAGCGCCGGGGTCAGCGTCAGCGAAACGATCATCGAGACCACGATGGCCGCAACCAGGGTGACGGTGAATTCGCGGAAGAACGCGCCCATCATGCCGCTGGCGAACAGCAGCGGGATGAACACCGCCACCAGCGAGGCGGTGATCGAGACAATGGTGAAGCCGATCTCGCGGGCACCGGTCAACGCCGCCTGCATGCGCGGCATGCCTTCGTCGAGATGGCGCATGATGTTCTCGATCACCACGATCGCATCGTCCACGACGAAGCCGATCGCGATCACCAGCGCCAGCAGGCTCAGGTTGTTCAGGGTGAAGCCCATTACGTACATCACCAGCGCGGCACCGGCCAGCGACAGTGGCACGGTCACTGCGGCGATCAGCGTCGGTGCCAGCCGGCGCAGGAACAGCGCCATGGTCAGCACCACCATCGCCAGGCTGATCAGCAGGGTGATCTGCACTTCGTGCAGCGACGAGCGGATGGTCGGCGTGCGGTCGAAGTACGGCGTCATCGTGGTGCCCGGCTGCAGGTAGTCGCGCAGGGTCGGGATCTGCGCCTTGACCCGGTCAACGGTCTCGACGATGTTGGCGCCGGCACGGGTGAACACGTACATCACCACCGCCGGCTTGTGGTCAAACCACGCGGCCTGGTAGGCATCCTGCTGGCCGTCGTAGACATTGGCGATGTCCTTCAGGCGGATCACCCGGCCATCGCCCTGGGTCTTCACCACCAGGTCGGCGAAGTCGGCCGCACGCGCCACCGAGTCGTTGGCGATGATCGCAGTGGTGGTGTTGCCATCGCTGAGGAAGCCGGTGGGCGAGGTCACGTTGGCCGCGCGCACCGCGTTGCGCAGGTCATCGGCGGTCAGGCCCAGCGCGTTCATCAGGCGCAGGTTCACGTCCACGCGTACCGCTGGCGTCGAAGCACCGGCGATGTCGACCGAAGCAACACCACTGATCTGGCGGATGCGCTGCGCCAGCAGCGAATCGGCGACGTTGTACAGTTCGTCGGCCGACTGCGTCTGCGAGGTCAGCGCGATGGCGATCACCGGGTCATCGTTCGGGTTCGCCTTCTGGTACATCGGCGAGCCCATGCCCGTGGGCAGGTCGGCCTGCGCCGAGTTGATCGCGGTCTGTACGTCCAGTGCCGCCGAATCGATGTTGTGGCCGCTCTGGAAGATCATGAAGACCAGCGAGCTGCCTTCCGAGCTCGACGAGCGCATGCGGTCGATGCCCGGCAGCTGGCCGAGATGGCGTTCCAGCGGTGCAGTGACCGTAGAGGCCATGGTCGCCGCATCCGCGCCCGATTGGCTGGCGTGCACGAAGATCACCGGGATCTCGATGTTCGGCAGCGCCGACACGCCCAGCCGCAGGTAGCAGATCAGGCCGACCATGAACAGGCCGATGGCCAGCAGCGCGGTGCCGATCGGACGGCGGATGAAGGGGCCGGACAGGTTCATCGTGCGGCCCCCCACGGCACCGGGGAGTGGTTCATGCCTGCGGCTCCTGCAGCGAACCGTCGCGCAGTGCGCGCTGCTCACGGCGACGCTCCAGCCACTCGGAGAAGCGCTCCATGTACAGGTAGATCACGGGTGTGGTGTACAGGGTCACCAGCTGCGACAGCAGCAGGCCGCCGACGATGGCGATGCCCAGCGGGCGGCGCAGTTCCGAACCGATGCCGGTGCCCAGTGCCAGCGGCAGCGCGCCGAGCATGGCCGCGGCCGTGGTCATCATGATCGGGCGGAAGCGCAGCAGGCAGGCGCGGCGGATCGCTTCGTGCGCGTTGGCACCGGCGCGGCGCGCCTCGATCGCGAAGTCGACCATCATGATGCCGTTCTTCTTGACGATGCCGATCAGCAGCACGATGCCGACGATGCCATCCACCGACAGGCTCAGCCCGCACAGCATCAGCGCCAGCAGCGCGCCGACACCGGCAGGCGGCAGGGTGGAGATGATCGTGATCGGATGGATGTAGCTCTCGTACAACACGCCCAGCACGATGTAGATCACCACCAGCGACGCCAGCAGCAGCCACACCACATCGGTCTGGCTGCCGGTGAACTCGGCGGCCTTGCCGATGAACTCGGCATGCAGGTGGGTGGGCATGTCCAGGCTGTCCTTGGTCTCCTGGATTGCCCGCACGGCATCGGACAGCGAATAGCCCGGCGCCACGTTGAACGAGACCGTCACCGCCGGCAGCTGCTGCTGGTGGCTGACCAGCAACGGCGCACTGCTGACCTTGGCTTCGGCCAGCGCCGACAGCGGGATGATGTTGCCGGCACCAACGGTGATGCCGGTGTTCTGCGCGCCGATGCCTGTAGCGGTCGACGAGTTCGACGAGGTGACCTGGCCGAAGCTGGTGGCATTGGTGCCGGTCAGTGCACCGGCACCGTTGGACGCCACCGCCAGCTGTTCCATCAGCGCGGTGCTGGTGCGGAACTCCGGCGCCACTTCCAGCACCACGCGGTACTGGTTGAGCTCGGTGAAGATGGTCGAGATCTGGCGCTGGCCGAACGCATCGTAGAGCGTGTCGTCGATGGTCTGCATCGGCACGCCCAGCACGCTGGCCTTGTCGCGGTCGATGTTCAGCTCAAGCGCACGGCCCTGGTTGGACAGGTTGTTGTCGACGTCGGCCAGTTCCGGGCGCTTGCGCAGTGCTTCGGTCAGGCGCGTGGCCTGGGTCGCCACCGTTGCCGAATCCACGTCCGACAGCGAGTACTGGTACTCGGTGGCGGCCACGCGGGTATCCAGGGTCACGTCCTGCACCGGCTTCAGGTACAGCGCCACGCCGGGAATGCCGGCCACGGCCTTCTGCAGGCGCGGCAGGATCTCATCCAGGCCATCACGCTCGCCGCGCTCCTTCAGCACGATCGACAGCTGGCCCTGGTTGAGCGTGGGGTTCATGCTGCCGGCGCCGATGAAGGCCGACACGCCGGTCACGTCCGGGTCCTGGCGCAGGGCTTCGGCCACCTGCCTGGTGCGCTGCTCCATCTGCGGAAAGGCGATGTTCTGGTCGGCCTGCACCACGCCGGTGATCAGGCCGGTGTCCTGTTCGGGCAGCAGGCCTTTGGGAATCAGCACATACAGCAGCACGGTCAGCACCAGTGCGCCGCCGGCCACGGCCAGGGTCAGGCGCTGGTGGCCCAGCACCCAGTCCAGGCTGTGCTCGTACAGGCCCACCGTACGCGTCCACAGGTTCTGCTTGCCGGCCGCTGCCGCGCGCTCATGCGCGTCTTCGCCCTCGGGCAGGGCATCGGGCTTGAGCAGGTAGGCGCACATCATCGGGGTCAGCGTCAGCGAGATCAGCATCGACAGCACCACCGCGATGCTCAGCACCCAGGCGAACTCGTGGAACAGGCGGCCGGTGACGCCGGGCATCAGCAGCAGGGGCAGGAACACCGCCACCAGCGAGACGGTCAGCGACAGCACGGTGAAGCCGATCTGGCGCGCGCCGATCTCGGCCGCTTCCTTGCCACTCTTGCCCTGCTCGATGTAACGCACGATGTTCTCGATCATCACGATCGCATCGTCGACCACGAAGCCGGTGGCCACCACCAGCGCCATCAGCGACAGGTTGTCCAGCGACATGCCGGCGAAGGCCATCACCGCGAAGGTGCCGGCCAGTGACAGCGGTACCGCCACCGACGGAATGATCGTGGCCCACAGCCGGCGCAGGAACACGAAGATCACCGCCACCACCAGGCCGATGGTGAGGATCAGGGTGAACTGCACTTCATGCACCGAGGCGCGGATGGTCTCGGTGCGGTCGTTGAAGATCTCCAGGTGCACGTCGGCGGGCAGCACGCCTTGCAGCTGCGGCAGGATCGCGCGGATGCGCTCGACGGTCTGCACGATGTTGGCACCGGGCTGGCGTCGCACTTCCAGCAGCACCGCCGGCTTGCCGTCGGCCCAGGCGGCAAGCTGGTCGTTCTCCACGCCATCGATCACCTCGGCCACGTCCGACAGCCGTACCGGGCGGCCGTTCTTGTAGCTGATGATGGTGTCGCGGTACTCGGCGGCGCTGGCCAGCTGGTCGTTGGTACCGATGCTGTAGGACTGCGTCTTGCCGTTCAGCGAGCCCTTGGGCGCATTGACGTTGGCCTGGGTCAGCGCGCTGCGCAGCTGTTCCAGGGTCAGGCCCATGTTCGACAGCTGCGCCGGATTGACCTGGATGCGCACGGCCGGGCGCACGTTGCCTGCAATCGAAACCAGGCCGACGCCCTGCACCTGCGACAGGCGCTGGGCCAGGATGGAGTCGGCGTAATTGTTGACGTCGCGCAGCGGGCGCGTGTCAGACGTCAGTTTCAGGGTGACGATGGCCGCGTCGGCCGGATTCACCCGGTTGTAGACCGGCTGGTAGGGCAGTGACGAGGGCAGGGTGGCCTGGCGGATCGCCGCCTGCACGTCCTGCGCGGCAATGTCGATGTCGCGGTCCATCGAGAACTGCAGGATGATCGTGGACAACCCGGCCGACGAGTCGGAGGTCATCAGTTCCAGCCCGGAGATCTGCCCGAACTGGCGCTCCAGCGGCGTGGTGACCAGCGAGGCCATGGTGGTGGCGTTGGCGCCGGGGTACTGGGTGGTGACCACCAGGCTGGGCGCATCGATTTCCGGCAGCGCCGACACCGGCAGCTTGCGGTAACCGAGAATGCCCAGCAGCAACAGGCCCGCCATCAACAGCGAGGTGGCGATCGGGCGGCGGATGAAGATCGTCGAAAAGCCCACGGACTGATCCTTGCTGGCACTTCAATGTCGGCGCCGGCAGGTTCGCCGGCGCGAGGGAGGTCAGTGGCCTGCGCTCAGCGCGGGCCACCACCGCGACGGCCACCGCTGCCGTTCTTCTGCTCGGCGGCCTTCAGTTCGGCCTCGGTCGGTGCGGCAGGGGTCTCGCCCGGCTTCAGTGCGGTGACCTTGCTGCCTGGCTTCAGGCGGAACTGGCCTTCACTGACTACCCGCTCGCCGCCCTTCAGGCCTTCGGCGATCTGCACCTGGCTGTCGCCCACTTCCACGCCGCTGCGCACCGTCTGCATCTTCACCGTGTTGTCGCCCTGCACGACATAGACGTACTCGCCGTCCGGGCCGCGCAGCACCGCTTGGGTGGGGATGACCACGCCGCCGGCAATCGTGCGCAGCTGCATGCGCACGTTGACGAACTGGCCCGGCCACAGGCCGTTGTCCGTGTTGTCGAACAGGGCGCGCGCCTTGAACGTGCCGCTGTCGGCACTGATCAGGTTGTCGACCACGTCGAGCTTGCCGTCGCCGGACAACACGTGCGAATCGGCACGGTCCAGCGCGGCCACCGGCACCGTGCCGGCCGCCTGCGCCTGGCGCACATCGCCGAGCTGGCGCTCGGGGAGGTTGAACAGCACGTGGATCGGATGGATCTGGGTCAGCGTCACCAGTGCGGTGCCGGCGTTGACCACGTTGCCAGCGTCGACCGCGCGGATGCCGGCGATGCCGGAGATCGGTGCGGTGACCTTGGTGTACTGCAGCTGCACCTGTGCCGAGCGCATGCTGGCCTCGTTCGCTGCGACCGCGCTTTCGTACTGTGCCACTTGGTTTCGCTGTGTATCCAGGTCGGTCTTGGCGACGTATTGGCGATACTCCGGCGCGTTCGAACGCTGGAAGTTGGAGCGCGCGGTGGCCAGCAGGGCTTCGTTCTGGCGCTTGGCCGCGGCGGCCTGGTCATAGCTGGCCTGGGCCGTGCGCGGATCGATCACCGCCAGCACATCGCCCTGTTTCACTTCCTGGCCTTCGCGGAAATTCAGGCTCATCAGCTGGCCGCCGACCTGCGGGCTGACGGTCACGGTGTTCATCGCGGTCACCGTACCCAGCGCGCTGGCATACACCGGCACGTCCTGGCGCGTGGCATCCACCACGGTCACCGGCACCGGGCCGGCATCCGGATCTTCGCCGCCCTGGCGCGCGCCCGCAGCGGGTTTTCCAGGCTTGTCCTTACCTCCGCCCATGACGCGCAGGCCGACCACGGCCAGCACCAGTACCGCCACGACCAGCAGCACGATCTTCCAAACACGTGACATTACGAGGACTCCAAGTGGGCTGGACAGGGCGGTGCCCCGGTTGGCAATGCGCAAAGCATACCTGTGCCACATCACGTTTCCTGCATGACGGATGGGACGGGCGCTAGGACCGGATCCGGCCGCGGAGGTTCCCGTGACGGCAGTGTTGCCCTACATTCAGCTGGAACCCCCTGCCGTGGAGATCGTGATGCGCCGTTCGTTGCTGCTGTCCGCCCTGCTGCTGGCCTTGCCGGCCCTCGCCCATGCCCAGGACGGGCAGCGCCCGGAAGTGACCGCCGCCGCCCAGCGGCTGCAGGCCAAGGTGGTCGAATGGCGCCGCGACTTCCACCAGCACCCGGAACTGTCCAACCGCGAGGTGCGTACCTCGGCCGAGGTCGCCAAGCGCCTGCGCGCGATGGGCCTGAAGCCGAAGACCGGCATCGCCCACCATGGCGTGGTGGCGATCATCGAAGGTGGCAAGCCCGGGCCGAAGATTGCCCTGCGTGCGGACATGGACGCGCTGCCGGTGACCGAACAGACCGGTCTGCCGTTCGCCTCCAAGGCCACCGACCAGTACCGCGGGCAGACCGTGGGCGTGATGCATGCCTGCGGCCACGACGCACACACCGCCACCCTGCTCGGCGTGGCCGAAGCGCTGGTGTCGATGAAGAAGGACCTGCCGGGCCAGGTGATGCTGATCTTCCAGCCGGCCGAAGAGGGGGCACCGCCACCGGAAGAGGGTGGTGCGGCCCTGATGCTGAAGGAAGGGCTGTTCGCCGGCTTCAAGCCGGAAGCGGTGTTCGGCCTGCATGTGTTTTCCAGCGTGCAGGCAGGACAGATCGCGGTGCGGGGTGGGCCGCTGATGGCTGCTTCGGATCGATTCGGCATCAAGGTGATCGGCCGCCAGACGCATGGCTCGGCGCCGTGGAACGGCGTGGACCCGATCGTGGCCACCGCTGACCTGGTCGGCACCGCGCAGACCATCGTCAGCCGCCGCGCCAACCTGTCCAAGCAGCCGGCGGTGCTGACCTTCGGTGCCATCAATGGTGGCATCCGCTACAACATCATTCCCGATGAGGTGGAGATGGTCGGCACCATCCGCACCTTCGACGAAGGCATGCGCCAGCAGATCTTCGCCGACCTGCGCAACGTGGCCGAGCACACTGCCGCCGCGCATGGCGCGAAGGCGGTGACCGACATCTACGAGTCGGAAGGCAACCCGGCCACGGTGAACGACCCGGCACTGACGGCGAAGATGCTGCCGAGCCTGCAGGCGGTGGTGGGCAAGGACAACGTGTACGAGCCGCCGCTGCAGATGGGCGCGGAGGATTTCTCGCTGTACGCAAAGGAGGTGCCGGGCATGTTCTTCTTCGTCGGCTCCACCAGCGTGGGCATCGACCCGGCGACGGCACCGGCCAACCATTCGCCGAAGTTCCTGCTGGATGAGAAGGCGCTGGATGTGGGACTGCGCGCGCTGCTGCAGGTGAGCCTGGATTACTTGAACGGTGCCGGCACTCCTGCAGGGTGAGGGTTTCCGGCAGGGCTGCGCCCTGCACCCGCTTAGATCAACGTCAACGTCAAAAACGGGCATTCCGTGGGATGGCGGGGTGCGTCCGGTTGCGGGGGACGCCGTAAACCCGTCCATGGGGGCTTGGCCGCGGCATCCATGCCGCGGACACCGCCTCAACCGGACCCACCCCGTCTTCGACAGTTTCCCGCGGCTGTTGGTGCCCGCTGCTGTTGGTGGGTGCCGACCGTTGGTCGGCACGGCGGACGTCATGAACGTCTGAAGGATCGGATTCTGATTTTGATTTTCTGATCTTTCCCGTGGTGGATCGGCGGCAGAAATGTGTCCGGGGAGCCGGGCGGGTGGGGCTGGCGGGGTATCCGCGCCATGGATGGCGCGGCTAAGCCTCCAGGGACGGATTCACGGCGTCCCCGCCAGCCCCATCCGCCCGGCCCACTCCCGGGAATCCAGGCTTTCGACGACCCAACACCCCACTACGGAGGGGCTCCGCCGTTGGCCGGCCCGGCCGAAGGCCCGCCGTCCGCGCGATACAATGACCCCATGAACACCCCACAGGATTCCAGCCTCGGTCGCGAGGTCAGTTACCCGTCGCAGTACGATCCCGGCCTGCTGTTTCCCATCCCGCGCAGCGGCGCCCGTGCCGAGATCGGCCTGGATGACGCCGCGCTGCCGTTCGTCGGCCACGACCGCTGGCACGCCTTCGAGCTGAGCTGGCTCGACCCGCGTGGCAAGCCGCAGGTCGCCGTGGCGACCGTGCAGGTGCCGTGCACCTCGCCGCGGCTGATCGAGTCGAAGTCGTTCAAGCTGTACCTCAACTCCCTCAACAGCACCCGCATCGACAGCGCCGAGGCACTGCGTGAGCGCCTGGTGGCTGACTTGTCAGCCTGCGCCGGTGCGCCGGTCCAGGTTGAGTTCGGCCTGCCGGACCTGCGTGAGTCGCCACTGGGCGAGTCCATCGACGGGCTGGACGTGGCCATCGACTGCTATGGCCCACCCCAGGCGGAATTCCTCGCCGCCGATGCGGGCGAGGTGGTGGAGGAGATCCTGGTCTCGGCACTGCTGAAGTCCAACTGCCCGGTCACCGGCCAGCCGGATTGGGCCACGATCAGCCTGCGTTACCGCGGGCCGAAGATCGACCGCGCCGGGCTGCTGCGCTACCTGGTCAGCTACCGCGAGCATGCCGAGTTCCACGAGCAGTGCGTCGAACGGATATTCAGCGAGGTGTCCGCGCGCTGCCAGCCACAATGGCTGGAAGTGGAAGCCCGTTACACCCGCCGCGGCGGCCTGGACATCAACCCCTGGCGCGCCAGCCCCGGCATCGCCGCCCCGGCCGCGACCTACCGCGAGTTGCGCCAATAGCCGCCGCAGGCGGTTAAGGCTGGTGCCGGTCCCGGGCCGGCAACCGCGAAGGATCTGCCAGCGGGGCAGGCCGGCCAGCGGCCGGCACTACCGGGCACCCGGCTTCCCGATTGTTCAGCCGCCCCCCGGGGCGGCTTCACATCTGCACCATCCCCATTTAACAACCACCATGGCAACGTGCATGCAACGTAGTCATGCAGACGGGAGTTGTGGATGAGTACCGAGAAGAAAGCCGATTTCTCCGGCGTCAGTGGCAGCGTCGACAGTACCGCCGAGCACGTGCCGAAGGCAGACTTCTCTGGCGTCAGCGCTTCGGTGGACAGCACCGCAGACGTCGTCAGCGGTGGTACCTACACCGTGCAGAAGGGGGACTCGCTGTCGAAGATCGCCAAGCAGCATCTGGGCGATGCCAATGCTTGGAAGAAGATCTTCGAAGCCAACCGCGATGTGCTTGATGACCCGGACAAGATCTTCCCGGGCCAGACCCTGAAACTGCCGCCGAAGTAAACGGCGACCGAACGCCGTCCGACAATTGCCCTGGGAGGAACCCCGAATGATCAAGACCACCCCGCTCCAGACCGCCCTGATCGCCGCCCTGCTGGGCAGCGTTGCCCTGGTCGGTTGCAAGAAGAAGGAAGAGTCGACCGACAACAATGCCGCGCCTGCCGCAACCGCTCCGGCCGAGCCGGCACCGGCGCCGATGACCGGTGCGCCGCCGCCGATGGCGGAAGCTGCAGCGGTCAGCGTTTCCAACGTCACCGTGGGCAAGACCGCTGCCGCCGACAAGTCGGTTGCACCGGCGGCACTGTTCGCGCCGAAGGATGATGTCATCGTCTCGGTCAAGACTGACGGCGCCGCCAACAACGTGAGCGTCGCTGCCAAGCTGACCTTCCAGGACGGCCAGGTGGCCGGCGAACAGACCGCGACCCTGAATACCAGTGGCGCGGAAACCACCAACGTCACGTTCAAGAATGCAAAGGGCTGGCCGGCCGGCAAGTACCGCGCCGAGGTCATGGTTGATGGCAAGGCGGCCGGAACGCCGCAGGAGTTCGAGGTCAAGTAAGTTCTGCCGACTCTCTCCCGGCAGGGCTCACGATGGACGCAGCCGCGAGGCTGCGTCCTTTTTTGTTGGGCGATGACATGGATCCGGGGTGCGGCGCGATGTTCTGGCAGCTCCACGCCCAGCGTGGATGGATCACAGCGTTGCCCGCGTGCAGTACCGCCGCGTATGGCGTGGCTTTGCCCCGCGCGGCTGAAAACGCGACAATGCAGGGGTTTCCCCGTCGCGCGCCCACCCTGACGGCGACGGGGGAAAGCGTGGGGCCCAGCCCCGCGCGCGACACGGTTGCACGTGGCCCGGCGCTGGCGCCGGCCTTCCCCTGAGCACTGCTACAGAGTCCAAGTCCCCCATGTCCAAGATTCTCTACACGCTGACCGACGAAGCCCCGTTCCTGGCTACCCAGTCGCTGCTGCCGATCGTCGATGCCTACACCGCCACTGCCGGCATCGTGGTGGAAACCCGTGACATCTCGCTGTCTGGCCGCATCCTCTCGCAGTTCCCTGAATTGTTGTCCGATGCGCAGAAGGTCAGCGACGACCTGGCCGAGCTGGGCCAGCTGGCGACCACCCCGGACGCCAACATCATCAAGCTGCCGAACATCTCCGCCTCGGTGCCGCAGCTGAAGGCGGCCATCAAGGAACTGCAGGACCAGGGCTATCCGCTGCCGGATTACCCGGAAACCCCCGCCGACGACCAGCAGCGCGACTACAAGGCGCGCTACGACAAGGTCAAGGGCAGTGCGGTCAATCCGGTGCTGCGCGAAGGCAACTCCGATCGCCGCGCACCGCTGTCGGTGAAGAGCTACGCGCGCAAGCACCCGCACCGCATGGGCGCCTGGGCGTCGGATTCGAAGTCGCACGTCGCCCACATGGCCGCCGGTGATTTCTACGGCAGCGAGAAGTCGGCCACCATGGCCAACGCCGGTTCGCTGAAGATCACTTTCCACGGCAAGGACGGCAGCACCGTCGTGCTGAAGGAAAAGACCGCGGTGAAGGCTGGCGAGATCGTCGATGCCGCCGTGATGAGCCGCAAGGCACTGGCCGCGTTCATTGGCGAGCAGATCGCCGACGCCAAGGCCCAGGGCGTGCTGTTCTCGCTGCACCTGAAGGCGACCATGATGAAGGTCTCCGACCCGATCATGTTCGGCGTGGCGGTCAACGAGTTCTACAAGGACGTGCTGGCCAAGCACGCCGAGGTGCTGAAGCAGGCCGGTTTTGATGCCAACAACGGCATCGGTGACCTGGCCGCCCGCCTGCCATCGCTGCCCGAAGCCACCCGCGCTGCGATCGAAGCCGACCTGGCTGCCGAGTATGCACAGCGTCCGGGCGTGGCCATGGTCAACTCGGACAAGGGCATCACCAACCTGCACGTGCCGAGTGACGTGATCGTCGACGCTTCGATGCCGGCGATGATCCGCGACTCCGGCAAGATGTGGAACGCCGAAGGCAAGCTGCAGGACACCAAGGCGGTCATTCCGGACCGCTGCTACGCCGGCGTGTACCAGGCCGTCATCGACGACTGCAAGGCGCACGGCGCCTTCGACCCGGCCACCATGGGTTCGGTGCCCAACGTCGGCCTGATGGCGCAGAAGGCCGAAGAGTACGGCTCGCACGACAAGACCTTCCAGATCGCCGCCGATGGCGTGGTCAAGGTCACCGACGATGCCGGCACCGTGGTGTTCGAGCACGCCGTGGAAGCCGGTGACATCTGGCGCATGTGCCAGACCAAGGACGCGCCGATCCAGGACTGGGTCAAGCTGGCCGTCGAACGCGCCCGCCTGAGCAGCACCCCGGCCGTGTTCTGGCTGGACGCCGCCCGCGCCCACGACGCGCAGGTCATCGCCAAGGTCGAGCAGTACCTGAAGAACCACGACACTACCGGCCTGGATATCCGCATCCTGCCGCCGGTGGAGGCCACTGCGTTCTCGCTGGACCGCATCCGCAAGGGCGAGGACACCATCTCGGTGACCGGCAACGTGCTGCGCGATTACCTCACCGACCTGTTCCCGATCATGGAACT
This sequence comes from Stenotrophomonas sp. SMYL41, assembly GCF_036319965.1. Taxonomy (NCBI): domain Bacteria; kingdom Pseudomonadati; phylum Pseudomonadota; class Gammaproteobacteria; order Lysobacterales; family Lysobacteraceae; genus Stenotrophomonas; species Stenotrophomonas sp. SMYL41. The sequence continues at coordinate 62,151 of NZ_JAWIRX010000010.1, read as the reverse complement.
GGGCACCAGCGCCAAGATGCTGTCGATCGTGCCGCTGATGGCCGGTGGTGGCCTGTTCGAGACCGGCGCCGGTGGTTCGGCTCCGAAGCACGTGCAGCAGTTCGTCGAAGAGGACTACCTGCGTTGGGATTCGCTGGGTGAGTTCCTGGCCCTGGCCGCGTCGCTGGAGCACCTGGGCAACCGCTACGACAACGCCGCCGCCCGCGTGCTGGCCAAGGCGCTGGACGAAGCCAACGGCCAGTTCCTGGACAACGACAAGTCGCCGTCGCGCAAGCTGGGCGGCATCGACAACCGTGGCAGCCACTTCTACATCGCGCTGTACTGGGCCCAGGCCCTGGCCGCACAGGACGAAGACGCCGCACTGAAGGCGCGCTTCGCCCCGCTGGCCAAGGCACTGACCGACAACGAGCGGAAGATCGTCGAAGAGCTGATCGCGGTGCAGGGCAAGGCCGTGGACATCGGCGGCTACTACCGGCCGGACGTGACCAAGGCCAGCAAGGCGATGCGCCCGAGCGTGACCTTCAACGCCGCGCTGGAGCAGCTGCGCGGCTGATCCACTGCCGCCAGGTCGTGACACCGGAACCCGCGCTTCGGCGCGGGTTTCTTTTTTGGCTCTGGGGGTCAGATCCCTTTTGCCATGCAAAAGGGATCTGACCCCAGGCGATGAAACTGCGACATCCGTCGGCTGTCGGAATGCCGTCAAAGGGGTATGAAACTTGCCCGCGATGGCCGTCGCAGAACCGATAGGAGACGGTCTGCAGCCGCCCTCAATCTGAGCAGTTGATCACGACGGCCCTCGTCGGCAATGCCCTAGCCTTGGCGACACGAGGCCACCGGGGAGGTGGCCGCACGGGGAACACGGATGGCACGCGTGCTGGTAGTGGGAACCGACATCCAGGGCGAGCAGGCCCTGCTGCAACGGCTGCGCCTGGCCTCGGCACTGCCGGATGGCCAGGTCCGCCGCAGCCAGGATCTGGACGATTGCGACCTGCTGGTCATCCGCGATACCCCGGCACTGCGCAACGCGGCCCAGCGCATGCGCCAGCAACGCCCGCGATTGCAGTGCTGGATCGAGGATATCGGCGGCCAGCTGCGTGACGGCGACGGGCTCCAGGATGTGCTTGACGATGGTGCCATCGGCCGCGCGCTCCGCCGCATGCAGTTGGCACCGGAGTCCATGGCCATGCACGCACCCGCACCGATCCGTCTGGCCGATGGCGCGCACGCCATCACCCGCCTGCTGCGCGAGCGGCTGCCGTTGAGGCAAGGGCAGGCATTGTTGAGTGATGCAGGCGAGCCATTGCTGCTGATGGACCTGGAGCATGACCAGGCCGTGCTGTTGCAGGAGCCCGCGAGCGCGCTGGTGGAGCGCCTGGCCGATGCCTTCGAACGCCTGCAGCTGGATGCACTGACACCGGCGCGCCTGCAGGCGCTGGGTGGTGAGCGACCACGCCAGCCGCTGCGGCCGCTGTTATGGCAATGGGCGCAACGCAGCCGCCATTGGCAGGCACTGGACGAACGCCTGCGCGGCGCCTCGGTAAAGCTGCTGCGCTGGCCGGATTTCCGCGTACTGGGTCACGACCACGATGGCTTCCGCCTGTGCTCGCTGCTGCTCAAGCGCGCGTGCACGGTTGAAGAATGCGCGATGCTGCTCGAGTTGCCGGCTGCGGCGGTGCGCGATTTCATCCATGCAGCCTATCTCTGCGGTTACGCGCAGTTGCAGAGCGCCCCGGTGACACCGATGACAGCACTACGCGGCAATGGCGCCGACCACGGCCTGCTTGCCCGCCTGTGGCGGCACCTGCGCGGGAGCGAGCGCAATGCGTGAGCACAAGGTGGTGGTGCTGGGTGGCATGGGCAGCGGAAAGTCGACACTCGTGCGCAGCATCGCGGCCGGTGCGGTGGTCGACACCGACGTGGCCAACAGTGATCGCCTTGGCGCCGACAAGGCTTCCACCACCGTCGCGCTGGACTACGCAGACATCGACCTGCCCAACGGCGAACGCCTGCGTCTCTACGGAACGCCCGGCCAGCAGCGCTTTGATTTCCTGTGGCCGATCCTGCTGCAGGGCGCGCGTGGCGCGGTGCTGCTGCTGGATGCGCGCCGCGCCGGGTTGGCGACCGAACTGGACGACTACCTGCAGGTGCTGCAGCCGTTCGCATCGTCACTGGCGCTGGTGGTGGCGGTCACCCACCTGGACCAGGCGCCACAGGCCGCACTGGATGGCTGCGCCGCCCGTGCCTGCCTTGACGGCCAGCCGCTGCCGCTGCTGGCCGTGGATGCCCGCGACCGCGAACAGGGACTGTTGCTGATGGATGTACTGATGAGCGAAATGGAAGCGCACGCATTGGTGGCGGCGCATGGCTGACGGGCATCTGGCGGTGCTGCCCGATGCCGGCCAGCGTGAGCGCCTGCAGCCGCTGCTGCAGGACCTGCAGCAGCGCGTTGAAGGCGTGCGCACGGTGGTGCTGGCCAGTGTCGATGGCTTCGCGCTGGTCAGCGCCGGCGCCGAAGGGCGCGGCGAACGGCTGGCGGCGATGACCAGCGCGATGCTGGCGCTGGCCGCAGCGGTGGGGCGCGAACTGGTGCTGGGCGATCTGCAGACGCTGATGCTGGAAGCGATGGGCGGCAAGGTGCTGATGCTGGCGATCCAGGCCGAAGGGCGCGCACCGCTGCTGCTGATGGCGGCCTGCGACCAGCGCAGCGTGATCGGCCAGGTGCTGTGGCAGAGCAGGGAATGTGGCCAGGCAATCCTGGCCGAACTCGGCGGAACGTGAGCCCGGCCGCAGGGGAACGAGGGGCTCGAACCAACATCGACAAGGGGTGCGACGTGGCTGGATTGACTGAATCGTTGGATGCACTGATGGGCATCGATGGCGCGCAGGCAGTGGCGCTGGTCGACTACGAAAGCGGCATGCTGCTGGGCGAAGCCGGTGCCGGCATGGACATGGAAGTGGCCGCCGCCGGCAACACTGAAGTGATCCGCGCCAAGATGAAGACCGCCGCGTCGCTGAACCTCAACGACAGCATTGAAGACATCCTGATCTCGCTGGGCAAGGCTTACCACATCATGCGCCCGGTGGCGAAGAAGAAGGGCCTGTTCTTCTACATCGTGCTGGACCGCACCAAGTCCAACCTGGCATTGGCCCGGCGCAAGGTGCAGGACGTGGAGACCGAACTGGCGATCTGAGCGAACGGCTTCTGTAGCCGAGCCATGCTCGGCTGCTGCGGTCTCCGCCCTTCGTAGCGTCGAGCCTGCGCGACTGCGGCAGAGGCAGCCAGGCAGGCTCGACGCGAATCTCAAGCTGCTGGAAGCAGCAGTGCAGAGACGAACGATAGAGCCTTGCTGTCGCGCGCGGCGAAGTACTTGGATGCATGATTGGGCAGCCACACTTCGTTGAAGTGGCGGCGGAAGTCCTCGTAGAACTCGTTGGGATACAGCTTGGCCTGCACCGTGCGGCCGTCCGGGTAGGCGTGGTCATACGTGGGCAGTGCATCGGTGTTGACGCCGCGATGATCCCTCAGCCATTTGCAGAACAGGCGGCCTTCGGAGATGTCCGGCACCAGCGCCTGCGGGAGCGTGTAGCCCGCCTGCTCCAGCGGTGCGATCAGGTTCAACGTCAGCTCGTTGAGCATCGAGAAATGGGTGTACGGCACCTTGGCACGGTTCTGCATGTAGCGGTCGATGTGCACGGGCATCACCGCGTTGGCGCGGCCCTGCTGCCATTCCACCACCCACTGCGAGACCTTCACCGCGAACTTGCGCGACAACCACTGGCCGAGGTTGATGGCGAGGTACGGGTGGATCCAGGTACCCTGCATTGCCGGGTTTCCACCGGATACCACGTGGATCAGTTCATTCTCGGCCAGCTTCGTCTGCGCCATGAGTTCCTGCAGGAACTCCTCCGTTGATTTCAGCGCCCGGTAGTCGGACCAGCGCTTGCCGACGGACTGGCACAGGGCGGTGGCACTGATGTAGCCGTCGCGGGCGCGCTGCGGGATTACGTTGCCTTCCTCCACGCGCGGAATAAAGGTCATTTGCTGCATGCGTCACCTTGTGCCGTTGTTGGGCCTGACAGGGTAGGCAGCACGGGGGCGCGGGGTCTGTAGGAATCGTTGCGTTTGTCGCGGCGCGCAGTGGCGCGCTGGCCCCTCTGGGACCAAACCGATGCTCGGCTGTACTTCGGGCAGATCGCGGCAAACCAGGCCGGGCATAGGCTCGGCTCTACACAACCCACCCCACGCCAGCGTATGGTGAAGCCGGTCCTCCCGGGGTGAGCCCTGCATGTCCGAGCCTGACATCGCTGCCGAGCTGGCGCCGCGCATCGCCGGCGCCATCCGCGATGGTTTCGAGCAGTATCATGCCCGTTTCGCGGCGATCACCGCGCGGGCGCGGCAGCGCTTCGAGCAGCGCGACTGGGCCGGTGCGCGGCAGGATGCGGTCGAACGCATCGCCCTGTATGACCTGTGCATCGCCGAGCAGATGGATGCGCTGCGTCGCCTCGCCGGTGAGGCGATCGGCGAGCGCGCACTGTGGCTGCAGGTGCACGCGCGGTACAGCGCGCTGCTGCAGGGCCTGATCGATGCCGAACTGTACAAGACCTTCTACAACACGCTGTCGCGGCGTCTGTTCGCTACCCGGGGCGTGGACCCGGCGCTGGAGTTCATCGCTTTCGACGTCGAGCCGTCCGATGCAATCACCCACCCCGTCGCGCGGCATACCTATGCGGTCTCGCCGACGCGGCCGGTGGAGGCGCTGCAACGCGTGTTGGCCGACTACCGCTTCGACACGCCCTATGCGCACCAGTTGCGCTGCGCGGCGGCCATCGCCGTGCGGCTGCAGGATGACCTCGCCCATTGGGGTGACACGCCGGTACGCAGCATCGAACTGCTCGACACCGTGTTCTACCGCGAGCGCCGTGCCTACCTGGTCGGCCGCGTGTTCGGCGAGCACCGCTTCTCGCCGTGCGTGATCGCCCTGGTCAACGACGAGCGCGGCCTGCGTGCCGATGCAGTGCTGACCCGGCGCCGTGATGTCGCTCACCTGTTCGGTGTATCACGCAGCTACTTCCAGGCCGACCTGGGCACGGTCGGCGACGCCGTGGTGTTCCTGCGCAGCCTGCTGCCGGGCAAGCCGATCGACGAGATCTACACCGTGCTGGGCCGGGCCAAGCAGGGCAAGACCGAGCGCTACCGCACGTTCTTCCGGCACTTCAACGAGCACCCGCAGGAGCGGCTGGTGCACGCCGAAGGCACGCCGGGCATGGTCATGGCGGTGTTCACCCTGCCCAGCTATCCGCTGGTATTCAAGCTGATCCGCGACCGCTTCGCCTGGCCGAAGTCGATGTCGCGCCAGCAGGTGGAAGAAAAGTATGCGCTGGTGTTCAACCTGGATCGTGTCGGCCGCCTGCTTGACGCACAGCCCTATCGTCATCTGCGCTTCCCGCGCGAGCGCTTCGCGCCGGCCTTGCTGGAAGAGCTGCTGCAGCAGTGCGCGCAGAGCGTACGCATCGATGGCGAGGAGGTCGAGATCGCACTGTGCTATGTGCAGCGTCGTTTCCGTCCCTTGAACCTGTACCTGCGCGAGCAGTCCCGGGAGGCGGTGCGCGCTGCGGTGCTCGACTACGCGCAGGCGATCACCGACATGGCACGCAACAACATCTTCCCCGGCGACATGCTGCCGAAGAACTTTGGTGTGTCACGGCACGGCAGGGCCGTGTTCTACGACTATGACGAGCTGTGCCTGGTCAGCGACTGCGTGTTCCGCGCCTGGCCGCAGCCGCGTACGCCGGAGGAAGCCATGGCCGACGAGCCCTGGTTCCATGTCGGGCCACGCGATGTATTTCCCGAGCGCTTCGGCCCGTTCATGGGCCTGCCGGCGGGCGAGCTGGCCGCGGTGCGCGAACATTACCTGCACCTGTTCGATCCAGCGTGGTGGCAGGGCCTGCAGGAACGCTTCGCCCAAGGTGACTATCCGGACACGCCGCCCTACGCGGTGGCTCATCGCCTGGCCTGAACGGATTGGCGTGAACCGCCTGCCGGTCCCGTCCAGGCTGGGGTACGCTCGGGGACCACCTCATCACCATGGATCCGGCAATGATGCGTTCTCCCCTGTTCCTTGCGCTGGCCCTGGCGTTCACCGCCGGTGCTCCCCTGCTGCCGGCAGACGCCGTTGCCCAGAACGCGCGCGCGGTGCGCGCAGCTGCCGAGATGAGCATGGCGCTGTCGGGCAGCATCGACGTGGCGGCCGACGGTTCGGTCAGCAAGCTGGTCCTGGACCAGCAGGCGATGCTCGCACCGGGTATCGCATCATTCGTGGAAGGCACCATCCGTGGCTGGCAGTTCGAGCCGACGCTGCGCGATGGCAGGCCGGTGGCCATCCACGCGCCGCTGCGGGTACGCCTGCGTGGCAAGGAGCAGGACGATGGCGGCTACCAGGTCAGCATGACCAGTGTCGACTTCTCTGAATATGATCCGAAGGCTACTGACTCGGTCACCCAGAAGCGCATGCCGCCACCGCGCTACCCCGAGGATGCCTTCCGCAATGGTGGGCAGGGTGACGTACTGCTGCTGGTCCAGGTGGCGCGCGACGGTACCGTTGCCGATGTCATTGCCGAACAGGTGAACATGACGGTGGTCGCACCGGAACGGACCATGGCCAGGATGCGCGACATCCTCGCCAAGGCCAGCATCAGTGCGGCCCGCAAGTGGACCTTCGTGCCGCCGACCACCGGCGAGGACAGCACGCGGGACTCCTGGACCGTGCGCGTGCCGGTCACCTTCGCACTGAACAACAATGGCAACGCCCAGCCGGAACGTTACGGGCGCTGGCGCGCCTTCATTCCCGGCCCGCGCCAGGCCGCACCGTGGCGCACGCCGGATACCGCCGGGCAGGCGGGCAGTGATCTGCTGCCGGCCGGCGGCGTGTACATGGTCGATGGCACCCAGCGCGGCCTGCGCCTGCTGACGCCGCTGGCGCAGCGCTGATTCCGGCGCGGTGAAACAGCCGGCCTGGCCGGCTGCTTCTCAGTCCGCGTATGGGTAGACCACCACCCGGTTGCGGCCTCGTTCCTTGGCCATGTACAGCGCCTTGTCGGCCAGCCGCAGCGCCTGTTCGGCATCGACATGGAAGCTGGGGAAGTGGGCGACGCCCAGCGACACGGTGATGGTGCCCACCGGCTCGAACGGATGGTCGGCGATGTGCTGGCGCAGGCGCTCGCCGGCCTGGCGTGCCGAGTCGGTACTGATGCCCGGCAACAGCAGCAGGAATTCCTCGCCACCGGCGCGGCAGAGGATGTCGCTGTCGCGCGAGTAGCGGCGCATCTGGTCAGCGATATGGACGATGGCGGCGTCGCCGACGTCATGGCCGTGGCTGTCGTTGATCGATTTGAAGCGATCGATATCCAGCGCCAGGATTGCGAACGGTATGCCCTGCACCTGCAGTGCATCCAGCGCTTGCTGCAGGCCCCGGCGATTGAGCAGGCCGGTCAGCGGATCGGTGCGGTTGGCACGGCTGAGTGTACCGATCCGCTCCTGCAGGGCGTTGAAGCTGTGCAGTACCGCCTGCTTGAGCTGGGCAACCTCGAAGTACCACGCGCGGATGCCGCTGACGTGGTTGATTGCATTGCCGGTGTCCTCGCCGCCCTGCACATTGCGCGCCAGCTGCCACAGCGGCATCGAGATGCGCCGGGCGAACCACCAGGTGATCAGCAGCGAAAGCAGGCCGAGCGGAATCGCGTTCCAGATCACCGCGGTCATCAACCGCGACAGCGGCTGCAACGTGGCCTCGGTCGGCCGCTGGGCGATGATGCCCCAGCCAGTGGCCGGTACCGGCGCATAACCAGCCAGCATCGACACGCCGAGGTTGTTGCGTACCTGCTGCGCGCCGCGTTCACCGCGCACCACCGCCTTCACCGCCGGGTTGCCGACCACGTAGTCGCCGACCCGCTTGCCGTCGGCGTGGTACAGCAGGCGGCCATGGCGGTCGACCACGTACAGGTAGGAGCCATCTCGATAGTAGTGCTTGCCCAGCAGCGTGTGCAGCGCGCTGCGCTGGCGCAGGTACAGGGTGCCGCTGACGTAGCCGCGGTAGCGGCCCTGGCGATCGAAGATCGGGTGCGACAGCGAGACCAGCAGCTTGCCCGTGGCCGACTGGTACGGGTCACTGATCATCGGCTGGCGCGCGGCCAGTGCGGCGTTGTTGCCGACGCTGTGCAGGATCTCGCCCTGCAGCTGCAGGGTCTGCGGCGAGGTGGCGATCACCAGGCCGTCGGCGTCCACCACCAGCGAGGAGTTGAAGCTGTTGGTCTGCAGCTGCAGGCGGCTGGCTTCATCCTGGGCCTGCTTCGGATCCAGGTCGCTCTGGCCGAGCCGGGTGGCGGCGTAGGCCAGCTCCTGCTGCGCGGCCAGCAGGAAGTTCTGGGTGGTCTCGGCCAGCTTGGTGGCATAGACGCGGTTGGCTTCCAGGGTAGTGCCGACCAGCTGGTCGCGCTGCACGCGGTAGCTGGCCAGCAGGGTATTGGCCAGGGCGATGATGGCGCTGAGCAGGGCCAGGGCGAGGATCAACTTGCCCAGGTTGAGGCGGGGAGACAGCGTTGGCATGCGTCGACGGATCCGGCAGGAGGCTGGACCCGACCGGTTCTCCGGAAGGGGCGACAGCGGGAATCGGTGCCCACGCCCGCAGGGCCGGGCAGGGTGGTGGGCGGATTATCGCCAAAAGCGGTCGGCGGCAAAGTGAAGTGGGTCGCCCTGCAGGCAAAAAAAAACCTGCCGCAGCGAGCGGCAGGTTCTTTTCGATGCAACGCCGTGGATCAGCGCTTCATCGAACCGAAGAACTCGTCGTTGGACTTGGTGTTCTTCATCTTGTCCAGCAGGAACTCCATCGCGGCCATTTCATCCATCGGATGCAGCAGCTTGCGCAGGATCCAGATCTTCTGCAGCAGCTCCGGCTCGATCAGCAGGTCTTCGCGGCGGGTGCCGGAACGGTTGATGTCGATGGCCGGGAACACGCGCTTTTCAGCGATACGACGGCTCAGGTGCACTTCGCTGTTGCCGGTGCCCTTGAACTCTTCGTAGATCACCTCGTCCATCTTCGAGCCGGTATCGACCAGCGCGGTGGCGATGATGGTCAGGCTGCCGCCTTCTTCCACGTTGCGCGCGGCACCGAAGAAGCGCTTCGGGCGGTGCAGGGCGTTGGCGTCCACACCACCGGTCAGCACCTTGCCCGAGCTCGGTACCACGTTGTTGTAGGCGCGGGCCAGGCGGGTGATGGAGTCCAGCAGGATCACCACGTCCTTCTTGTGCTCGACCAGGCGCTTGGCGCGCTCGATGACCATTTCGGCCACCTGCACGTGGCGCGCGGCCGGCTCGTCGAAGGTCGAGCTGATGACCTCGCCGCGCACGGTGCGCTGCATTTCGGTCACTTCTTCCGGGCGCTCGTCGATCAGCAGCACGATCAGGTGCACGTCCGGGTGGTTGGTGGTGATGGCGGTGGCGACCTGCTGCATCATCATCGTCTTGCCCGCCTTCGGCTGGGACACGATGAGCGAGCGCTGGCCCTTGCCCTGCGGTGCCATCAGGTCGAGGATGCGGCCGGTGATGTCTTCCGACGAACCGTTGCCACGCTCCAGGGTGAAGCGGCGGCGCGGGAACAGCGCGGTCAGGTTCTCGAACAGCACCTTGTTCTTCGACGCTTCGATCGGCTCGCCGTTGATGGTGTCGACGATGTTCAGCGCGAAGTAGCGCTCGCCGTCCTTCGGGAAGCGGATGCGGCCGGAGATGTGGTCGCCGGTGCGCAGGTTGAAGCGGCGGATCTGGCTGGGCGAGATGTAGGTGTCGTCCGGGCCGGCCAGGTAGCTGGCTTCAGCCGCGCGCAGGAAGCCGAAGCCGTCCGGCAGGATTTCCAGCACGCCGTCGGCGGCGACGCCGTCGCCGTGGCGGGTCAGCACCTTCAGCAGGGCGAAGATCACATCCTGCTTGCGGGCACGGGCAACGCCTTCGGAGATCTGCAGCTGCTCGGCGATTTCCAGCAGCTTCTGCGCCGGCATGCGCTTGAGGTCGCTCAGCGAGTAGACCGGGAAGCCCTCGGGCACGTTGGCGTGCGGGCGCGGCACGAACGGCTGCTGCTCGCCACCGTCCTGCGGCATGCCGTCATCACGGCCACCGCGGTTGCGGTCACGGTCGCGACGGTTGCGGAAACGGTCGCGGCGATTGCCCTGGCCCTGCTGGCCGTTCTGGTTGTAGGGATTGTTGTTCTGACCCTGGCCCTGGTTCTGGCCACCGCCCTGGTGGTTCTGCTGGCGCTGTCCGGATTCGCGACCTTCGCCACCCTCACCGCCGCCGGAGGCAGGGGCTTCAGCGGCAGGCGCGCTCGGCGCGGGGGCGGCTGCAGCCGGTGCCGGCGCTTCGGGCGCGGCTGCCAGCGGCAGGGTCGGTTGCGCCGGAGCGGCGCTGGTTTCGGCGGCTGCCGGAGCGGCGGCCTTGCTCACGCGGGGCTTGCGCACGCGCTTTTCGGCGGGCGCATCGGCGCTGCCGGTTTCGGAAGTGTTATCGGACAAGAGCGTTATTCCTCGCTTGAAGGTGCGAGCGCCCGGCTGGGGCGGCGAACGTTGGGAATGGGTCTGGAAGAAACTGCGTCCAGAGGGTGCGGCACGCGAACGCGGCCGGATATGCCGACACTATCATCGGCCTGCGGCGCCATGCAAGGGTCGCCAGGAACAGCATTCATCATGGACGCTGGGCGCCCGCCGGCAGCCGCGGGCGGCGGCTGCCGGGAACAGCAGGATCAGGCCAGGGCCTTGTCCAGCAGGCCGGCCAGCTGGGCCTTGCCCACCGCACCGATCTGCTCGCCGACCTTCTCGCCGTCCTTGAACACGACCAGGTACGGAATCGAACGCACGTGGTACTTGGCGGCCAGCGCGCGGTTGTGGTCGACGTTGACCTTGGCGATCTTGGCGCGGCCCTGGTAGGCATCGGCCAGTTCGTCCAGCGCCGGGGCGATCATCTTGCAGGGGCCACACCACTCAGCCCAGAAATCGACCAGCACCGGTTCCTTGGAATTCAGCACTGCGCTATCGAAGTCGGCGTCGCCGACATGTACAACCTTGTCGCTCATCTTGGTTTCTCGTCTTGGATTGCACCCGGCCATGCCGGAGGTGGGTGAACTGGGCCATGCCCGGTGGCGCGACCCTCGTCGTTGCCTCGCGGCGCACTGCCGCGGTGCGTTCGGCGGGATGCCTGGACGCTCACGGCCGGCAGTGTACCCCTATCGCAGGGCCGGGACAGGCGCCGGCTGGAACCCAGCGTATCGTGATCGCTTCGATGCCCGGTATGTGCCGGATTTCACTGTCTTCCTGTACATGGGGCTGGCAGTGGGGGACACCAACGGCCCTGGGCAGGCCGTTCAAGTCCGGTGTGGCTGGGTGAAGGTGGCGTCTCCATGTTCGGTGAGACGCCGCATTCCGGTTTGCCTGCCCGAGTGCGTTAAACTGGGCCATTGTGCGGCGCGCGGACCAGGTGGTCCCAGCCTGCCAACCCGCCGCAGGGGCCGCAGTTTGCGACGGTGCCCCTAGACGATGAAGTGCCAGCCGCCCCACGGGCCGGCGGCCATACCAAGACGGACTCATGAGCGACAAACCGCTGACCGATTTGACCTTCTCCTCCTTCGAGCTGCACCCGGCCCTGCAGGCCGGCCTTGAAGGAGCCGGATTCACCCGTTGCACCCCGATCCAGGCGCTGACCCTGCCGGTCGCGCTGCCCGGTGGTGATGTCGCCGGCCAGGCCCAGACCGGCACCGGCAAGACCCTGGCCTTCCTGGTGGCTGTCGTGAACCGCCTGCTGACGCGTCCGGCCCTGGCCGATCGCAAGCCGGAAGATCCGCGCGCGCTGATCCTCGCCCCGACCCGCGAGCTGGCCATCCAGATCCACAAGGATGCGGTGAAGTTCGGTTCCGACCTGGGCCTGCGTTTCGCCCTGGTCTACGGCGGCGTGGATTACGACAAGCAGCGCGAGCTGCTGCAGCAGGGCGTGGACGTGATCATCGCCACCCCCGGCCGACTGATCGACTACGTCAAGCAGCACAAGGTGGTTTCGCTGCACGCCTGCGAGATCTGCGTGCTGGACGAAGCCGACCGCATGTTCGACCTGGGCTTCATCAAGGACATCCGCTTCCTGCTGCGCCGCATGCCGGAACGCACCATCCGCCAGACCCTGCTGTTCAGCGCCACCCTCAGCCATCGCGTGCTGGAGCTGGCCTACGAGCACATGAACGAGCCGCAGAAGCTGGTGGTCGAAGCCGAGACCATCACCGCCGCGCGCGTGCGCCAGCGCATCTACTTCCCGGCCGACGACGAGAAGATCCCGCTGCTGCTGGGCCTGCTGTCGCGCAGCGAAGGCGCGCGCACCATGGTGTTCGTCAATACCAAGGTGTTCGTCGAGCGCGTCGCCCGTTCGCTGGAAAAGGCCGGCTACCGTGTCGGCGTGCTGTCCGGTGACGTGCCGCAGAAGAAGCGCGAGAGCCTGCTCAACCGCTTCCAGAAGGGCCAGCTGGAGATCCTGGTGGCCACCGACGTGGCCGCGCGCGGCCTGCACATCGATGGCATCAAGTACGTCTACAACTACGACCTGCCGTTCGACGCCGAAGACTACGTGCACCGCATCGGTCGTACCGCGCGCCTGGGCGAAGAGGGTGATGCGATCAGCTTCGCCTGCGAACGCTACGCCATGGGCCTGCCGGACATCGAGGCCTACATCGAGCAGAAGATCCCGTCTGAGCCGGTCACCAAGGAACTGCTGACCCCGCTGCCGCGCCCGGAACGCCCGGCCCCGGCCGCTGGCGAGGAAGGTGAGGAGAGCGAGAGTGTCGGCCAGATCTTCCGTGAAGCGCGCGAAGCACGTGCCGCCGAAGAAGAGCGTCGTGGTGGTGGTCGCAGTGGTGGCCGCTCCGGCGGTGGCCGTGGCGAGCGTCGCGACGGTGAGCGCAGCGGCGAGCGCCGTTCGCGTGGCCCGCGCAAGCCGCGCGTGGAAGGCGAGCAGTCCGCAGCTGTCCCGGCCGAAGGTGCCGTCGCCCAGGCCCCGCGTCCGCCGCGTGCCGAGGGTGCGCCGGAAGGTGCCGTGGATGGCGAGCGCAAGCCGCGCAAGCGCCGTCGTCGTCGTCACGGCCGTCCGGTCGAGGGTGGCGAGGGCATGCAGGCCAACGCCGGCAACGGTGCCAGCCCGGTGACCCCGGTGCAGGTGGTGGCCAAGCCGGTGCGCAAGGCGGCCGACTCCGGCGATTCGTTCCTGACCCGCATCGGCCGCAAGATCCGCCGGATGCTGTCGGGCAACTGAGCCGGCAGCGCCCGACCGTTGGTCGGGCGACATCCAGGGTGTGCCGACCAACGGTCGGCACCCACCACGCCAGACCGGCAGCACCCGACCGTTGGTCGGGTGGCTTTCAAGGGTAGTGCCGGCCGATGGCCGGCATGCCGCGCAGCCGCCTGCCACGCAACGTTGTCGCATCTGACTCTGGCTGCGCCTGCCGGCCTCCAGCCAAGCTGGCTCCTCACGCATGCGGAGGACTCACGCGATGGCATCCGTACCCTGTTACGACGCATTCGATCTGCATTACGCGCAGCACGTGGCGGCCTCTGCATCCCGTCCGCTGGAACGCCGGACGCTGCTGGAGCTGGCCGGTCCACTGCAGGGGCGGGATGTCATCGATCTGGCCTGCGGCTCCGGCGATTTTGGCCGCCACCTTCTGCTGCACGGAGCACGTAGTGCCCTTGGTGTCGATCTGTCCGCCGCGATGATCGAACAGGCGCGCCGGCTTTCCCGGCAAGGCGGTGACGCCATGCAGTTCCTGCACGGCGACGCGACCCGGCTGGACCTGCCGGCCCGCTTCGATATTGCCGTGGCGGTCTGGCTGTTCAACCACGCCGATACGCTGCAGGAACTGGAGCGCATGTACCGGGCGGCGGCCCACGTCCTCAGACCGGGCGGACGGCTGCTGGGCATCGTCACCCATCCGGCCTTCCGCTTGGCCCGGGGCGACTTCTCGCGCTACGGCGCACGCATCGTCCGGCAGCAGGCGCTGGACGATCATCACCTGGTGGAGGTCGCGTTCGCCGATGCTGCCGAGGCCCGCGTCACCGACCATCAATGGCGCGCGGACCAGCATGAGCAGGCGGCCGCCCGCGCGGGGCTGCCCGGGCTGCAGTGGCAGGTGCCGGCGCCGACGGCGGCGGAGTGCCAGGGCCGGCCTGCCGGCTTCTGGGATGAATACCGCGACAACAACGCGTTGGTGGTCCTGCACGCCCGCAGGGAGGGCTAGCGCCCGGCAAGGCCCGGCGGGCGCAGCCGCGGATCGAAGATTCCGCCGGGCCGGGCCCGGCGCTACCGATCCGTCGCGCCGGTCCTGCATAATCGGGGCATGAGTGTCCTGCGCTTCGACAATGTCAGCAAACAGTACGCCGGTGGCCACGAGGCGCTGATCGATGTCAGCTTCGAGGTCGCGCCGGGCGAGATGCTGTTCGTCACCGGCCATTCCGGTGCGGGCAAGAGCACCCTGCTCAAGTTGATCCACCTGGACGAGCGGCCCAGCCGCGGCGCGGTGGTGTTCGACGAGCGCAACCTGCTGAAGGTGCGCGGCGGCGACGTGCCCCGCCACCGACGCGCGGTGGGGGCGGTCTACCAGGACCATCGGCTGCTGATGGACCGCTCGATCGCCGAGAACGTGGCGCTGCCGCTGATCCTGCGTGGCACCCGCCGTGGCGACATCAGCAAGCGCGTGCGCTCGGTGCTCGAGCGGATGGGCCTGGGCCATCGCGAGAAGGCGCTGCCCTCGCAGCTGTCGGCCGGCGAGCAGCAGCGCGTGGGCATCGCCCGCGCCATCGTCGGCGAGCCCAAGCTGCTGGTGGCCGATGAGCCGACCGGCAACCTCGACCCGACCCTGGCGGCGGAGATCATGGCCCTGTTCGCCGAGCTGCCTTCGCGCGGCACCAGCGTGCTGGTGGTCAGCCACGACCTGCCGCTGCTGCGCCGCATGCGCAAGCGCGTGCTGATCCTCGACCACGGCCGGCTGGTGGATGACATCTCGCCGCAGGACCTGGCGGAGTAACCGATGGCGAAGAACGAAAACAGCGAAGCCGCCGCCCCCTCGCGTGTGGGTGTCTGGTTCCAGCACCACGTGCACAGCGTGGTGTTCAGCCTGGGCCGCGCCTGCCGCAAGCCGTGGGCGACCCTGCTGACGGTGATGGTCATGGCATTGGCGCTGGCGTTGCCGCTGGGGCTGTCGATCGCCCTGGACAACCTCAAGCAGTTCGCCGGCAGCGTGCAGCAGTCGCGCGACATCAACGTGTTCCTGAAGGGCAACGTCGATGGCCCCGGCGCGCTGCGCCTGGCCGGCCAGCTGCGCGACCGCGACGACGTGGCCGAAGTGAACGTGCGCACGCCCGAGCAGGGCCTGCAGGAACTGCGCGATGCCGGCCTCGGCGAGGCGATCGACGCACTCAACGACAATCCACTGCCTTCGTTGCTGGTGATCACCCCCGGCCAGGGCAAGGATGACGCGCGCCTGGCGCGTGCGCTGGAAGGCCTGCCCGAGGCCGACCTGGTGCAGCACGATGCGCTGTGGCGCCAACGCCTGGATGCCTGGCTGGCCTTCGGTGCGCGGCTGGTGCAGGTGCTGTCGGTGCTGCTTGGCGTGGGTGCCGCGCTGGTGGTCGGCAACACGGTGCGCCTGGACATCCAGGCCCGCCGCGAAGAGATCGGCGTGCTGCAGCTGCTGGGCGCCAGCGATGGCTTCATCCGCCGCCCGTTCCTGTACCTGGGCGCGTGGTACGGCCTGGGCGCCGGTGCGGTGGCGCTGGCCCTGATCGCCGCCGCCGGTGCCGCGCTGCGCGTGCCGCTGGCCGAACTTTCGCGCAGCTACGGCAGCCCGTTCGTGCTGCACGGCCTGGACCTGCTGCACGGCGGCCTGGTCCTGCTCGGCACGCTGCTGCTGGGTTGGCTGGGCGCCTGGCTGGTCACCGGCCACTTCCTCCGCCAGACCCGCCCGACCGACACCTGAGACCGGCATGCAACCGCAAGCGCTGAAGCACCTTGAAGGGCCCGCGACGCGGGTGATGGTGGTCGATGGTTCGAAACTGGTCCGCAAGCTGATCGCCGACGTCCTGCAGCGCGACCTGCCGGGCGTGGAGGTGATCGGCTGCGACAGCATCGAGGATGCGCAGCAGGCGCTGGCGCAGGGCCCGGTGGACCTGGTGACGACCTCGCTGACCCTGCGCGATGGTGACGGCCTGGCGCTGGCGCGGATGGTGCGCGAAGCGGCCGGCCAGGCCTATGTGCCGGTGATCGTGGTCTCTGGCGATGCCCAGCAGCACCTGGAGCAGCGCCGCTTCACCGAGTACGTCACCGACTATTTCGACAAGGCGCTGGGCCACGAGGCACTGGCGACCTTCATCCGCGGCTACGTGCAGCCGCAGACCATTCCCGGCGCCACCATCCTCTATATCGAGGACAGCCGCGTGGTGGCCGAGGCGACCAAGCGCATGCTGGAACGCCAGCAACTGAACGTGCTGCACGTGGTCAGCGCCGAAGAAGCGTTCACCCTGCTGACCGCCGAGTCGCTGGGCCGCAGCCGCCACCGCATCGACCTGGTGCTGACCGACGTCACCCTGAAGGGCGAACTGAGCGGCCGCGACGTGGTGCAGCGCGTGCGCGTGGACTTCGGCTACGGCAAGCGCCGCCTGCCGGTGCTGGTGATGACCGGCGATGGCAATCCGCACAACCAGACCGGGCTGCTGCAGTCCGGTGCCAACGACCTGGTGCTCAAGCCGATCGAAGAACGGTTGCTGGTTACCAAGGTGCTGTTCCAGCTGCGGCTGGCCCGATTGAACGATGGACCTCTGTTGCGATGATGGATGAAGTAGCCGACACCCCGACGATCCAGCTGGAACCGAGCTGGAAGCAGCATGTCGGCGATTACCTGCTGCAGCCGCAGATGCGCGAGCTGTCCGCCTTCCTGCGCCAGCGCAAGGCCGGTGGCGCGGCGGTGTTCCCGCCCGGCCCGCAGATCTTCGCCGCGTTCGACGCCACGCCGTTCGAGCAGGTGAAGGTGGTCATCCTCGGCCAGGATCCGTACCACGGCCGCGGCCAGGCGCATGGCCTGAGTTTCTCGGTGCCGCCGGGCGTGCCGGTGCCGCCGTCGCTGCTGAACATCTACAAGGAGATCGAGAGCGATCTCGGCATTCCGCGCCCGGACCACGGCTGCCTGATGCCGTGGGCGCAGCGTGGCGTACTGCTGCTCAATGCGGTGCTGACGGTGGAGGAGGGCAAGGCCGGTGCGCACCAGGGCCGTGGCTGGGAAGGCTTCACCGACCACGTGGTGGACGTGCTCAACCGCGAGCGCGAAGGGCTGGTGTTCATGCTGTGGGGCGCCTACGCGCAGCAGAAGGGCAAGGTCATCGACACCCGCCGCCATCGCGTGCTGAAGTCGCCGCATCCGTCGCCGCTGTCGGCCCATCGCGGCTTCCTCGGCTGCCGCCATTTCTCGATGGCCAACGAGTACCTGCAGCGTCGCGGGCAGGCCCCGATCGACTGGTCGCTGCCGCCGCGTTCGGCACTCTGAGCGGGCCGGGCAGTAGCCCGGCGCCGCCAGCGATGGATCAATGGCCCGCTGCTGGCGCGATATCCGCGCGCCGATAGTAGGCACGCGCGCCTTCGGCGATCACGCTGAGGGCCTGGACCGTGCCGTCGCCACCACGGTGGAACAGCAGCTCTGCGCCCACGCTGCCGGCGAGGAAGCGAACAGGGGTCAGCGCCTGGAGCACGACGGCCTTATCCCGTCCTGGAAGGCGCAGTTCCAGTCCCGCTTGGCCTGCCTGTAGATCCAACGTCGTGGCTTCGAACCAGTCAGCGAGACCGCCGCGGACGTCCATCGGCAGCGCGCCATCGAGTACGAAGTGACCGCTGAAACCTGGGTAGCTGTCGCGCAGAAGCGCCGGGTCAAGCGTGCGGATGACTGGTTTGGCATTGTGGCCGAGTGCATCGGAAAGGGCATTGCGGATTTCCCCGCGCAGTGCGGGGCCGTTGTCGCCATTGGTCAGGATGACGAATCCATCGCCGCTCTCAGGGTAGCCTTCAATGCCGGCGTGATAGCTGTCATTGCTGCCGTTGTGGAAGAAACGGCGACTGGCGCCGGTGCCGGCCAGCTCCGGACCCAGGCCACGACCGGCCGGCGCCACTTCGCTGACCATCTGCAGGGCCAATGGCTGCGGCAGCCATCCATCCTTCGTGCGGATGCTGCGCAGCAGGGCTGCGACGAACAGGCCCATGTCGTTGGCGCTGGTCCACAGCCCGGACGCCGCCTGTTCTGGAAAGCTCTGCCAGCCGCGTGGCAGGGCCTCCGGCAGGCCCTTGTTGTCGTGCGCATGGGCAACGTTGCCGTAGCCGGCAGGCAAGGGATTCTGGTACCTGCTGCGGGACATGCCCAGTGGCGCGAACACCTCGCGACGTGCGACGTCGGCGAATGCTCTGCCGGTCAGGTCTTCGATCGCCAGCTGCACCACCATGTAGCCGCCACCGGAATAGTCGACCTGCTGGCCGGGCGCGTGGATCAGGCGTATCGGTTCATTCTTCGCAGGCGCCAGTCCATCCAGTGTCTGCAGCAAGGTCGGCAAGCGTTCGGCAGGCTGGTAGTCCTGGAAGCCATGCACATTGAAGCCGGCGGTGTGCGAGAGCAGCATGCGCAGGTTGATCTGCGGGTGCAGTCCCTGCGCATCGGCAGGCACATGCCAGCGACGCAGCCGAAGGTCGATGTTCTCTTCCAGCGAGACTGTGCCGGCGGCAACCAGCTTCAGGGTGGTTGCTACAGCGCCCATCTTGCTGACCGAGCCGACCGAGAACACGGTATCGGCATCCACCGCATCGCGCGTGCCCGCCTGGCGCAGGCCGAATCCAGCGGCGTATACCACCTGGCCATTCCGGATCACCGCAACGGCAGCGCCCGGTATCTTGTAGTGGGCGAGGCGTTCCTCGATCGACCACTGCGGCAGCGCGGCGCCCAGCTGCGCGGTGCTGGGGCGCAGGCCATGGGCCATTGCCTGGGCAAAGCGCGCAGGGTCTTCAGCACTGGCGTCAGTGGCCATCACGTGGAACGGAGTCAGGGAGACCAGCAGCGAACACAGCAACAGTCGGTTCATCATCGACATCCTTGCAGGAGTGGAAGAGCGGGCGGGATCGGCACACGCGTTGCCACGCACGCCTGCCGCGTCCGGTCGTTGCGGGTGGAACGGGTTGCCGCCGCAGCGCAGGAGGCGATGCGGCGGCGGCGTCAGCGTCGTTCGCGGCGGGCGCCCTGCGCCAGCAGGTAATCGCGCACGGCCGCGTTGCCAGCCTGGTTCAGCGGTGTCCGCCAGCGCCCCAGCCAGCCGTCGGCTTCCACGCCCAGGTTGATGTCGGCGCCGTGCGCGAGCAGGTACTGCACGGTGACCAGATGCCCTTCGCGCGAGGCATTGATCAGCGGCGTCTCGTCATAGGTCACGACCCGGTTGACGTCTGCACCGGCCTGCACCAGCTGCTCGACGATGGGTTGCAGGCCCAGCGCGGAGGCGACGATCAATGGATTGCCTTCGCCCAGCGCGGCACGATCGGGGTCGGCGCCCAGCTGCAGCAGGGCGTCGACCATCGCCGGATCGCGTGCGCGGATGGCCTGGATCAGCGCCGTGCCGTCGCCGAGCACGCGCGCATCGAGATCGACGCCGGCCGCCGCCAACGCGTGGACCTGCGCGACGTCATGCGTGCTGGCGGCCTGGAGCAGCGTGTTGACGCGCGTATCGGAGGAGCTGGCAACCGGTGGTGAGGCGAGTCGTGGTGAGACAGCCACCGCGGTGCCGGTGCAGGCCAGCAGAAGCAGCAGGCCCAGCATCAACAGGCTGCGGCGCCGGGGGGACTGCGACGCGGCGTCCAGCAGCTGATCGATGCGCTGCGCCAGCTGGCTGCGTGCACTGAACATGCCCAGTGCAAGTGTCGGTGCCTCTTCGCGCAGAGCCTGCAGCTGTTCGATGCTGGCCAGCAGCGAACCTGCATAGTCCAGCGGTTCGCGTGCCTGCATCGCAGCGCGTGCATCACAGGCCATTTCGCGCAGTACCGCCAGGCGTGCCTGGGCAAGGTGCAGGAGTGGATTCCACCAGAACAGTGCTGTTCCCGCCCGCAGCAGCGTGCTTGTCCACAGGTCGCGTCGATCCAGGTGTGCAACCTCGTGGCGGACGATGTCGCGCAGCACGTTGTTGTCCAGCCGTGCCAGCAAGGGGCGGGGCAGGAGGATCTGCGGGCGCCACAGGCCGACGACCATCGGCCCGTCGACGGCGCAGGTGGCGATCGTCACGTGGGCGGGCACGATGTCGGCCAGGACCGCGCGCAATCCGGCGGACGCCGGTTGCGCCAGCTGCCGCAGCCGGCGCGCGTGCAGCATCGCGTCCAGCAGGCGCATGCCCAGCCACAGGGTGCCCAGCAGCCAAAGCAGTGCAAGCACCGTCGGCAGGGTCTTCGGTAGTTCAACGTAGTAGATGTCGGGCTGCCGTCCGGCTTCGAAGATGGCCTCTTCCGTCGTTGCCCCTTCGCCGGGCATGGGGTGGAACGCGGCCGCGGGCGGTGCCGGTGCGGGCAGGGTGGTCGACCAGCCCGGGAGGAAGGCGCTGAGCGGCAACAGCAGTGCCACTGCCATCGCTGCTGTCAGCAGCCAGGAGCGTTGTTCGGCACTGAGGGCCCGCCGCCGTGCCAGCCACAGCGCTGGCAGCAGCACAACTGCGGACAACAGCAACTGCCGAAGGCCCAGTGCCATCGCCATGTCGATGAGGTTCATTCCTTCCTCCCGGCCCTGGCATCGCTGATGCGCTGCTGCAGTGCCTGCAGTTCGTTGCGGTCGATTTCGCGTTCGTCCACCAGGTGCTGTGCCAACACGTTCGGTGAGCCGTCGAAGAACTGATGCAGCAGATGGTCGAGCGCCTGCCGGCGGGCCTGCTCGCGGCTGAGCGTGGCGTGGTAGATGTAGGCGCGACCTTCCTGGCGATGACTGACGAAGCCTTTCTTCGCCAGCACGTTGAACATGGTCAGCACCGTGGTGTACGCGACCGGCTTGTGTTCGCCGAGCACATCCGCCACTTCGCGCACGGACGCTTCGCCCTTGTCCCAGAGGATGTCCAGGATGGCCTGCTCGGCGGGGGTGGGAGTCTGCGAGACAGGACGGGCCATGTGCTTCTACGTATGAATTAGTTGATGCATCGGAGCATGTCGCCGGATGGCTGTCAACGGGTTTCTTAGTAGTAAAGGGGGCGACCCTCAGCCTTCGGGCCTGAACACCCGGCAACGTCTCCAGGCCTGAATGGACCTCCAGGCT
This sequence comes from Stenotrophomonas sp. SMYL41, assembly GCF_036319965.1. NCBI lineage: Bacteria > Pseudomonadati > Pseudomonadota > Gammaproteobacteria > Lysobacterales > Lysobacteraceae > Stenotrophomonas > Stenotrophomonas sp. SMYL41. Next base: position 40,777 of record NZ_JAWIRX010000010.1, on the reverse strand, counting down.
GGCCCGTTCAGCTCCGCTTGACCGGAAATCGCCGGTTTCCGGCAGTTAATTGATTGAATTCCAAGGGATTGTGAATCCCGAAAAGCGTGCTCGCCACTGTCATCAAATCGCGCTACGGTAGGGCTCTGTTTGGGACCAGTGTTGCATCAATAGGATGCCGGAACTTTTTCCTCCTTTAGCAGTCCAAATCCCGGACTGCTAAGATGGGTGCCTATGAGCCAGAACACCTCTACTGCCCTTGTGGCAAACAATCTCCCGATTCCCAGTGCGCTCGGTTCGCTGGACGCCTACATCGGTGCCGTGCACCAGATCCCGGTGCTGTCGGTCGATGACGAACAGGACCTGGCCCGTCGCTTCCGCGACGGCAACGATCTGGACGCTGCCCGCGAGCTGGTGCATTCGCACCTGCGCTTCGTGGTGCATGTGGCCCGCGGCTACAACGGCTACGGCCTTGCCCTGGGCGACCTGATCCAGGAAGGCAACATCGGCCTGATGAAGGCGGTCAAGCGCTTCGACCCGGACATGGGCGTGCGCCTGGTCTCCTTTGCCGTGCACTGGATCCGTGCCGAGATGCACGAGTTCATCCTGAAGAACTGGCGCATCGTGAAGGTCGCCACCACCAAGGCGCAGCGCAAGCTGTTCTTCAACCTGCGCAAGTCGAAGACGCGCCTGGGCTGGATGAACGCGGCTGAGGTCAGCGCGGTGGCGAAGGACCTGAACGTGTCCGAGCGCGAGGTCATGGAAATGGAGTCGCGCCTGTCCGGTCGCGATATCGGTTTCGATGCGCCGGCCGACGAGGACAACGAACACGCGCCGCCGTCGCCGGCTGCGTTCCTGGTCGCCAACGACGAAGACCCGTCGATGGCCTACGAACGTGCCGACAGTGAAGACAACCAGATGCAGCTGCTGCGCGAAGGCCTGGCCGAGCTGGATGCGCGTTCGCGCGACATCATCCGCCGCCGCTGGCTGGATGCCGACAGCAAGGTGACGCTGCAGGAGCTGGCCGACGAGTACGGCGTGTCGGCCGAGCGCATCCGCCAGGTCGAGGCGAACGCGCTGAAGAAAATGAAGGCGCTGTTCACCGCGTAAGGCGGGACGGCGTTGAAGCAATGAAAAGGCCCGGCACTGCCGGGCCTTTCTTTTCGGGTGTTCAATCCACGCATGGCGTGCATCTCCCCCTGCTGCAGAACCAGTAGATCCACGCGATGCGTGGATGTCCTGACGCCGCGCCTGCCTCACCCCTCGCGTGCGATCGCGCGCCAGCCGATGTCGTTGCGGTGGAATTCGTTGGCCCAGCTGACCTTGGCCACGCCGGCATAGGCGTTGGCCTGCGCGTCGCGCACGCTGTCGCCCAGCGCAGCCACGCACAGCACGCGGCCGCCGGCGCTCAGCACCTGGCCCTGCGCATCCAATGCCGTACCGGCATGGAACACCTTGGCACTGGCAGGCACCTCGTCCAGGCCGGAAATCACGTCACCGGTGATCGGCGATTCCGGGTACGGCCTGGCGGCCATCACCACGCCCAGCGACGGGCGCGCATCCCAGTGTGCTTCCACCTGGTCCAGGCGGCCATCGATGGCCGCTTCCACCAGCTCCACCAGATCCGACTGCAGGCGCAGCATCACCGGCTGGGTTTCCGGGTCGCCGAAGCGCACGTTGAATTCGATCACCTTCGGCGCGCCACTGGCGTCGATCATCAGGCCGGCGTAGAGGAAGCCGGTGAACGGGATACCGTCGGCAATCATGCCCTGCACGGTCGGGTTCACCACTTCGCGCATCACCCGCGCGTGCACCTCCGGCGTGACCACCGGGGCCGGCGAGTACGCACCCATGCCGCCGGTGTTGGGGCCGGTGTCGCCGTCGCCGACGCGCTTGTGGTCCTGCGAGGTGGCCATCGGCAGCGCATGCACGCCGTCCACCATCGAAATGAAGCTGGCTTCCTCGCCGTCGAGGAACTCTTCGATCACCACGCGGGCGCCGGCATCGCCGAACGCGTTGCCGGAGAGCATGTCACGCACCGCGTCTTCGGCCTCGGTCAAGCTCATCGCGACGATCACGCCCTTGCCGGCGGCGAGGCCATCGGCCTTGACCACGATCGGTGCGCCCTTCTCGCGCACGTACGCCAACGCAGCGTCCACGTCGCTGTGCACGGCGTAGAACGCGGTGGGGATGTTGTGGCGGGCCAGGAAATCCTTGGCGTAAGCCTTGCTGCCTTCCAGCTGCGCGGCAGCGGCGGTCGGCCCGAAGATGCGCAGGCCAGCGGCGCGGAAGCGGTCGACCACGCCGGCCACCAGCGGTACTTCCGGGCCGACCACGGTCAGCGCTACGCCCTCGGCCTGGGCCAGCGCCAGCAGGCCGTCGATGTCAGTGACTTTCACCGCCACGTTGCGGCACTTGCCTTCACTGGCGGTGCCGGCGTTGCCGGGCGCCACGATCACTTCAGTGACACGGGAGGACTGGGCCAGCTTCCATGCCAGGGCGTGTTCGCGGCCGCCGGAGCCGATGACGAGGATCTTCATGGGACAGGGTTCTCGGGTGCGGAAAAGAAAAGCCGGGCAGGGCCCGGCTTCGTAATGCGGATCAATGGCGGAAGTGGCGCACGCCGGTGAACACCATGGCCAGGCCATGTTCGTCGGCAGCGGCGATCACTTCGGCATCGCGCATCGAACCGCCCGGCTGGATGACCGCCTTGATGCCGGCGGCAGCGGCGGCGTCGATGCCGTCGCGGAATGGGAAGAATGCATCGGAGGCCATTACCGAACCCTCGACCACCAGGTTCGCGTCGGCGGCCTTGATGCCGGCGATGCGGGCCGAGTACACGCGGCTCATCTGGCCGGCGCCCACGCCAATCGTGCGGTTGTCCTTGGCGTAGACGATCGCGTTGGACTTCACGAACTTGGCGACCTTCCAGGCGAACAGCAGGTCGGTGAACTGCTTGTCGGTCGGCGCCAGCTTGCTCACCACCTTCAGTTCATCGCGGGTCATGCCGCGGTTGTCCGAGGACTGCAGCAGCAGGCCAGAGCCGACGCGCTTGCTGTCGAAGTTGTTCAGGCCGTCGCCGTGCGGGATGCGCAGCACGCGCACGTTGGCCTTCTTCTGCGCGTATTCCAGCGCGGCCGGCTCGTAGTCCGGGGCAATCAGGACTTCGACGAACTGGCGGTCCAGGATCACCTTGGCGGTGGCCGCGTCCAGCGGTTTGTTGAAAGCGATGATGCCGCCGAAGGCGCTGGTCGGGTCGGTGGCGTAGGCCAGCTCGTAGGCATCGCCGTTGCCGGCACCGACAGCCACGCCGCACGGGTTGGCGTGCTTGACGATGACGCAGGCCGGCGCGTCGAACTGGCGCACGCATTCCCACGCTGCATCGGCATCGGCCAGGTTGTTGTAGCTCAGTTCCTTGCCCTGCAGCTGCTGGAAGGTGGCCAGCGTGCCCGGCACCGGGTAGAGATCGCGGTAGAACGCGCCGCTCTGGTGCGGGTTCTCGCCGTAGCGCAGGTCCATCACCTTCACGAAGGTGGCGTTCATCTGTGCCGGGTACTCGGCACGCGCCGGTACCGCGGCGTCGGTGGCGGTGACGGCCGACAGGTAGTTGCTGATCGCCGCATCGTACTGGGCGACGCGGTTGAACGCGGCCACCGAGAACGCGAAGCGGGTGGTGGCCGACAGCTGGCCGTCGTTGGCGTCCAGCGAAGCCAGCAGTTCGGCGTACTGCGACGGATCGGTCGCCACCGCCACGCGGGCGAAGTTCTTGGCCGCCGAGCGCAGCATGGCCGGGCCGCCGATGTCGATGTTTTCGACCGCGTCGGCCAGGGTGCAATCGGCCTTGGCGGTGACCGATTCGAACGGATACAGGTTCAGCACCAGCAGGTCGATGGCGCCGATGCCGTGCTCGGCCATCACTGCGTCATCCAGGCCGGAGCGGCCCAGCAGGCCGCCGTGCACCATCGGGTGGAGGGTCTTGACCCGGCCGTCCATCATTTCCGGGAAGCCGGTGACGTCGGCCACGTCCTTCACGGCCAGGCCCGCATCGCGGATCGCCTTGGCGGTGCCGCCGGTGGACAGCAGCTCCACGCCGCGTGCCGCCAGCGCAGTGGCCAGCTCGACCAGGCCGGTCTTGTCGGAAACGGAGAGGAGGGCCCGGCGGACGGGCAACAGATCAGCAGTCATGGGACAGAATCGGCAGCGGAGCGGGGCCGATATTGTAGGCGGTGGGGGCCGGTGGCGGGCGCCGGTGGGGAAAATCGGCCCGCGCCGGTGGCCCTGCGGCCGCCTTCAGCACAGCCGGGCCGGAGTGGCCCGCAGGCAACAGGATGGGGCCGGCTGCCCCAATCGGGTAGGCTGTGCCCGCACTGCCAAGGATCAGCGGGTACGGATCATGTCGATCTATGCATTGAAAGGACGTTTCCAGGACCTGTTGCGTCCGGCCGTACGCGGCCTGTACCGCATGGGGATCACCGCCAATACGGTGACCGTGGCCGCTGCCGGGGTCTCGCTGCTGGTGGCCGCCGCCGTGTGGTGCTGCGCGCCGGCCCAGCCGCTGCTGTACCTGCTGTTGCCGCTGTGGATGCTGCTGCGCATGGCGCTCAACGCCGTGGACGGCATGCTGGCCCGCGAGTTCGGCCAGCAGTCGCGGCTGGGCGCCTATCTGAACGAGCTGTGCGATGTGATCGCCGACGCCGCGCTGTACCTGAGCCTGCTCAGCGTGCCGGGCGTGCGCCCGGAGGCGCTGTGGCTGCTGGCCTGGACCGCGGCGCTGAGCGAGTACGCCGGGGTGCTGGGGCTGATGGTCGGCGCCAGCCGCCGCTATGACGGCCCGATGGGCAAGAGCGATCGCGCCTTCGTGATCGGTGCGCTGGGCCTGCTGTTGGCGTTTGAGTGGGGTGGCGCGATGACGGTCACTGGCGTGGCCGCGGCCATGGCGGTGCTGTGCGTGCTGACGATGATCAACCGCGTCCGTCGTGGACTGCGGGAAGCGGCGGTTTCGCCGAATTAATCAAGATACAAAAAGACAATCAGGAGATTGCATGCGCCAGGCGCAGGAACGGGAATTCCACAGCTTCGACCAGGTACCGCTGTTCTACCGGTACTGGGCGGGCACCACCGCCACCCCGGCCACCAAGGCCATCGTGCTGTTGCATCGTGGCCACGAGCACTCCGGGCGTGTCACCCACCTGGTCGATGAGCTGGACCTGCCCGACACCGCCTTCTTCGCCTGGGACGCGCGTGGCAATGGCCGTTCGCCGGGCGCACGTGGCGATGCACAGGGCTTCCCGGCGCTGGTGCGCGATCTGGACAGCTTCATTGCCCATATCGGCGCCGAGCATGGCATCGCGGTGCAGGACATCGTGGTGATCGCGCAAAGCGTGGGAGCGGTGGTTGCCGCGACCTGGGTGCACGATTACGCACCGCGCCTGCGCGCGCTGGTGATGGCTTCGCCGGCGTTCAAGGTGAAGCTGTACGTGCCGTTCGCACGCCCGGGCCTGGCCTTGATGCAGAAGCTGCGTGGCAACTTCTTCGTCAACAGCTACGTCAAGCCGCAGTGGCTGACCCATGACCCGGCGCGGGTGGAAAGCTACCGCACCGATCCGCTGATCACCCGGCCGATCTCGGTGCGCGTACTGCTGGGCCTGTACGAGGCCGCCGACCGCATCGTCGCCGATGCGCAGGCGATCAGTGTGCCGGTGCAGCTGCTGGTGTCCGGCTCGGACTTCGTCGTGCATCGTGGCCCGCAGGACCGCTTCTACGAGCGCCTGTCCAGCCCGGTCAAGGAGCGCGTGCACCTGCCGGGCTTCTTCCACGACACGCTGGGCGAACGTGATCGGGCGCCGGCACTGGCGCGCATCCGCAGCTTCATCCAGGCGCGTTTCGCCGAACCGCTGCGTGAGCTGTCACGGCGCGATGCGCACCGCCATGGGCCGACCTTCGAGGAATCGGAGATCCTGGCCTGGCCACCGGAGCGCAACAGCCTGGCCGACCTGCGCTGGCGCGTGGTACGTGGCGGCCTGCGCTTCGGCGGCACGCTCTCTGAAGGCATCGCGCTGGGACTGCAGACCGGTTTCGATTCGGGCAGCACGCTCGACTACATCTACCGCGATGAAGCGCGCGGCAAGGGCCCATTGGGTCGCATGGTCGACCGCAATTATCTGGACGCGATCGGCTGGCGCGGCATCCGCGTGCGTGGCCAGCACCTGCAGGAACTGCTGCGCGATGCTGCCCAGCGCCTGCGCGGGCAGGGCACGCCGGTGCGCGTGCTGGACGTGGCCGCTGGCCATGGCCGCTATGTGCTGGAAGCACTGGGCCAGGGCGAACAGCGCGCCGAGCGCATCGTGCTGCGTGACTTCAGCGATCTGAACGTCACCCAGGGCCAGGCCTTGATCGAGCGCTTGGGGGCGGCCGACATCGCCCGCTTCGAACAGGGCGATGCGTTCGACCCGGTGCAGCTGGCGAAGGTCGACCCGGCACCGACGCTGGCGGTGGTATCGGGCCTGTACGAGCTGTTCCCCGACAACGATGCGGTGCTGCGCTCGCTGCAGGGCATTGCCGCGACGGTGCCGGCGGGCGGCTACCTGGCCTATACCGGCCAGCCCTGGCACCCGCAGCTGGAGTTCATCGCCCGCGCGCTTACCAGCCATCGGGGTGGCGCCGCGTGGGTGATGCGCCGTCGTACCCAGCAGGAAATGGATGAGCTGGTGCGCCTGGCCGGGTTCGAGAAGGTGGCGCAGCGTATCGACGACTTCGGCATCTTCACCGTGTCGCTGGCGCGCCGGACCGCGTGATGGCGACGCTCGCCGCATCCCCGCTGGCCGCAGAGGGGCGCCCCTGGCGGCGCGCCCTGTTGTGGCTGGCCCTGCTGGGCCCGTTCTTCTTCGCCAGCTATGGCTTCGCCAACTGGATGGCCGGCCGCCACGCTACGCTGCCGGTGATGGCGTTCGCGTGGGAGGCGCATATCCCGTTCGTGCCGTGGACGATCGTGCCGTACTGGTCGATCGACCTGTTCTACGCGGTCTCGTTCTTCCTGTGCCGGCAGCGCCTCGAACTGGACCGGCACGCGCTGCGGCTGTTCAGTGCACAGCTGATCGCCGTGAGTTGCTTCCTGCTGTGGCCGCTGCGCTTCAGCTTCCAGCGGCCGGAGATTGGCGGTGTGTTTGGCTGGCTGTTCGACGTGCTGCTGGGTTTCGACAAGCCGTTCAACCAGGCGCCGTCGCTGCACATTGTGCTGCTGATCGTGCTGTGGGTGAAGTTCGCGCAATACCTGCACGGTGCGTGGCGCTGGGTGCTGCATGGGTGGGCGCTGCTGATCGGCGTTTCGGTACTGACCACGTTCCAGCATCACTTCATCGATATCCCGACCGGCCTGCTGGCCGGCTGGCTGTGCGTCTGGCTGTGGCCGGAGCAGGGCACGCCACCGCTGCGTGCATGGCGCACGGCACGTGATGCCGGGCGCTGGCGCCTGGCGGGGTTGTACCTGCTGGGGGCCGCTGTGCTGATGGTGCCGGTGATCCTGCTGCGGAGTGTGGCGTTGTGGCTGCTGTGGCCGGTGGTGTCGCTGCTGCTGGTGGCGCTGGCCTATGCCGGGCTGGGCACGGCGGTGTTCCAGAAGCGCGCCGATGGGCGGCTGACCATGGCGGCGCGCTGGTTGCTGGCGCCGTACCTGGGCGCGGCTTGGATCAATTCGCGGCTGTGGACGCGACGTGCGCCGCAGCCGGTGCCGGTGATGGATGGCGTGTGGCTGGGGCGCATTCCCTGTGCTGCGTTGCCAACACCCTTGGTCGGCGTGGTCGATACCTGTGCTGAACTGTCCTGTCGTGCATCGGGCGCGGCGTATGCCAGCGTGCCGATGCTGGACCTGGTGGTGCCCACGCCGGAACAGCTGCGCGCGGCGGCCGAGGCCATCGAGCGCCTGCGCATGCAGGGGCCACTGTTGGTCTGTTGCGCGCTGGGCTATTCGCGCAGCGCCGCCAGTGTGGCGACCTGGCTGCTGCGCAGTGGTCGTGTGGCCGACGCGGACGCGGCGGTGGCGATCGTGCGTGGTGCACGCCCCGGCATCGTGTTGGGCGCAGCGCACCTGAAGGCCATCACTGCTGCAGGAGCGCGCGCATGAGCAGGGCCCCCGATCTGGCGACCATGCAGTTGCTGTTGCGGCAGGGGCGTTGGCCGGCGCTGCTGTCGCTGGGCCTGTTGCTGGTGGCGTTGCTGCTGCTCGGCATCGAGCCGGGGCTGGCGATGATCGCTGCCGGCCTGTTGCTGATCAGTGTTGCCGTGGGTATCGCACAGGCCTGCCAGGCGTGGAGGGTCGGGCTGGATGCCAGCCTGCTGCAGCTGCTGCGCGATGAGGGCCTGGACGGCGAAGCCGCTGCGCGCCGCACCGATCAGCTGCTGCACGACAGTGGCCTGCGTCGCGCGGCGCCCGATGCGCCGCTGCGCGGCTGGGACGCGCGCTGGGCCGGCATGCGCCGCCTGCTGCTGCGCCAATACCTGCTGACCACAGTGCAGTTCGCACTGCTGGTGCTGGCCGTGTTGTGGCCGCAGACGTGAACGGGAGGGACCAATGTTCGCCGAGCTGATTGCCCGCGCCTGCAGTGGCGCGATCCATGTGGTGACCGGCGCCCGCGCGCTGTGGATCGGCTGCGCGCCGTCCAGCGAACGACGCGTGTATTACGGCAACCATGCCAGCCATGGTGACTTCGTGCTGATCTGGTCGTCGATGCCACCAGCACTGCGGCGCCAGGTGCGCCCGGTGGCTGCGGCCGAATACTGGCAGCGCGATGGCCTGCGCCGCTACCTGATCGACGCGGTGTTCAACGGCGTGCTGGTTGAACGCGAGGCCGGCCAGCGCCGGCAGGACCCGCTGCAGGTGCTGCGTGACGCGGTGGACGAAGACTGCTCGCTGATCCTGTTTCCGGAAGGTACCCGCAATGTGGGCGATGAGCCGCTGTTGCCGTTCAAGAGCGGCATCTACCATCTGGCGCGGCAACGGCCGGAGCTGGAGTTCGTGCCGGTGTGGATCGACAACCTGAAGCGGGTGATGCCCAAGGGGCGGTTCCTGCCGCTGCCGCTGCTGTGCACGGCCACCTTTGGCACGCCGCTGCGGCTGCAGGCCGACGAGGACAAGGCGGCCTTCCTGGCCCGCAGCCGGCAGGCGCTGCTGGACCTGGCGCCGAACGGGGGGCGTGCATGAGTTTCGTGTTGGATGTATCTGGCGATCTGGCAACGCAGAGCGTAGGCCAGCAGACCGGCCTGCTGTTTGCCGGTGTCGGTGCGGTGCTGGTGCTGGCCACGCTGGTGGCCGAGACCCTGCGCTGGCGCCAGCGCGGTCGGCCCAGTGCGGTGATCGCCAACCTGGTTTCACGCATCCGTGCCTGGTGGGTGATGGCGATCGTGGTCGGGCTGGCGCTGTTCTTCGGCCGTGCCGGCGTGATCGTGCTGTTCGCGATCATCTCGCTGTTCGCGCTGCGCGAGTTCATCACCCTGGCACCGACACGCTCAGGGGACTACTACGCGTTGCTGGCCGCGTTCTACATCGTGCTGCCCTGGCAGTACTACCTGGTGTGGATCGACTGGTACGGCATGTACACGCTTCTGATCCCGGTGTACGCGTTCCTGTTCCTGCCGATCCTGTCGACCATCGGTGGCGACACCACGCACTACCTGGAGCGCACGGCGAAGGTGCAGTGGGGGCTGATGATCTGCGTGTTCTGCATCTCGCACGTGCCGCTGCTGCTGAACCTGCACGTGCCCGGCCATGACCCGTCGCGCAACGTGCTGCTGTTCGCCTTCCTGGTGATCGTGGTGCAGTCCTCGGACGTGCTGCAGTACATCTGGGGCAAGTTGCTGGGCAGGCACCTGATTGCGCCGAAGCTGTCGCCGTCGAAGACCGTGGAGGGCTTCGTGGGCGGCGTGCTGAGTGCCAGTGCGCTGGGCGCGGCGCTGTGGTGGATCACCCCGTTCACGCCGCTGCAGGCGTTCGGCCTGTCGCTGCTGATCAACCTGATGGGATTCTGGGGCGGCCTGGTGATGTCGGCGATCAAGCGCGACCGCGGCATCAAGGACTGGGGCCACATGATCGAGGGCCATGGTGGCATGCTCGACCGGCTCGATTCGGTGTGCTTCGCCGCCCCGGTGTTCTTCCACGTGGTGCGGTATTACTGGAAGGCAGGCGGAGGCGGCTGATTCTGCCGGGGCGGCATCCACGCATGGCGTGGATCTACGGGTAGTGCCGGCCGCTGGCCGGCAGACGCCAGACTCGTAAAGGTAGATGGGGTTGACGGCCCCCGCCCGCCCCAA